>DASZDK010000001.1:0-7753 GCA_035942035.1 Acidimicrobiales bacterium
CGCCTTCGCCGGCAGCCGCGGGTGAGCGGCGCCGACGGCACGCCCCCCAGGCGCGGTCGCCGGGATGGCGACCAGCCCATGGTCCCGCGGGCGGAGTTCCGGTCGTACTACGGGCGGCCGGTCGTCAAGAAGCCGGTGTGGAAGTGGGACATCCCGGCGTACTTCCTCACCGGCGGGCTGATGGCGGGTTCCTCGCTGCTGGCCGCCGGCGCCGACCTCAGCGGCAACCGCCGGCTGCGCCGGGCCTCTCGCTTCGCCGCCGCCGCCAACCTGGCCGCCAGCACCTGGTTCTTGGTCCACGACCTCGGTCGTCCCGAGCGCTTCTACAACATGCTGCGGGTGGTCCGACCCACCTCCCCGATGAACGTGGGCAGCTGGCTGCTCGCTGCCTACGGCCCGCCGGCCGCCCTCGCCGCCGCTTCCGAGGCCACCGGCGCCTGGCCGAGGATCGGGCGGGGCGCCGGCTTGGCCGCCGCTGCGCTGGCGCCGATGGTCGCCAGCTACACCGCCGTGCTGACCTCCGACACCGCCGTCCCCGCCTGGCACGACGCCTATCCGCACCTGCCGTTCGTGTTCGTGGGCAGCGCCGGCGCGGCGGCCGGTGGGCTGGCCATGGTGTTGGTCCTGCCGGCGCAGGCGTCGCCGGCGCGGCGGCTGGCCGTGCTCGGAGCCGGCCTCGAGCTGGCCGCCGACGAGCACATGTGCCGGAGCATGGGCCTCACCGGTGAGCCCTACCGGCAGGGCACCGCCGGCCGGCTTCACCGCTGGGCCCGAGCGTTGACCGCAGGCGGTGCCGTGATGGGCGCCACCCTCGCCCGCCGCAGCTCGCTGGCGGCGGCGGCGGCGGGCCTCGCCCTGGTGGCCGGCTCGGCGTGCACCCGCTTCTCGGTGTTCCACGCCGGCGTGGCGTCGGCCGACGACCCGAGGTACACCGTCGTCCCCCAGCGGCAACGGGCCGACGCCGGCGACGCCGTGCGAGCAACCGGCTGAGCACGACGAGACGTCGTCAGGCCCCGGGTTCGAAGACCCAGCGTGTCGCCCGGGTGGCGAACTCCTCCTCCCGTTCGATGACGGCAAAGGCCCGCTCGGGCCCGAACTCGAAGATGAGGTGTTGGGTCACGAACTCCGTGCTCAGGCCTGGCGAGAACGGACGGTACTTCCCGACATAGCGCTCGGCCCACTGCGCCCGCCGCGCTCGGTCGCCGACGAGGACGGCCCGGCCCTCCACCGAGACGCACTCCACCGTGTCGTCGACCATGACCACGGCCCGGGGATTGGCAGCGAGGTTGCGGGCCTTGCGGGCTCGTGGCGAACACGAGAAGGCGAAGCGGTGCTCGGCCTCCTCCCACACGCCCCACACCGGCATGGCGTGGGGACGGCCGTCGGCGGAGACGGTGACGACCCAGAAGTTGCGATTGGCGATCAGCCGCTCGGCGGCCCACGCCCACGGCAGGGCCGCCCACGCCGGCGTGTCCACGCCGTAGTCGCGCATGTCCGGTCGCTCGGCACGAGGGTCGACCATGGACGAGACCCTACGGTGCGGCGCCGGGCGGCGACGCCCCCGGAGCATCCCAATCCCCCACGACGACGTTCCATGGCCGGATGCGCCACTCCACCACCACGCCGTTGTCCACGTAGGGGTCCGCCCGTACGAAGTCCTCGACGAGTGACGAGTCGTCGGCCTCGAACACCAGGAGCGCCCCCGCCACCGGCTCGTCGAGGGTGCCAGCGAAGAGAAGCGCACCCCGTCGCTGGGCCGCCTGCGCCAGCGCCAGGTGCGCCTGGCGGAACGGCTGCCGCCGCTCGAGGTAGTCGTCCACGTAGTCGTACTCCAGCACCCAGTACACGGTGCGCCGACTAGAGCGTCGCTACCGAGGCTCTTTGGGGACGATGAGCCAGAGGAGCAGGTACACAACTTCCCCGACGCCGAACAGCCCGAAGAGGGCGAACCCAATCCGGATGAGCGTCGTGTTCAGGCCGAAGAACTCGGCCAGTCCGCCGCACACGCCGGCGAGGAGGCGGCGTGAACGCGACCGATAGAGGCGCTTGTCCTTGGACACCACCGCAACAGTAACGGGTGACTGCCCCCGCTCGGCCGGGAAGGCGACGACAGCTTGTATCTCCGGAATCTCGTCGTCGCCACGGGCAAGAGCCGGATGCCCACCATCCGAGGCGGCAGACAGATCCGAAGATTCCCCATGGCCCACCGGAACCTTCGAATCGTGACTGGGGTCCTCGTTATCGCGGCGGGTCTCATCCATCTGCTGGACTGGTTCGCGTTGATCCGGAACGTGCCGAAGATTGGTCCGTTGTTCCTCCTCAACGTGGCCCTGTCCGTGATCGTGGCCGGGCTGCTCTTCTTCCGCCGCGGATGGTTCGGCATCGTCGCGGCCATTGCTCTCTCGGTGGGCACACTCGCCGGCTTCCTCCTGGCGCGCTACGGCACCCTCCTCGGGTACTCGGAGCCCACGTGGCGCACGAACGCCGTGCTGGCCGCCGTGGTGGAGGTCGCGGCCGCGGCAGCCGCCGTGGTGACGATCATGGCCAAGCGCCGCAGCGATGCAGCCGTGGCGTGATCTGGAGCCACCAGATCGCGCCCACTAGGTCACCGCACTGAGCACCACGAGGGCGTCGACACACGCCCGCGTTCGAGCAGATGAGCGATCATGGACCCGTGGCGACCGGCATGGAGGGCCGCGGAGCACGGCCCAGGGCGGCATCACTGCTCGCGTCCCGGGTCGTCGGGCGGGACCTGGAGACCGGCGCCCTGTGCGATGCGATCGAGCGCGCCACCGGCGGGCAGGGTGGCGTGGTCTTCCTGGTGGGCGAGCCGGGGATCGGCAAGTCTCGGTTGGCACATTCAGCAGCTGCTCACGCTGAGGATCGCGGCCTGCGCGTGCTCCGCGGACGGGCGGTACCGACCGCCACTCCCCTCGCCTACCGGCCGCTCGCTGAGGCGCTGTGCTCGGCAGCCCGCACCGGTGCCGCCTCGGACGCACCCGAGCTCCAGCCCTTCCGGCCCATCCTCGGCTTGCTCGTTCCCGAGTGGCGGGGGGACGACGCACGGGTCGAGGACTCCGTCATCGCGCTCGCCGAGGCAGTGCTGCGGTTCCTGCGGGTCGTGGCCTCGAACCGAGGGTGCCTCGTCGTGTTGGAGGATGTGCACTGGGCCGACCCGGAGACGCTCCGGATCATCGAGTACCTCGCCGACAACCTCGTCGGCGAACGCGTCCTGTGCCTCGTCACCTCGAGAGACGAAGACCGTTCAGCAGGGCTGGAGCTGGCACGGTCCCTTCAGGCCAGGCGTGTTTCGATGCTCCTCCAGGTGCCCCGTCTCGGTGAGCAAGAGGTGGCCGAGATGGTCGGCTCGTGTCTCGACGCCGGCACCGTGCCGGCGGAGGTGCTGGACCTTGCGGCGCGTGCTGATGGCGTGCCGTTCCTGGTGGAGGAGCTTCTGGCCGTGGCGGTGACCTCGGGTGCCCTGGTCGCCGACGGGGAGTCGTGGGCTCTGTCCAGGACGGTCGGGCGCATCGTGCCACTGACCTTTTCCGACAGCATGCGGCGGCGGCTCGCCGCGCTGGGCGAGCACCCTCGCGCCGTGCTCGTCGCCGCCGCCGTGCTCGGGCGCCGGTTCGACTGGAGCCTTCTCCCGACCATCACTGGGCTCAGCCCGCAAGACGTCCTGACGGCGTTGCACAGGGCGGTCGACGCCCAGATTGTCTCCGTCGACTCGGGCGAGACGACCTTCCGGTTCCGTCACGCGCTCTCGCGAGATGCCGTGGTGGCCGAGCTTCTCCCGCCCGAGCTGGCGGTGTTGTCGCATCGTGCACTGGAGGCGGTCGAGGGTGCACACCCGGGTTTGGAGGACGACTGGTGCGAGCTGGCGGCACAGCTTGCCGAGGGAGCAGGTGATCGTCGCCGAGCGGGCGAGTTGCTTCTGGAGGCCGCCCGGCGGGCGCTCCAGCGCGGGGCCCTGGCCACCGCCGAGGTGACCCTCGACCGCGCCCGTGGGCTGTTGACGGCGGACGACCCGACCAGCCTGGACGTCGACGAGTGCCTTTCACAGGCGCTGTCACTGGCCGGCAAGTGGGACCGAGCGGCCGATGTGGGCGGGTCACTCCTGACCAGGCTGGGGGACGACCCCAGCGCCGGCCAACGGCGAGCCGAGGCCCACCTCCGGCTGGCTCGGGCGGCACTGGCGGCGACGCACTGGGAAGAGGCACACGAGCTCGTGGAACGGGCGCACGCCGAGACGGAGGCAGCGCCGGACGAACGCCTTGCCGCCCGGGTCGACGCCGTGCGGGCCCAGACAGCCATCATGCGGGACCCCGCACAGGCTCCTCCGCTGGCCCAGGCCGCGCTCGAGGTCGCCGAACGCCTCGGCCTTCCAGAAGTTGCCTGCGAAGCCCTCGAGGTCCTGGGAAGGAGCAAGCGCCGTCTCGACCTGGAGGCTGCCGAGGACGCGTTCGCCCGTGCCCTCACCGTCGCCGAGACCCACGGCCTCACGCTGTGGCGGGCCCGGGCACTGCACGAGCTGGGGACCATCGACATGCTCCGGGGGGCCCCGGTGACCCGTCTGGAGGACGCGAGACACCTGGCCGTGGCCCAAGGGGCATTGGCAACCGCCTCGGTGGTGGACGTGCAGATCGCCGCCGCCCTCGTCTTCCGGGACGATCCTGAGCCTGGTGCCGTCGCCGCCCGCCGTTCGGCTGGGCTGGCCCGGAGGTACGCCCTGAACCAGACCCTGGCGGCAGCCGTGGCATTGGAGGCGTACGTCCACGCCCGGGCCGGGCGCCGGCAGGCGATGCAGCACTGCATCGAAGAAGCGCTCGCCTACGCCCCCGGCGTGCCGGACATCGAGGTGAAGACCTCGTTGGCGACCGCCCTCCTGGCCTTCGTCGAGGAGGACCGGACAGGGGCGCGCCGCCACCTCCACGGTGCCGTCGTCCCCGCTTCGATGGGCCCTGGGGGTGATTACTCCGCCGCACCCGGCGCCGGGTTGCTGGCGCTCGTTCGCCAACTCGACGGGACCGCCGACGAGGCCGCTGAGGCTCGGGTTGCCAAGAACTCGGTGCACTTCATGACCAGAAGCTTCCTCCGGTACGCCCACGCCGTCGCCGCCGGGCGTGCCGGTCACGCCGATGGCGCCGTCGCCCTCGTCGCCGAGGCCGATGGGATGCTCGGCGACCACGAATGGTTGCGCCACCTCGGCCGGCGCCTGGTGGCCGAAGCGGCGATCGCCGATGGTTGGGGAGACCCCGTACCGTGGCTGCGAGAGGCACTGGCGTTCTTCGACGCCCGGGGCGAGGAGCGGATGGCGTCGGCGTGCCGCTCCCTGCTTCGCCGGACCGGCGCCGCCGTCCCGAGACGACGAGGTGGAGACGACGTACCTGGCGAACTCCGAGCGCTCGGGGTGACCTCGCGAGAGCTCGAGGTCCTCCGCCTGCTCGCCCTCGGACTGGCGAACAAGGACATCGGGTCCCGCCTGTACCTCTCACCCCGGACGGTCGAGCGCCACGTGGCCAACCTCTCGGTGAAGACCGGCGTAGGTCGGCGTTCAGAGCTCGTGGCCTACGCCGCCAGAACGGTCGGCGAGGTCCACCCGCCTGAGGAGGGACGCCGGCGTCCTTAATTGGGGGAGCCGTCGCTTGCAGGTGACGGCTTCGCCTCATGTGGTGACCCATCTCGTGGGTGGACGCTCGACGTCGACGGCCGCCCCCGGCGGCCCCGACGGAGGAGGAACCCGAATGGCTGACGTCCGTGTCTCCAAGCACTACGAGGTGCCCGCCAAGATGATGTGGGACCGAATCGGCGACCCCGGCAAGCTCTCCGAATGGCACCCGGCCATCGAGAAGACAGAGATGTTCGACGACGGCAAGCGAAGGATCAACACGGTTGTGGGTGGAGCGGTGGTCTCCGAGACCATCCTTGAGCAGGCGGAGCGACACCACAAGTTCCGGATCGACGACAGCCCCCTGCCCGTCGACAATCTCGTGGCCACGATCCGCGTCCGGGACGAGGGCGGCAAGGCCTGTTCCGTCGAGTGGGAAGCCACCTTCGAACCGGTCGGTGTGCCCGCCCACGAAGCCGTCGCCCTGAACCGTGGGTTCTTCCAGGCCGGACTGGATGCCCTCTGAACTCGCTCGTTCGAGTCATCTGCCGGGAGGCCTCCAGAAGCGTGCTGTCCTAGGAACATCGGCGACCTCCGCTCAGCTACGGAGCCCCGAGCGAGTGTGGAGTTCTCGAAGCATCGCACTCGCCCGGGCGGCCGTCACTGCCTTGCGTCGCCGCCAGCCGAGCACCCTATGATCCGCCTCGACCGTCGTATCTAAGGGGATCTGGCATCTAGTGGCGGTGGGGGGACATGGGGGCACGAGCCGGGGCAGTGACGATCGGACTGGCGATGGCGCTCGGCATCTTGCCGGCGTCTCATGCCCTGCCGGCCGAGTCGTCGGCGGTCAAGGCGGCGGTCCAGGTGACGAGCGACATCGATCCCCTGCGCGCCCACTCTTCGCCGCAGATCGCCGTCAACCCCACAAACGGCGAGCTGGTGATCGTGGAGGCCAACGTCCGAGGGAACCGCGCCTGCACCACCCACATCTCCGTCGACGACGGCCGGAGCTGGTTCCGCGGGGGCGACCTCATGCAGGAGCCGTACCTCGATTGCACGCTCGGCGCCGAGTACGGGCCGTACGCCACCCTGGAATTCAGTGAGGACGGAACCCTCTACGTCGCCTTCGTCGGCAGCGAGTTCCTCGACCGCGCTCGCGACGACACCCCTCGCCACATCTTCGTGGCCCGCTCCGACGACGGCGGCCGGAGCTTCAGCACCTCGATGGCCTTCGAGGCCCCCGACGGCAACCCTGACATCGGCTTCAACAAGGGCCCGGTCCTCGCCGTCCATCCCACCGACAGCTCAAGGGTGTACGTGGGTTGGCGTCAGGGAGTCTTCCGCAACGCCGAGGAGAAGCAGAAGAGCAACGTCGCCGCATCCGAGGACGGTGGCCGGACCTTCGCCCCCCCGGTCGACCTCACCGACGAGCGGGGAGGCGACTACCCAGGGTTGGCTGTGGACGGTGACGGAACCGTGCACGCGGTGTACTGGGCCAGGGTCTTCCCACCACTTCCGTTCGGGGACCCGGAGTCGCCAGTCAGCCCCATCTACTATCGGCGCTCGACCGACGGCGGGGCAAGCTTCGAGGAGGCTATCGAGATCGATCCCGGGAACGCCGACGCCGACCGCCCACCGGTCATCGCCGCAGACCCGAGGTCCGAGGCGGTGTACGTGGTGTGGAGCAGCCATGCGGAGCAGCGCAACCTGGAGGACGACTTCGAGGGTGATTTCGAGATCTTCTTCCTCGCCTCGGTGGACGGTGGCGATTCCTGGCCTGACCGCCTCGTCCTGAACGACGACGGGTCCGACGTCGATCAGTACCTGCCCGGCCTCTCCATCGCCCCCGACGGGAGGGTCGACGTGGCGTGGTACGACGACCGGCTGAACCCGGCCGAGCCCGAGGAGGGGCTGCAGGACGTGTTCGCCACCTCCTCCAGGAACCAAGGCGCAACCTTCGCTCCCAACGTACGGATCACGGACCGGAGCATCGACCGGACCATCGGGGTGTGGGGCAACAACATCGACAGCAACCACAACGTCGGTGTCGCTTCGACCGAGGGCGCGACCTACTTCGCCTGGCAGGACACCCGCAACGGAGACCCTGAGGCCCAGGCGGAGGACGTCTACATGACCAAGCTC
>DASZDK010000002.1:0-44478 GCA_035942035.1 Acidimicrobiales bacterium
GGCTGGGAGGGCGTGGGGGCGTGCTCCTACCTCCTGGTGTCGTTCTGGTTCGAGCGGAACTCGGCGGCGGTGGCCGGCAAGAAGGCCTTCGTCACCAACCGGGTGGGGGACTGGGGCTTCATGGTCGCCATCTTCCTGACCTTCGCCTCGCTGGGAACGCTCAGCTACGCCGGCGAGGAGGGCTTCCTGGAGAACGCCGGCGCCCTGCCGGAGACGACTGCCCTCGGCATCGCCCTCCTGCTGTTCGTGGGTGCGGCCGGCAAGTCGGCCCAGCTCCCGCTGTACGTGTGGCTGCCCGACGCCATGGAGGGCCCCACGCCGGTGTCGGCGCTCATCCACGCCGCCACCATGGTCACCGCCGGCGTGTACCTGATGGCCCGGGTGAACCCCCTGCTCGACGCCGCCCCCACTGCCCTGACCGTGATCGCGGTCATCGGCGCCGCCACCGCCCTGTTCGCCGCCACGTGTGCGGTGGCCCAGCGCGACATCAAGAAGGTGCTGGCCTACTCGACCATCTCGCAGCTCGGCTACATGTTCCTGGCCATCGGGGTGGGCGCCTACGTGGCTGCCATCTTCCACATGATCACCCACGCCTTCTTCAAGGCCCTGCTGTTCCTCGGGGCCGGCTCGGTCATCCACGGGCTCCACGACGAGCAGGACATGAGGCGCATGGGCGGCTTGCGCAAGCTCATGCCCATCACCGCCGGCACGTTCATCGTCGGCTGGCTGGCCATCGCCGGCATCCCGCCCTTCAGCGGCTTCTGGTCGAAAGACGAGATCCTCGCCGCCGCCTGGGACTCCAACCGCCTCCTGTGGTTGGTGGGCGTGATCACCGCCCTGCTCACCGCCTACTACATGAGCCGCCAGGTCTTCCTGGTCTTCTTCGGCCAACCCCGCTGGGAGGAGGCGCACGCCGGCGCCTCGACGGCGGAGGCCCTGGCCGAGCCTGAGCACGAGCCCGCCGCCGCTGAGGCGGCGCCGGCCACGCCCCATGAGTCGCCGCCCACCATGACCGTGCCCCTGGTGGTGCTGGCCGTGCTGGCGGCGGCCGGCGGCGTGCTCAACCTGCCCGGGGTGCTGACCCTCGAGCACTTCCTCGAGCCGGTGTTCGAGGACCGCCTGCACCACCTCGACATCCCCGCCGGCGTCCTGATCAGCCTGGCCGCCGTCACCGTGGTCGGCGCCGTCATCGGGATCCTCGCCGCCCGGGTTATCTACCTGCGCAGCACCAAACCCGCCGACCGCTTCGAGCCCGGGCTGCTGCGCCGGGCGTGGGGGTTCGACCAGGCCCTGGCCGGCTTCTTCGGCGGCCCCGGGCGGGCGTTCGCCAACTTCACCTCCCGGGTGCTCGACGGCCGGGGGATCGACGGCGCCGTCAACGGCGTGGCCACCCTGGTGCGGGGAAGCGGGTCCCGGTTGCGGCTGACCCAGACCGGCTACGTGCGCAACTACGCCTTGTTCATGGGCGGTGGCGCCGTGCTGTTGCTGGCCTTCTTCTTGTTCCGGACCGGGGTGGCGTGAACGACCTCGGCTTTCCCCTCCTCTCCGCCCTGATCGTCGTGCCGGTGGTGGGTGCGCTGGCGATCGCCCTGGTGCCCCGAAGCAACGCTGCGCTCGTCCGGGGCGTGGGTGCCGCCACCACGCTGGTGGTGGCGGCGCTGAGCGTGTGGCTGCTCGTGGCGTTCGACGGCAGCGACGCCGGCTTCCAACTCGGTGAGAAGTACACCTGGATCGCCGACTTCGGCATCGCCTGGAACCTGGGCGTCGACGGCATCTCCCTGTTCCTGGTGGTGCTCACCGCGCTGCTGTACCCCATCGCCGTGATCGGTGTCCGGCCCCACCACGACCCCAAGCCGTACCTGGCCTGGCTCCTGCTGCTGGAGGCGGGGTGCATCGGGGTCTTCCTCTCGCTCGACCTGTTCCTGTTCTTCGTGATGTTCGAGATCGTGCTCGTGCCGATGTACTTCCTCATCGGCGGGTGGGGTTACGGCGAGCGCGTCTACGCCGCCCTCAAGTTCTTCTTGTTCACCATGGCCGGCTCGGCCTTCATGCTGGTGGGGATCGTGGCGCTGGCGTTCCTGCACCAGCAGGCCACCGGGGAGCTGACCTTCGACCTGGTCACCATCGCCGAGGCCCAGGGCAGCATCGCCCAGACCACCGCGAGGTGGCTGTTCCTCGGCTTCGCCGTGGCCTTCGCCGTGAAGGTGCCGCTGTTCCCGCTCCACACCTGGCTGCCCGACGCCCACACCCAGGCCCCCACCGCCGGCTCGGTGATCCTGGCCGGTGTGATGCTGAAGCTGGGCACCTACGGGTTCCTGCGCTTCGGGCTCTACCTGTTCCCCGAGGCGGCGGCGTACTTCGCCCCCTTCCTCGTCACCCTCGGAGTGATCGGGATCATCTACGGCGCCGTGGTGGCGGCCATGCAGCGCGACCTCAAGCGCCTGGTGGCCTACTCGTCGGTGGCCCACCTCGGGTTCATCGTGCTCGGCACCTTCGCCTTCACCACCCAGGGGCTCCAGGGCGGGGTGATCCAGATGGTCAACCACGGCATCTCCACCGGTGCCCTCTTCCTCCTGGTGGGCATGATCTACGAGCGCCGCCACACGCGGGAGATCGCCGAGCTGAAGGGGCTGCAGAAGGCGGCGCCGGTGCTGGCCGGGGTGTTCACGGTGGTGATGCTGAGCTCCATCGGCCTGCCGGGGCTCAACGGCTTCGTGGGCGAGTTCCTCATCCTCCTCGGCAGCTTCCCCACCCGACGGTGGTGGGCGGTGGTGGCCACGGTGGGCGTCATCCTCGCCGCGGTGTACCTGCTGTGGGCCTACCAGCGTGTGTTCCACGGCGCTCCCGACGAGGCCAACGCCGGGACCCCGGACATGGACCGGCGCGAGCGCCTGATCATGGCGCCGTTGCTGGCGGCCATCGTGTTCCTGGGCGTGTACCCCAAGCCGGTGCTCGAGCGCATCGAGCCCGCCGTCGACCGCCTCATCGCCCACGTCGAGGCCAGCTCCGACTTCAGCAAGCCCGAGGTGGCGGCGACGGAGGGCGAGCGATGACGCCGGCGGCCATCGCCCAGATCGAGCCCATCGCCACGCCCCAGATCGAGTGGTTCGCCGTCTCCCCCCTGCTGGTGCTGGTGGGCGGAGCCCTCGTGTTGCTCACCGCCGCCGCCCTGGCCCGCAGCCGGCCCCCGCGGGGCTTCTACGCCCTATTCACCGTGGTGACCGCGGCGCTGGCGGTGGCGTGCTCGGCGTTGCTCTGGCAGCGGGTGACCGACCCTGCACGAGGCCCCTTCACCGCCATCGGCGGGGCCATCACCATCGACGGCTTCAGCGTCTTCTTCGCCGTGACCATCACCGCCGCCATCGCCCTCGGTGCCCTCCTGGCCGACGACTACCTGCGCCGGGAGGGCCTCGACGGCCCCGAGCTCTACGTGCTCATGCTGCTGTCGGGGACCGGCGGCGTGGTGATGGCCATGGCCAACGACCTGATCGTGGTCTTCCTCGGTCTCGAGACGCTCTCCATCGCCCTCTACGTCATGGCCGGTCTCCACCTGCGACGCCTCGAGTCGCAGGAGTCGGCCATCAAGTACTTCGTGCTGGGCTCGTTCTCGTCGGCCTTCCTGCTCTACGGCATCGCCCTGGTCTACGGGGCGACTGGGTCCACCAACTTCGGGGCCATCGCCAGCTTCCTGGCCGGCAACGTGCTGGCGTCCAACGGCCTGTTGCTGGCCGGGTTCGCCCTGCTGCTGGTGGGACTGGGGTTCAAGGTGGCCGCCGTGCCCTTCCACGTCTGGACCCCCGACGTCTACCAGGGGGCGCCCACCCCGGTCACCGCCTTCATGGCCTCGGCCTCCAAGGCGGCCGGCTTCGCCGCCCTGCTGCGGGTGTTCGTGTCGACCTTCGACGTCTACCGCCTCGACTGGCGGCCCCTCATGTGGGCGCTGGCCGTGCTCAGCCTGCTCGTGGGCTCGTTCCTGGCCATCGTCCAGAGCGACGTGAAGCGGATGCTGGCCTACAGCTCCATCAGCCACGCCGGCTTCATCCTCGTGGGCGCCGAGGCGGCCAGCGACCGCGGCGTTGCCGGCGCCCTTTTCTACCTGTTGGCCTACACGTTCATGGTGGTCGGCAGCTTCGGGGTGGCCACCCTGGTCGCGGGGCGGGGCGACGCCGAGCACGGCCTGTCCGCCTACCGGGGCCTGTCGCGCCGGCGACCGCTGCTGGCGCTGACGTTCACCGTGCTGCTGCTGGCCCAGGCCGGGGTACCGCTGACCTCCGGCTTCCTGGCCAAGTTCTACGTGATCGGCGCCGCCGTGGAGGCCGACAGCTACGCCCTGGCCCTGATCGCCATGCTCTCGGCCGTGGTCGCCGCCTTCGTCTACCTGCGCATCACCGTCGCCATGTACATGGGCGACGAGACGGACGAGCCCGAAGCCGTCGCCGGACCAGCCGTGCGCGTGCCGCCCGCCGCCGCCCTGGCGCTGGGCGCGGCCGTGGCCTTCACCATCGTCGTGGGGGTACTTCCCTCACCCGTCGTCGACTTCGCCCGCGACGCCGTTCCCGCTCTTTTGAGCGCCCCCTAAGGGCTTCGCCGCCCTTGTGCCCGGCGGAGGCGGGGCCGCCAGGTTCAACGGCCGTGGAAGGGATCCCGTCAGCGCGGGACCACGGACCCCCGCCAGGAACCATCGACCATCGCCTGCCGGGGCATCGAAGGGCGGCCGAAGGCGGGCGTGGCGCCGAGGTCGACGGGCTCGCCGGTCCGGGCATCGGGGACCACCAGGCCGCGCAGGGCGGCGGCGTTGGGTACGGCCTTGGGCACGGTGGCGGGTGGTAGGGCGAGCCGGGGGACGACTCGACCCCGGGTGAACGGGATCACTAGTCTGAGCAAGTGTCCGAGTTCCTGCGTGCCTACCTCACGGTGGCAGTCTTCGCCGGAGCGGCGGGCCTGCTGGTCGCCCTGATGCTGGGCGCCGGGTGGCTGATCCGGCCCTCCCGTCCCACCGCGCAGAAGTCGATCGCCTACGAGAGTGGCGTCGACCCCGTGGGCCCCGGGTTCGGTCAGAGCCAGGTCCGCTATTACATCTTCGCCCTGCTCTTCGTGCTGTTCGACGTGGAGGCGGTGTTCATCTTCCCGTGGGCGCTGCGGCTGGAGAGCTACGGCCTGTTCGGCCTGGTGGAGATGGGCATCTTCATCGTCATACTCGCCCTCGGCCTGGTGTACGCCTGGCGGAAGGGAGTGCTGCGATGGGTCTAGTGGAGCGGGCCAAGGTGCCCAAGCCTCTCAGTCATCTGCTCAACCTCAGCCGCAGCTACTCGCTGTGGGTCTACCAGTGGGGTCTGGCCTGCTGCGCCATCGAGATGGGCGCGACGTTCGGCTCCCCACGCTACGACGTCATGCGGCTGGGCGTCATCCCCTTTCCGGTGAGCCCCCGTCAAGCCGACCTGGTGGTCATCTCCGGCACGGTGACCGACAAGATGGCGCCGGCCATTCGCCGGCTCTACGAGCAGATGCCCGACCCCAAGTACGTGATCTCCATGGGCAGCTGCGCCAACTGCGGCGGCCCCTACTGGGACTCCTACTCGGTCACCAAGGGGGTCGACCAGATCGTGCCCGTCGACGTCTACGTTCCCGGCTGCCCGCCTCGGCCGGAGGCGTTGCTGCAGGGCATCGTGTTGCTCCAGGAGCGCATCCGCAACGAGGACATGTCCGAGCGCTGGCGAGGGGAGCCCATTGTCGTCGGTTGACCCGGACGGTCGGGAAAAGCCAGACGCCGGGGGACAGGCCCCGTCGGCCGACGACGTCGACGACCCGGGGCTCCAGACCGAGATCGCCAACCCGGCGGACTCGAACCAGCCGACGGGGGCGTCGGCGGCGCCGGGGAAGGGGACCACGGCGGCCGACGAAGCGCCGCTGCCGGCGCCGGGCGCTCCGGGCGAGCTGTCGAGCGACCAGACCCCCTCCCAGGGCCAGGAGCGGGGCGGCTCTGCGTCCCCCGCAGCCGACGACGTGGCCCAGGCCCCCGGCGGGGACGCCGGCTCACCTGACACCACGGCGCCGGCGGCAACAGCCCCGGCCGCAGGTGCTCCGGCGTCGGGCACCGATTCCGCGGTGGTCCCCGAGCAGCCCCCGCCCACGGCCACCGGCGCCGTGCGCGAGGGCGCGGCGGCGGAGCGGTCCCGGGCCGACAAGGCCGCCCGGGCCGACGACGTGGCCGAGGTGGTCGACAACGCCGAGACCCCTGAGGTCGACGAGGCCGCCGGTCGCCTGCTCGACACGCTGCGGTCCTCCCTCGGCGACGACCTGGTGGAGACCCACGTGGCCCACGGGCGCGAAGCGTGGGCCCGGGTGAGCGTCGACGCGTGGCGCCGAGCGGCCGAGGTGTGCCGGGACCAGCTCGGCCTCACCTACTTCTGCTTCCTCTCCGCCATCGACTGGATGCCGTCGCCCTACGGTCGCAGCGAAGAGCCGGCGGCCGGTGACGAGAACGCCGACGACGCCGAGCAGGGTGGTGATGACGAGTCACCCGCCGCCATCGAGCACGGCTACGCCGGTGGGGAGACCCGCTTCCAGCTGCTCGCCCGGCTGATGGCGCCGGTCACCTCCGTGGGCCTGATCCTGAAGGCCGACGTGGCCGACGACGACCTCCGGGCCCCGTCGTTGGTGGAGGTGTACGCCGGCGCCGACTGGCACGAGCGCGAGGTCTGGGAGATGTACGGCATCGCCTTCGAGGGCCACCCCAACCTCGTGCACCTGTACCTTCCGGGGGCGTTCGAGGGGAACCCCCTGCGCAAGGACTTCCCCCTGCTGTCCCGGGAGGTCAAGCCCTGGCCCGGCCTGGTCGACGTCGAGGCCATGCCCGGCGAAGGTGACGGATCATGAGGAGGGCGCCGGCATGAGCGCCGTGTCCCAGAACCAGCAGCGGGCGTACGTCGGCGGGCAGGCCGCCGAGGCGCGGGTCAACGTCGAGCTGGAGACCGACGGGATGACCCTGAACATCGGGCCGCAGCACCCGGCCACCCACGGCACCCTACGGATCATCACCCGCCTCGACGGTGAGCAGGTGATCTCCGCCGAGCCGGTCATGGGCTACATGCACCGCGGCTACGAGAAGCTGGTCGAGGTCCGCACCTACCCCCAGATCACCACCCTGATCAACCGCATCGACTGGCTGAGCAGCTTCGCCAACGAGGTGCCCTTCATCCTCGCCGCCGAGCAGCTCATGGAGATCGAGGCGCCGCCGCGGGCGCAGTGGATCCGCACCGTGCTGTTCGAGATGTCCCGCATCGCCAACATCACCCTGTTCATGGGGGACATGGGGGTGCAGCTGGGGGCCATCACCGCGGTCTTCTACGCCTTCCGTGACCGGGAGCACGTGCTCAACCAGATCGAGGCGGCCACGGGTGGCCGGTTCCATCCCAACTACGACCGCATCGGCGGCCTGAAGGAGGACCTGCCCAAGGGCTGGGTGGCCGAGACCAAATCGGCCATGGACAAGGTGCGCCGGTTCTGTGACGAGATGGAGACGTTGCTGCTCGGCAACGAGATCTTCGAGGCGCGGGCGCGGGGCATCGGGGTCATCCCTCCCGAGATCGCCCTCAGCTACGGGCTGTCAGGAGCCAACCTCCGGGCGTCCGGGGTGGACTGGGACCTTCGCCGCGACAGCCCCAACCCGCTGGCGTGGTCGGAGGTGGACTGGAAGGTGTGGACCCACCCCGACGGCGACAGCTTCGCCCGGTACTGGGTGCGCCTCCAAGAGACGCGAGAGGCGGCGAACATCGTCGACCAGCTGCTCGACGGGCTCCCGTCCGGCCCGATCATGGCGAAGGTGCCCCGCATCATCAAGGTGCCGGCGGGCGAGGCTTGGGTGTCCACCGAGAACCCGCTGGGCGAGATGGGCTACTACGTGGTCAGCAAGGGCGACCTCGGCCCGTTCCGGGTCAAGATCCGCACGGCCTCGTTCAACAACATCTCCATCGTGCCCTGGGTCATGAAGGGCGTCTACGTTCCCGACGTGATCACCATCCTCGCCTCTCTCTACTTCATCCTCGGGGACATCGACCGATGACGTTTCGCCTCGCAAGCGGAGCTTGCTCGGGGAGCTCGTTCGGAGCTCCGGGCGACCGGCGGAGCCGGCTCGCCCTCGGCCCTGTCTCCTCCGGCTCCCATCCGTCGGAGGCGCCTGCGGCGCCGAGGGCGGCCGGGAGCGATCGGGAAGGAGTCCCGCCGGTGACAGGACCCGTGCGGCGGGGGTCCGCCCGGTGACCCTCGCGATCGAGCTTGCCTACTGGCAGCTGCTGGTGATCAAGGTCCTGGCCGTGATGGTGATCGTGCCCACGGCCACCGCCGTCATCGTCCAGACCTTCCTGTTCAAGATGATGGCCCACATGCAGAGCCGGCTCGGTCCCATGGAGGCCGGGCCCCACGGTGCCCTCCAGCTGCTGGCCGACGGGGGCAAGTTCCTCCAGAAGGAGCTCCTGGCTCCCGAGCGGGCCGACCGCAGGGTGTTCTTCCTGGCGCCGACCGTGGTCCTGCTGTCCACCTTCCTGCTGTTCGTGGTCATCCCCGCCGGGCCCAACGTGGTGGCCGAAGACCTCGACATCGGCATCTTCTTCGCCCTCGCCGTGTCCTCCATCTCGGTGCTCGGCATCCTCATGGCGGGCTGGGCCTCGGCCAACAAGTACGCCCTCATGGGCGGCCTGCGGGCGGCCGGCCAGCTCATCGCCTACGAGTTGCCCCTGGTGCTCGCCGTGGTCGGCGTGGTCATCCAGTCGGGTGAGCTGAGCCTGCAGGGCATCGTGCGGGCCCAAGCCGAGGGGGCCATCTTCGGGGTCGGTCTCATCGGGCAGCCCTTCATCTTCACCCAGTTCATCGGGTTCGCCCTGTTCCTGGTGGCCACCCAGGCCGAGCTCACCCAGCCGCCATTCGACATGCCCATCGCCGAGTCGGAGCTGGTGGCCGGCTACCAGGTCGAGTACAGCGGCCTGCAGTTCCTGTTCTTCTACCTCGGGGAGTTCGGAGCCGCCTTCGCCTTCTCGGCCCTGGCCGCCACCATGTTCCTGGGCGGTTGGTACGTCCCCGGCCTCGACGTCGACGGCGGGCTTGTCTCCAACCTGGTCGGGCCGGCGGTGCTGTTCGTCAAGACCATGCTCGTGGCCTTCCTGATCTTCTGGATCCGCTTCACCTACCCTCGCCTGCGGGAGGACCAGCTCCAGACGTTCGCCTGGAAGTTCCTCATCCCCCTCGCCCTGGTCAACATCCTGGCCACTGGCGTGTTCAAGGTTCTCTTCTAGGAAGGAGGTCACACGTGCCAGAGCTACCCGGCCTGATGAAGGGCCTCGGCGTGACCCTGCGGACCATGCTCAAGCCGGCGGTCACCACGCAGTACCCGCGAGTAAAGGAGGCGCCTCCGACGCGGGCCCGGGGCGTGATCGCTCTCAAGGAGGAGAACTGCACGGTCTGCATGCTGTGCGCCCGCCAGTGCCCCGACTGGTGCATCTATATCGAGGGCCACAAGACCAAGGCACCGCCCCGGCGCCCGGGGGGCAAGCCCCGCACCGTCCAGCTGCTCGACCGCTTCGACATCGACTACTCACTGTGCATGTACTGCGGGATCTGCGTGGAGGTCTGCCCCTTCGACGCACTGTTCTGGAGTCCCGAGTACGAGTACTCCGAGCCCCGCATCGCCGATCTCCTCCACGACAAGGAGCGTCTCGGCGAGTGGATGGACGGCGTTCCCGAGCCCGAGCCGCTCGAGGCGGGCGCCCAGGCGGGCAAGAGGTAGTCCCATGGCCGCGCAGAACCTGGCGTTCGCCGTCCTCGCCGTGGTGGCCGTGCTCGCCGCCCTGCGGGTGGTCACCACCCGCAACGTGGTCCACGCCGCGCTCTACCTGGTGGCGGTCCTGGGAAGCGTGGGAGCGCTGTACGTCCTGCTGGCCGCCGAGTTCCTGGCCGCGGTGCAGGTCCTGATCTACATCGGCGCCATCGTGGTGCTGTTCCTGTTCGGGATCATGCTGACCCGTCCGACCCTTGGGCGCGACTCGGGCCTCGACAACGACCAGCGCTGGCTGGCCGGCATCACCGGCCTGTTCCTGTTCGGGGTGCTGTCCTACGTCCTGGTCGAGGCCTTCGGCGACGAGCGTCTGCCCCGGCTGGAGGGCCTGGACCGAGAGGCATTGACCGCCGAACGGGGCACCGGCGCGGTGGGCGACGCCATCTTCTCCACCTACCTGGTCCCCTTCGAGGTCGTCTCCGTGCTGCTGCTCGCCGCCCTGGTGGGAGCCATCGTGCTGGCGAGGAGGGAGTGACCGTGCCGTCATCGAGGCGACCGCCCCTTCCGGTCTCCGCCGCAGGAAGGCGCTGATGCTGGTCAATCAGTTCCTGGTGCTGGGAGCGGTGCTGTTCTCCATCGGCGTCTACGGCGTGCTGGCCCGGCGCAACGGCGTCCTGGTGTTGATGTCCATCGAGCTCATCCTGAACGCCGTCAACATCAACCTGGTGGCCCTCGGGGCGCTCCACGACGCCTCCGGAGCGGTGACTGGGCAGGTGTTCGCCCTGTTCGTCATCACCATCGCCGCCGCCGAGGTCGGCGTGGGGCTCGCCATCGTCCTCCTCATCTACCGCAACCGGGCGAGCGTCGACCTCGACGAGGTCGACCTCATGAAGGGCTGACCGTGCTCGACAACGCGTGGGTCATCCCCACCCTCACCTTCGTCTCCTTCTGGCTCATCCTCTTCTTCGGCAAGCGCCTGCCGGGGCACGGTGCCGAGATCGGCATCGGGGCCTTGGGGCTCGCCTTCGTGCTCTCGTGCGTGGCTGTGGTCCAGTGGGTCGACCGTCCGGCCACCGAGGTGGTGCCGCACGGGACGACCGAGGAGGTCCACGGCGAGGAGGACGAGGAACACGGGGCTGCGGGCGGGCAACAAGGCCAGGACCGCCAGGTCGTGGCGACCGCGGTGGAGACCGGTGAGCACGCCGAGGAGACCCCCATCCGCTCGGCGGTCGAGCGCAACGTCACTTGGTTCACCATCGGCGACGTCGAGGTGACCGCGGGCACGGCCGTCGACGGGCTGACGGTGGTGATGCTCTTCACCGTCACCCTCATCTCCCTGCTGGTGCACGTCTTCTCCACCAACTACATGCACGGTGACGTGCGCTTCACCTACTTCTTCGCCGCCCTGTCGCTGTTCACCACGGGGATGCTGCTGCTGGTCGTCTCCAGCAGCACGCTCCAGGCCCTGTTCGGCTGGGAGCTGATGGGGCTGTGCAGCTTCATGTTGATCGGGCACTGGTGGGAGAAGGCGGAGAACTCCAACGCCGCCATGAAGGCGTTCCTCACCACCCGTACGGGCGACGTCGGCCTGCTGGTCGGCATCGTGACGCTGTTCTTCGCCGCTGGGCAGACCTTCGACATCGCCTTGATCAACGAGCGGGCCCTGACCGGGGCCATCGGCCACACCGCTTTGGTGGTCGGCGCCGTCGGGCTCTTCATCGGGGTGATCGGCAAGTCAGCCCAGTTCCCGTTGCACACGTGGCTCCCCGACGCCATGGCTGGTCCCACGCCGGTGTCGGCGCTCATCCACGCCGCCACCATGGTCGTGGCCGGCGTCTACCTGGTCGCCCGCCTCTACGGGGTGTTCTGGGAGGCGTTCGACATCGGCGCCGGCGGGGTCAACCCCATCGCCGTGGTGGGCGGGATCACCGTGCTCATCGCCGCTGCCCTGGCCTTCGTGCAGGACGACATCAAGAAGGTGCTGGCCTATTCCACGGTGAGCCAGCTGGGCTACATGGTCATGGCACTCGGCGTGGGTGCGTGGACCGCCGGCATCTTCCACCTGTTCACCCACGCCTTCTTCAAGGGCCTGCTGTTCCTCGGTGCGGGCTCGGTCAGCCACGCCGTCCACAGCTTCGACATGAAGGCCGACATGGGCGGGCTGCGAAAGTACATGCCCACGACCTTCGTCACCTTCCTCATCGGCTCGGTGGCCCTGGCCGGGCTGTTCCCGCTGGCCGGCTTCTGGTCGAAGGACGAGATCCTCGTCGGTGCCGCCGAGAACGGCTACCCGGTGTTCGAGCTGGTGGGCATCGTGGGCGCCTTCCTCACCGCCGCCTACATGACCCGCTGCGTCTACCTGACCTTCTTCGGCGAGTACCGGGGGCACGCCCACCCCCACGAGTCACCTCGGCCCATCACCATCCCGCTGATCGTCCTGGCCGTGTTCTCGGTGGGCGCCGGCCTGCTCAACGCTCCCGGGATCGAGAAGTTCTTCGAGATCACCGAGAACCGGGTGTTCCTGCTGGCCGGGGTCGAGCATCACAGCTTCGAGGTCTTCCCGGCGGTGGTCTCCACCGTGGTGGTGCTGGCCGCCATCGCCTTCGCCTACCTGCTGTTCTTCGAGCGGCGCCTCCCGCGGGGTCTCACCCGCCGCAACGCCGTGGCCCGCTCCGGCTACAGGCTGCTGATCAACAAGTACTACCTCGACCACCTCTACACCGGGGTCATCGTCGGGTCGGTCAAGGGGGCCATCGCCCGGGCCGCCTACTGGTTCAACCAGAAGGTGATCGACGGCGTGGTCAACGCCGTGGGCATCGCCGCCCGGCGCTCCGGCGACTGGACCTACCGCCACATCGACCAGGCGGTGGTCGACGCCGCGGTCAACGGTGCCGGCTTCGGCGCCGAGGGCTTCGGCGGCATTCTCCGAACCGTCCAGACCGGCCGGGTGCAGCAGTACGCCGCCCTGTTGTTCGGTGCCGCCACGGTGCTGGCGCTCGGCCTCATCATCTTCGTCTAAGCCACCAAGGAGAACCGGGACGACATGGAAGCCCTCGACGATCTCGCTCTCAGCCTTGCGGTGTTCGTGCCCCTGGCCGTCGCCGCGGTCATGCTGGTGGTGCCCCGGGAGGACGAGGCGGCCCACAAGCTCATGGCGTTGGGCGCCACGTTGGCCACCTTCGCCGTCGGCCTCCTGGTCATGGCCCGCTTCGACTACGGCCGTAGCGAGCAGTTGCAGTTCCGGGTGGACGCGCCGTGGATCGACGTGATCAACAGTCGCTACCTGCTCGGGGTGGACGGCATCTCCCTGCCCCTGCTGGTGCTCTCGATGTTCGTGTGCGTGCTGGTCGTGGTCTACAGCTGGAACCACTTCCCCGAGCCGCACAACCCCAAGGCGTTCCTCATCCTGATCCTGGTGCTCGAAACCGGCATGAACGGTACGTTCGTGGCCCAGGACCTGATCCTCTTCTTCGTGTTCTTCGAGGTCGTGCTCCTGCCGATGTACTTCATGATCGGCGTGTGGGGCGGCGAGCAGCGCCAGTACGCCGCCATCAAGTTCTTCCTGTTCACCCTGTTCGGCTCGGCCCTGATGATCCTCAGCTTCCTGGCCCTGTACTTCTCGGGGGGCCAGACCTTCTCCATCCAGCAGCTGGTGGTGGTGGCGGCCGACAACATCCCCCGCTCGACGCAGCTGATCATCTTCGGGGGCCTGTTCATGGGCTTCGCCATCAAGGTGCCCATGTTCCCGTTCCACACGTGGCTCCCGGACGCCCACACCCAGGCCCCCACCCAGGGCTCGGTCATCCTGGCCGCCATCCTGCTGAAGCTCGGCACCTACGGGTTCGTCCGCATCGCCATCCCGATCCTGCCCGAGGCGGCCATGGCCTGGGCGCCGGTGATCGGCGGCCTGGCGGTGGTCGGCATCATCTACGGCGCCCTCGGCTGCCTCGCCCAGAGCGACATGAAGCGGCTCATCGCCTTCTCCTCGGTGGCCCACATGGGCTTCGTGATGCTGGGCATCGCCACGCTCACCGACTTCGGCATCAACGCCGCCGTGTTCGGCATGGTGGCCCACGGGCTCATCACCGGGATGCTGTTCTTCGTCGCCGGTTCGGTGAAGGACCGCTTCCACACCCTCGAGTTGTCCCGCCTGGGTGGCCTGCTCCTCCAGGCGCCCCGCATGGGCTGGATCCTCGGATTCTGCGCCATGGCCTCGCTGGGCCTTCCGGGCCTCGCCGGCTTCTGGGGTGAGTTCCCCGCCATCCTCGCCGCCTACAGCCCGGCGGAGGGCCTGTCCGAGGCGCTGTTCCGGACCTACATGGTCATCGCCGCCCTGGGCACCGTCCTCGCCGCCGGCTACCTGCTGTGGATGCTGCAGCGGGCCGCCTTCGGCACCCCCAAGCCCGAGTTCGCCAAGGCGCCCATCGCCGACATGCATTGGCCCGAATACGTCGCGTGGGTGCCGATGCTGGTGCTCATCCTCGTGCTCGGCATCTTCCCCGGCCTACTGTTCGGGCTGACCGACGGCGCCGTGGGCAACGCCTTGTCATCCTTCGGGGCGGGGCGGTAGCGCGGTGGAGACGCTGTTCCGCTCTCCCGCGGTCGACTTCCACGCCTTCGCGCCCGAGATCGTCCTGGTGCTGGTCCTCGTGGTGCTGCTCTTCGTCGACCTGGTGTTCGAGGAGCGGGGCCGCTGGGCTACCTCGACCGTGGCCGGCATCGGGCTGCTGGCCTCGCTGGTGCCGGTGCTGACCCTGGCCGTCGCCGGCGGCGACCGCAGCCTGTTCGACGGCGCCTACGTCGTCGACGACTTCGCCCTGGTCCTCAAGGGGCTGTTCCTCGTCGCCGGCTACGTGACCGTGCTCATCAGTACCGACTACGTGGCCGAGGGCGACTACTACGAGGGCGAGTACTACTTCCTGTTGCTCTCGTCGTTGCTGGGGATGACGGTGATGGCCTCGGCTCGCGACCTGATCAGCATCTTCGTGGCCCTCGAGCTGCTCTCCATCCCCGCCTACCTGCTGGCCGGCTGGCGCAAGCGCGACCTGCGGGGCAACGAGGCGTCGCTCAAGTACTACCTGCTCGGGGTGTTCGCCTCGGCGGTGATGCTCTACGGGATGTCGCTGGTGTTCGGCGTCACCGGGTCCACCGTGCTCAGCGAGATCGGCGATGCGTTGGCAGGGGGCTCGTCGACCGTGCCGGTGGTGACCGTCGGCATCGTCTTCGTGGTGGTGGGCTTCGCCTTCAAGGTGTCGGCGGTGCCCTTCCACACCTGGGCGCCCGACACCTACCAGGGTGCCCCCACGCCGATCACCGCCTTCTTGTCGGTGGCGTCCAAGGCCGCCGGCTTCGTCGCCCTTCTCCAGCTGGTGTTCATCGCCTTCCTCGGCCAGGACGACGTGTGGGCGCCGTTGTTCTGGGTGCTGGCAGCCCTGACCATGACCGTGGGCAATCTCATCGCCCTGCGCCAGACCAACATCGTGCGTCTGTTGGCCTACTCCTCGGTGGCCCAGGCCGGTTTCATGCTGGCGCCGTTGGCCGTCGCCGCCTCGATTCCCGCCGAGCGGGGCGGCATCGCCAACGCCACCGAGGCGGTGGTGACCTACCTGATCATCTACGCGGCCATGAACCTGGGGGCCTTCGCCGTGGTCATGGCCGTGGCCCGCAAGACTCGATCGGGCGAGATCGGCTCCTACGGGGGCCTGTTCGACTACGCCCCGGGGCTGGCCGTGGTGATGGCCGTCTTCTTGTTCGCCCTCGCCGGCATCCCGCCCCTCGGTGGGTGGTACGCAAAGTTCGTCGTGTTCAAGTCACTGCTCGACGCCGGCACGGGCGCCGCCATCGCCCTGGCCGTGGTCGCCGCGGTGAACTCGGTGATCGCGCTCTTCTACTACGCCTCGGTGGCCCGGCAGATGTTCATGGACCCCGTGCCCGACGGCGACACCACCCGGGTGCAGGTGCCGGCGGCGCTGACGGCGTCGCTCGCCCTGTGCGCGGTGGCCACCGTGGCATTCGGGTTCTTCCCCAACCTCGCCGCCCGGCTGGGCGACGTGGCCTTGTTCGGCGCCCTCCCGTAGGGGTGCTGGTCGAGCGCATCCGGCGGTTTGGCCCCGTCCGTTTCGACGAGTTCGTCGACGACGCCCTCTATGGCGCGGAGGGGTTCTTCTTCACCGGCCGGGGCGCCGGGCGCCGCGCCGACTTCCTCACCAGCCCCGAGGTGGGTCCGCTGTTCGGGGCGGTGGTGGCCCGGGCCATGGACGCCGAGTGGCAGCGGCTGGGCCGGCCCGACCCGTTCGTGGTGGTGGAAGGCGGGGCCGGCCGTGGTGCCCTGGCCCGGTCGATCCTCGACGCCGGTCCCTCCTGCGCAGGTGCCCTGCGTTACGTGTGCGTGGAGCACTCGCCGGTCCTACGCGAGCGAGCGGCGGAGCGACTGCCCGTCGAGCCGCCGACCAACGTGTTCGGGGCCGCCGGCGGAGGTGATCCCGACGCGGCGTCGCCCTTCGTCCCCGGAGAGGGACCGATCGTCACCGTGCTGTCCGACCTGCCGGCGCTGAAGGTGACCGGCGTGGTGGTGGCGAACGAGCTGCTCGACAACCTGCCGTTCCGGCTGCTCGAGCGCCGGGACGGCGACTGGGCCGAGGTCCTCGTCGGTATGGGCGACGACGGTGCGCCCGTCGAGGTCCTGGCCTCGGCGCCTTCGGCGGCCGCCGCCGTGGCCGAGCAGCTCGTCCCCACCGCCGCCGCCGGCAGCCGCATCCCACTCCAGGGTTCCGCCGCCGCCTGGTTGCGGCGGGCGAGGGCGGTGCTCGACCGGGGCCGGGTCGTGGTCATCGACTTCGCCACCACCACGCCGGCTCTGGCTGCTCGCCCGTGGCGGGAATGGGTGCGCACCTACCGGGCCCACGGGCCGGGCGGTTCCCCGCTCGAAGCCCCCGGCTCCCAGGACATCACCTGCGAGGTCGCCGTCGACCAGCTCGCCGCCCGCCTCGGCCCCCCGGCTGGCGAGCTGTCCCAGGCGGACTGGCTGCGCCGGCACGGCCTCGACCAGCTGGTGGACGCGGCCCGCACTGACTGGCATGAGCGGGCACACGTGGGTGACCTGGCGGCCCTGGCCGCCCGCAGCCGGGTGGGCGAGGGCCAGGCCCTGTGTGACCCCAGCGGGCTGGGGGCGTTCCGGG
Source organism: Acidimicrobiales bacterium (assembly GCA_035942035.1). Taxonomy (GTDB): domain Bacteria; phylum Actinomycetota; class Acidimicrobiia; order Acidimicrobiales; family CADCSY01; genus JAHWJR01. The sequence goes on from DASZDK010000002.1 coordinate 16,945, forward strand.
TGTTGGAATGGGTGGCGGGATCGTGATGACCACCCGGGCGGCGGCCACGCTGGTCTTTTGCACCTCGGCGGCGGTGCTGGTGCTGGAGATCCTGGCCGGGCGGCTGGTGGCACCCTACGTGGGCGTGTCGATCGAGACCTTCACCGGGGTCATCGGCACCGTGCTGGCCGGCATCGCCCTGGGCAGCGCCGCCGGCGGACGGCTCGCCGACCGTCGCGACCCCCGCCGGCTGCTGGGCCCCACCGTGGTGGCCGGCGGCGCGTTGGCGCTGGCGTCGCTCCCGGTGGTGACGGTAGTGGGCCCGACCGTGGCCGGCGGGGGCCCGGCAGCCGTCGTGATCCTGGCCGCCGGCGCCTTCTTCGCCCCGGCGGCCGTGCTCAGCGCGGTGGCGCCCATGGCGGCCAAGCTGCGCCTGGCCAGTCTCGACGAGACCGGTTCGGTGGTGGGCGGGCTCTCGGCCGCCGGCACCGCCGGTGCGCTGGTCGGCACCTTCGTGACCGGCTTCGTGCTCGTCGCCGCCGTGCCCACCCGGCCGTTGGTGATCGGCCTGGGCGCCGCCCTGGTCGGCGCCGGCCTGGTGCTGTGGTGGCGCAACGGCCCTCACCGGCCCCTGGGCGGGGTGGCGGTCGGGACCTTGGCGCTGGGCGGGCTGGTGGCCGCCGTTCCCGGTCCCTGCGAGGAGCACACCGCCTACTACTGCGTGCAGGTGGAAGTCGACCCCGCTCGTCCCTCCGGGCGGGTGCTGCTGCTCGACAACCTGCGGCACAGCTACGTCGATCTTGACGACCCCACGCACCTCGAGTTCCGCTACGTGCGGCTGTTCGCCGCCGCGCTGGCCGCCGAGGTGTCGCCGGGCCGGGCCGTGGACGCCCTCCACCTCGGTGGCGGGGGGTTCAGCTTCCCCCGGTACCTCGCCGCCACCCGGCCCGGATCCACCAGCCTGGTGCTCGAGCTCGACGCCGCTCTGGTGACGCTGGCCGAGGAACAGCTGGGCCTGGAACAGGGACCACGGCTGCGGGTCGAGGTGGGCGACGCCCGCACCGCCCTGGCTCGACTGGCCGACGACGCCTACGACGTGGCCGTCGGCGACGCCTTCGGGAGCCTGTCGGTGCCCTGGCACCTGGCCACCGTGGAGGTGGCCCAGGAGCTGGCCCGGGCGCTGCGCCCGGAGGGCGTCTACCTGGTCAACGTCATCGACGGCGGCGAGCGCCGGCTGATCCGGGCGGAGACCGCCACCCTGGCCGAGGTCTTCCCCCACGTGGCTGTGATCGCTCCGCCTCCCGCCCAGCGCAGTGGCCCGGCCAACCACGTGCTGGTGGCGTCCGCCGCCCCGCTCGCCATCACGCCGGACGACATCCCCCCCGAGGACGGCGTCGTGCTCACCGGCGATGCCGTCGACGCCTTCGTCGCCGGTGCCCGTCCCCTCACCGACGACTTCGCCCCCGCCGACCAGCTGCTCACCCGCCGTTAGCCGGTAGCGGGCGCCGGCCCCGGGCCACCGCCGCCCAGCCAGCGGAACGAGCAGGACCCCGGCGGTACTCTCGCGCCATGACCGAGCCGACGGAGAACCCTGCCATCGAGGTCTACGGCCTGGAGGACCGCTCGTTCCCGCCGAGCGAGGAGTTCCGGGCCTCCGCCCTGGTCCGGGGCAGCGAGCTCCACGATGAGGCGGCGCGGGACTACGAGGGCTTCTGGGCCCGTCAAGCCGCCGACCTGCTCTCGTGGCGAAGGCAATGGGACACGGTCTTGGAGTGGGACCTGCCCTACGCCCGGTGGTTCGTCGGCGGCCAACTCAACGCCTCGGAGAACTGCCTCGACCGCCATGTCGAGGCCGGCAGAGGCGACAAGGTGGCCTTCCACTGGGAGGGCGAGCCCGGCGACACCCGCACCATCACCTACCGCGAGCTCCACGACGAGGTGTGCCGCTTCGCCAACGTGCTGCGCGACCTCGGGGTGGCCAAGGGCGACCGGGTGGCCATCTACATGCCGATGATCCCCGAGCTCCCAGTGGCCATGCTGGCCTGTGCCCGGGTGGGCGCCGCCCACTCGGTGGTCTTCGGGGGCTTCTCCGCCGAGTCGTTGCGGGACCGGATCGTCGATGCCGAGGCCAAGGTGCTGATCACCGCCGACGGCGGGTGGCGGCGGGGCAAGGCCGTGCCGCTGAAGGCCAGCGCCGACGCCGCCCTGGAGGACACGCCGTCCATCGAACACGTGGTGGTGGTGCGCCGCACCGGCGACGAGGTGGCCATGGCCGCCGGGCGAGACCACTGGTACCACGACGTCATGGCCGGGGCGTCGACCGACTGCGCCGCTGAGGCCATGGAGGCCGAGGACCTGCTCTACCTGCTCTACACCTCGGGCACCACGGCCCGGCCCAAGGGGATCATGCACACCACCGGCGGCTACCTGGCCCAAGCCGCCTTCACCCACAAGTACGTCTTCGATCTCCACGCCGACACCGACGTGTACTGGTGTGCCGCCGACATCGGCTGGGTGACCGGCCACAGCTACATCGTGTACGGGCCCCTGGTCAACGGGGCCACGTCAGTCATGTACGAGGGAAGCCCGGACCACCCCGGGCGCGACCGGTGGTGGGACATCGTCGAGCGCTACAAGGTCACCATCCTCTACACCGCGCCCACCGCCATCCGTACCTTCATGAAGTGGGGAACGACCGAGCCCGCCTCCCACGACCTGTCGTCGCTTCGGGTGTTGGGCAGCGTGGGCGAGCCCATCAATCCCGAGGCGTGGATGTGGTACCGCCGTCACATCGGCGGCGACCGCTGCCCGGTGGTCGACACGTGGTGGCAGACCGAGACCGGCGCCATCATGATCTCGCCCTTGCCGGGCGCCACCACCACCAAGCCCGGCTCGGCGACCTTCCCCCTCCCCGGCGTCGCCGCCGAGGTCGTCGACGATGGGGGCCAGCCGGTCGAGCGGGGCGGTGGCTACCTCACCCTGACCCGGCCCTGGCCGTCGATGCTGCGGGGCATCTACGGCGACCCCCAGCGCTACCACGACACCTACTGGAGCCGTTTCGAGGGTCGGTACTTCGCCGGCGACGGCGCCCGTGTCGACGACGACGGCTACTTCTGGTTGCTGGGCCGGGTCGACGACGTCATGAACATCTCCGGCCACCGCGTGTCGACCACCGAGGTGGAGTCGGCCCTGGTAGCACACGCCGCCGTGGCCGAGGCGGCGGTGGTGGGAGCCAAGGACGAGGTCACCGGGCAGCGCATCGTGGCCTTCGTCACCTGCAAGGGGGACCAGACGCCCGGCGACGAGCTGGGCCAGGAGCTGCGGGCCCATGTCGCCACCAAGATCGGGCCGACGGCCCGGCCCCGGACCGTGATCTTCACCGACGACCTGCCCAAGACCCGCAGCGGCAAGATCATGCGCCGGCTTCTGCGGGACGTGGCAGACGGGCGCGACCTGGGCGACACCACCACGCTGGCCGACGCCTCGGTGGTCGACGAGATCCGCCGTCGGGCGGAGGCCGCCCCCCAGGACGACTGACGCCCCCGGTCCCCGCCCGGAGCGGGAGGGGCGACCGGCCGCCGGCGGCTAGGGCTCGGCGCCCAGCTTGCTGCGGGCTCGTCGAAGCTGGGTGCGCAGGTCGGCGTCGTCGTCGCCCAGGTCGACGATCCAGCGGTCGAGGGCGTCGATGGCCAACCGCTCGGGATCGGTGTCGTCGGTCACGGGCTGGGCGGCCCGGGCGACGGCGCCGTCGTTGACCGGGTCCACCCCCTCGTCCATGGAGCCCGTTGCTCGCTTGGAGAAGGCGATGGCGATCAGCAGCACCACCAGCGCGGCGGCGGCCACGGAGTACCGGGCGGGGTCGTTGTCCTGCAGGGCGATGACCGCAGGCAGGATCAGCAGCGAGACCAGGTTCATGACCTTGATGAGCGGGTTGAGCGCCGGCCCGGCAGTGTCCTTGAAGGGGTCGCCCACCGTGTCGCCGATCACCGCCGCCTTGTGGGCCTCGGAGCCCTTGCCCCCCTCGTGGCCGTCCTCGATGTACTTCTTGGCGTTGTCCCAGGCGCCGCCTGAGTTCGACAGGAACACGGCCATGAGCTGCCCGGTGAGGATGACCGCGGCAAGGAACGCTCCCAGGGCGAAGTAGTTGATGCCGAACCCGACGATGACGGGGCTGAGCACGGCGAGGAGGGCAGGCGTGGCCAGCTCCCGCAGCGACGCCGCGGTGCAGATGTCGATGACCGCCCCGTGGTCGGGCTCCTCGGTGCCCAACATGATCCCGGGCCGGTCCCGGAACTGCTTGCGCACCTCCTGGACCACCACCGCGGCGCTGCGGCTCACCGCCCGGATGGCCAGCGAGCTGAACAGGAAGGCGATGGAGCCGCCGATGAGCAGGCCGATGAACGTGGTGGGATTGGCCACGTTGATGGAGGTCAGTGGGTCGGTGAACAGCTCGCTGCCTTCCAGGCCCAGCCCCAGCTCGCTCTCGATGGTCTCGATGAAGCTGGCGAACAACGCCACCGCGGCGATCACCGCCGAGGCGATGGCGAAGCCCTTGGTGACCGCCTTGGTGGTGTTGCCCACGGCGTCGAGGCTCACCATGATGCGCTCGGGCTCACCCTCGAACTCGCCCGACATCTCGGCGATGCCGGCGGCGTTGTCGGCCACCGGGCCGAAGGTGTCCTCGGACACCACCACGCCGGTGGTGGCCAGCATGCCCAGGCCGGTGAGGGCCACGAGGTAGAGGGCGAACTGGATGTTGCCGGCACCGAGGACGACGGCCACCCCGATGGCCGCCCCGATGGCGAGGATCGCCCACACCGTCGACTCCAGCCCCGAGCTGATGCCGGACAGGATGGTGGTGGCGGGCCCGGTGCGAGCCGACTGGGAGATCTCCCGGACCGGTGCCGTGTCGGTGGAGGTGAAGTACTCGGTGAGCCGGCTGACCCCCTGGGCCAGGATCAACCCGGCGACCACGGCGGCGAAGACCCGCCACCCCTCGTTGAACGGCCCGTTGCCCACGTAGAGCAGCGCCACCACGCCGGTGCCGAGCACGGTGAGGAGGCCGGCGGTGAGGAAGCCCCGGTTGATGGGGGCCATGGCGGTGCGGTCGTTGGGCGTGGCCCGCACCGCGTAGACGCCGACGATGGAGGCGAGGACGCCGATGGCTCGGGCGACCACGGGGAAGATCAGGCCCAGGGCGGGGTTGGCACCGATCGAGGCGAACGCTGGGACACCAAGGATGATGGCGGCCACCAGGGTGACCTCGTAGGACTCGAACAAGTCGGAGGCCATGCCGGCGCAGTCCCCCACGTTGTCGCCCACGTTGTCGGCGATGGTGGCCGGGTTGCGAGGGTCGTCCTCGGGGATGCCCGCCTCGACCTTGCCGACCAGGTCGGCGCCCACGTCGGCCGCCTTGGTGAAGATGCCGCCACCGACCCGCAGGAACAAGGCGATGAGGGAGCCGCCGAAGCCGAAGCCCACCAGGATGGCGGAGCTGGTGTTCTGGAACAGCATGATGATGACGGTGGCGCCCAGCAGGCCCAGGCCCACGGTGAACATCCCGGCCACACCACCCGTGCGGAACGCCACCCGCAGGGCGGCGGGAAGCGACCCCGACCGGGCGGCGGCGGCGGTGCGCACGTTGCCCCGGACGGCCAGGCTCATGCCGATGAAGCCGGTCAACCCGGACAAGAGGCAGCCGGCGAGGAAGCTCAGGGTCCGGAAGCCGCCGGACTGCACGAAGCTCAGCGCCTCGACGCCGTCGGGGCGTGACACCGCAGTGGAGGTGACGAAGACGATGGCCAGCAGGGGCACGAGGATGACGGCGATGGTCTTGAACTGTCGCCGGAGGTAGGCCTGCGCCCCCTCCTGGATCGACGTGGCGATGCTGATCATCTTCGGGGTGCCCTGCTCCGCCGCCAGCACGCTGCGCATGAGGGAGAAGCCGACGAGGATGGCGAGGGCGGCCGTACCGGCCGAGAAGATGAGCCAGAACCACTCGGCGGCGCCCAGCTCGAAGGCCTGGTAACCGCCTTCGGCGGCGAGTACAGCAGGCATCGGAACGGCTGCCTCCTTCTTGCTTTCCTGGGGGGTTCTCGGGCTTGCTTTCCGGGGGCTGCTGGGGATCGTCCTGGCTGCCGAGGGCGTCAGGAAGGCGATGAAACCTAGTTTTCGAGGAGTCGAAAAGTCAAGGCAGGAGGTCACCGGAGGCGGTCGAGCGCCGGTATCGTTGCCACTGGACGCCCCGCCCGCGGGCGCCGGGAGCATGGCACCGTGTTGAACAAGAACACCGCGAAGACCTTCGTCCTGCTGGCCGGGCTGACCGGCTTGCTGGTGGTGATCGGGGGCGCCGTCAAGGGCGGCGTCGGCGCCACCGTCATGCTCGGCGTGAGCCTGGTCATGGTGGGGGGGTCCTACTGGTTCTCCGACAAGCTCGCCATCAAGGCGGCCCGGGCGGTCCCGGCGTCGGAGGCGGAGATGCCGGAGTACTTCGCCGTCATGCGGGAGCTCACCCAGGCGGCGGGCATGCCCATGCCCAAGCTGTACGTGACCCCCGACCGCCAGCCCAACGCCTTCGCCACCGGGCGCAACCCCCACCACGCTGCCGTGGCGGTGACCAGGGGCATCCTCGAGATCTGCGACTGGGACGAGCTCCGGGGTGTGCTGGCCCACGAGATCAGCCACGTCGGCAACCGCGACATCCTCATCGGCTCGGTGGCGGCCGCCATCGCCACCGCCATCACCTACCTGGCCTTCATGGCGCGGTGGGCCGCCATCTTCGGCGGTGGCGGGCGCGACCGCGACCAGAACCCGCTGGCCCTGATCGCCACCGCGCTCCTGGCACCGGTGGCGGCCATGTTGCTCCAGGCGGCGTTGAGCCGGAGCCGGGAGTTCGAGGCCGACCGCAGCGGCGCCCGGCTCATCGGCTCCGGCGAGCCGCTCGCCCGGGCCCTGCAGAAGATGGAGCGGGGCGTGCAGGCCATCCCCATGGACGTGCAACCGGCTCAGGCCCAGGCCTACATCGTGAACCCGCTGACCGGCCGACGGGCGCAGTTCGCCAACCTCTTCCGGACGCACCCCTCGACCGAGGAGCGCATCAGCCGGTTGCGGGCCGGCGAGTGGGCGGCCTGAGCACCACCGCGCCACCCGGCGACAGCCGGTAGTCGTTCACTGCATGTAGTGGCGGTGACCTGAGCGCATCGTGTAGAAAGCGGAACGCCCATGTCGCCTCCTTCGGTGTCCCGAGGCCGTTCTCTGGCCGTGGTGGCGGTCCTCGCCGCCGCCCTCACCGGCGCGGGCACGTGGTCGGCTGCCGCCTCGCAGTGCGTGCTGGGAGTGTGCATCGACGACTCTCCCACCACCACCACGGCGCCGCCGCCTCCTCCGCCGCCTCCGCCTCCTCCGGGCGAACCACCGCCTCCGCCTCCGCCGCCGCCGCCGAGCCCGGGCATGACGCTGCCGCCTCCCGGCGGACCACCGCCGCCGCCTCCGCCGCCGGGGGGTGCTCCTGCTCCCGCCGTGCAGGGTGGCGAGGGCGACGACACCGCCGAGCCGCCCGCCGATGCGGGGCCTTTCCCTGAGCACCTGCGACGCAAGATGAACTCGGTGAAGCGCACCGGCGCCAACGACACACGCGGCCTGCTGGACGCCCTGGCCCCGCTGGCCGAGTTCGGTGTCAGTCCCGAGGACGCCGTGCGCCTCGGCTTCGGCCGCTTCCCGGTGGGCGGCGAGGCCCGCTACTCCCACGACTGGTGGTTCCCCCGCTTCGGCCCCGGGTGGCGCCTGCACATGGGCACCGACATCTTCGCCGCCATGGGTACCCCGGTCCGGGCTCCGTTCGACGGCACGGTGAAGATCACCAACAGCCCCCTCGGCGGGCTGGCCGTCTACGTGGTCGCACCCAACCGTGACTTCTGGTACCTGGCGCACCTGGCGGGCATCCCCGAGGGGATCACGCAGGGGACGGCGGTGCGTACCGGCGACGTGGTCGGCTTCACCGGTGACTCCGGCAACGCCCGTGGCGGTGCGCCCCACGTCCACGCCGAGTTCCACCCGGGCGGCGGCGGCGCCGTCGACCCGAAGTCCCTGCTCGACGGCTTCATTGGTGAAGCCGTCGAGGCGGCGGGGCCACTCGTCCAGAGCTATCGCGACGCGGCGGCAGCCGGACAACTGCCAGCCCCGGCGTTTCCGGGGGGAATGGCAATGGGCGGCGATGCCGGCGCCGATCCTCCCCGGGCCGCCCTGTTGTGGGCCACGGCGATGAACCCGAGTGGCGGCGCCCTGGCCTTGGCCGAGACCGAGGCCGCACGGATCGCCAGCTCGGTCGACTGGGCCGCGCTGGCCGCCAGTGAGGAACGTGCGGAGGCGAGTGGGGAGGGCGAGCGCCTCGAGCGGGCCCTTCAGGGCTGGCTGGACCGGTTGACGCCGCCCCTGCTGGCCGTGGCGCTGGCCTCGGCGCCGTCCGGTCCGACGGGCTGAGGCCCGCCGCCGACCTAGTCGCGGAAGTTCTTGAACTGCAGCGGGAGGTCCAGATCAGCCTCGCGGAGGGCGGCGATGACGGCCTGCAGGTCGTCTCGCTTCTTGCCCGACACCCGCACGGAGTCGCTCTGGGTCTGCGAGGAGACGCCTTTGAGGCCGAGGGCCTTGATCCGCTTGTTGAGGTCGCGGGCGGCGTCGCTGGAGATCCCGGCCCGGAGCTGGGCCACCTGGCGGACGGTCTGACCGGCTGCCTCCTCGACGCGGCCCCAGTCCAGGACCTTCAGCGAAAGCTTGCGGCGGACGAACTTCTCCTCGACCACCTGGCGCAGGGCGCGGAGGCGGTCCTCGGTTCCCGACCGCAAGGTGAGCTCTTCTTTGCCCAGCTCGACCTCCGAGCCGGTGTTCTTGAAGTCGAACCGCGTGGCCACCTCGCGCCTGGCCTGGTCGACGGCGTTGCGAACCTCCTGCTCGTCGATCTCCGAGACGACGTCGAAGCTGGGCACGGCCCCACGCTATCGTGGGCCCCTGCGAGGGTCGGTACCCAAGCGGCCAAAGGGAGCAGACTGTAAATCTGCCGGCTCAGCCTACGGAGGTTCGAATCCTCCCCGGCCCACCATGCGTCACCGGTGTGGCGCCCCGCACGGACGGCCGGTGGCAAGGGGCCCCGGCGGTGGCGTCACAGCAGTCGCTGCATCACGACCACGTCGAGCCAGCGACCGAACTTGCGGCCGATCTCCCGCTCGACGCCCACGAGGGTGAAGTGGCGACGTCGGTGGAGGGCGATGGAGGCGTCGTGCCCGCCCACGATCCGCGCCATGACGGCGTGGAACCCGGAGGCGGCGGCCACAGTGAGCAGTTCCTCCAGGAGCAGACCGCCCACGCCCGACCCGCGGTGGTCCCCGCGCACGTACACGGAGTCCTCCACCGTGGTGCGGTAGGCGGGCCGGTCCCGATAGGGCGACAGCGAGGCGAACCCGACCACCTCACCGTCGCCCGTGCCCTCGACGGCCACGACGACGGCATGGGCGCCGGACCGGGCCGCCAGCCACGCCTGCTGCTCGGCCAGGGTGCGGGGCACCAGGTCGAAGGTGGCCGTGGAGGTGCTGACCTCGAGGTTGTAGATGCCACGGATGGCCTCGGCGTCGGCCGGACGAGCGAGGCGGACCTCCACGGGGCCGGACCCTAGCCAGGGAGACGCCCGGTATGATCGACCGCCGCGCCCCCTTAGCTCAGTCGGCAGAGCGTTTCCATGGTAAGGAAAAGGTCGTCAGTTCGATTCTGACAGGGGGCTCGGGGCGGCGGAAGGCCCTTGGCGGCGTAGCTCAGTTGGTAAGAGCACTCGGCTCATAATCGAGGGGTCGCCGGTTCGAGTCCGGCCGCCGCTACCACGCAGGAACAATGGGAGGACCGGGATGGCCAGTGACAAGCGGGTGAAGGTGACCCTCGCCTGCGAGGTGTGCAAGCGACGGAACTACATCACCATGAAGAACAAGCAGAACGACCGTGAGCGCATCCAGCTCAAGAAGTACTGCCGCTGGGAGCGCCAGCACACCGTGCACCGCGAGACTCGCTGACCGACGAGGGGTCCGGCGTGCCCGACGGAGGTAACTTCGAGCCGGCCGAAGAGGTCGAACCGGTGATGCCTCTGACCGCCGACGCCGTGAGCCCTCTGGTCGCCGCGGCCCGCGAAGGCGATCGAGAGGCGTTCGAAGAGCTGGTCCGGCGCACCTCGGCCGAGACCTACACCCTCGCCTACCGTCTGCTGGGCAACGAGGAAGACGCCCGGGATGTGGTCCAGGAGGCCTACATCCGGGCCTACCGGGGCATTGGGAAGTTCCGCGGCGATTCGCAGTTCACCACGTGGATGTACCGGATCACCGCCAACTGCGCGGTCACCTCGCTCGAGCGCCGGCGCCGGCACCACCACGAGGAGCTGGCCGACGACGCCCAGTTCGCCGATGGCAGCGCCGATCGCGATCCCCAGGCCCAGGCCGACGCCAGCGCCCTGCGCAGCGAGCTCAACGTCGCCCTGCAGGAACTGCCCCCCCGCCTGAGAGCCGTGGTGGTGCTGCGCGACGTCTACGACCTGCCCCACGAGGCCATCGCCGCCGAGCTCGGGATCTCCGAGTCAGCCGCCAAGGTGCGCCTCCACCGGGCCCGGCGCCGGCTGCGGGAGCGGTTGTTCCCCATGCCGAAGGAGGAGGCCCATGCGGTGTGAGGAGCTGTCCGAGGTGGTGTCCGCGTCGGACGAGGGCGTGGTCGTCGACGACTGGCGAGCGCGACGACATGTCGAGACCTGCCTGCGCTGCCAGGCCGAGCTGGTTCGGTACCGCAAGTTGATCCGCGCCCTGCGGGCGCTGAGGGCCGACCTGCTCCAGCCGGAAGCGGGCCTGGTGGCCGACGTCATGGCGTGCCTGGAAGACGCCGGCGAGCGCCACGCCCTGCGTTCTCTGCTGAGCGGGCACAAGGTGGCCTACGTCGGCGGTCTGGCCGTGGCCACCGCCGGTGCGGCCGGTGCGTTCGTCATCGCCTCGCGCACGCGTGGTCGACGGGTGGCCCTCGCCGGATAGAGAAGGGCTGCCGGCCAGCTCCGTGCCGACGGGCGCCGGCGACGGCTTTCCGGAGCTGGTCACGCTGCGGAGTCCGCCAGGCGGAGCAGCGACGCAGGGGTCGGCAGCTCCGTGCAACGGGCGCCGGCGACGGCTTGCCGGAGCTGGCGCGAAGCGACACTGCTATCCTCGACCGGGACCCTGCCGAGGGCAGTAGCTCAATTTGGCAGAGCACCGGTCTCCAAAACCGGCGGTTGGGGGTTCGAGTCCCTCCTGCCCTGCTGACCCGGCCCTCGACGACCCCTGGTGGGCGATATGGCGATGAACCGAGAAACCAAGCGCATGCTGCAACGGCAGGGCCAACTGGGCCCCGACGGCGAGGCGGCGCGGCCCAAGCCGAAGCAGGCGGGTCGTCCCGCCCCCGCGCCGAACCGAGAGCGCACGAGTCCGAAGCAGTACCTGCGCGAGGTGCGCAGCGAGCTGCGCAAGGTGGCGTGGCCGAGTCGGGCCGAGGTCTCCCGGTACTCCGTCATCGTCCTGGTGACCCTGGTGATCCTGACCACGTTCATCTTCGCCCTCGACTACCTGTTCGCCCAGAGCGTCTTCTTCCTCTTCGGCGGATGAGCATGGTGACCCCCGAACCGGACAACGATCCCCAGCGCGCCAGCGTCGACCCTGACGAGGCCGCCGCCATCCTCGGCGGCGGGGCTGCTGCTGCCGAGACGCCTGCTGCCGACGGGTCCGCGGAGCGCGACGGCACGGACGCGGCACCGACCGCCGCCGCCGTCGAGCCGGACGTCGTCGACGCCGAGGAGCTCATCGCCCCGCCCGTCCGCCGGGAGAGCCCGTACGACCGTCCGGGCGACTGGTACGTGGTGCACACCCAGTCGGGCTATGAGAACAAGGTCAAGTCCAATGTGGAGAGCCGTATCAGCTCCATGGGCATGGAGGATTCCATCTTCGAGGTGGTCATCCCCATGGAGGACGTCATCGAGTTCAAGGGCGGCAAGAAGGTCGTCGTCTCCAAGAAGGTCTATCCCGGCTACCTCTACCTGCGGTGCTTCCTCGACGACCGCTCCTGGGACGTCATCCGCAACACCCCCGGGGTGACGGGCTTTGTCGGCACCGGTGGCAAACCGGTGCCGCTGTCGAGGGCCGACGTCGAGTCTGCCCTCTCGCACACCGACGAGGCTGACGGCCCCGCGCCTGCCCGTCAGCGGCCCAAGCTGGAGTACGAGGTCGGGCAGAGCGTGCGGGTGCGCCAGGGCCCCTTCGCCGATTTCTCGGGGCAGATCGCCGAGATCAACGAGGATCAGCTCAAGGTGAAGGTCCTGGTCAACATCTTCGGGCGCGAGACCCCGGTCGAGCTCGAGTTCAGCGAGATCGCGAAGTTGTAGGACGAGGAGGAGCCGGATGGCGAAGAAGAAGGTCGCAACCGTGGTGAAGATCCAGATCCCCGCAGGGGCGGCCACACCCGCGCCCCCGGTGGGCACGGCCCTGGGCCCTCACGGCGTGGCCATCATGGACTTCTGCAAGGCCTACAACGCCGCCACGGAGGCCCAGCGGGGCACGATCGTGCCGGTCGAGATCACGGTGTTCGAGGACCGGTCGTTCACCTTCGTCACCAAGACGCCCCCCACGGCGGTCCTCATCCGCGACACCTTGGGGCTGGAGAAGGGCTCGGAGAACCCCGGCCGCCAGGAGGTCGCCACCATCTCCGACGCCCAGGTGACCGAGATCGCACAGACCAAGCTTCCCGACCTCAATGCCAACGACCTGGACGCGGCCAAGCTCCAGGTGGCCGGCACGGCGCGGTCCATGGGCATCAGGGTGGCCGGATGACCCGGCAGGGAAAGCGCTACCGCGACGCCGCCCGCCGGTTCGATCCCGACCGGTTGCACGGCTCCGGCGAGGCCATCGAACTGGCCAAGAGCCTGGCCTCCGCTCGCTTCGACGAGACCATCGAGGTCGCCGTCCAGCTCAACGTCGATCCCCGCAAGGCCGACCAGCAGGTGCGGGGCACCGTGTCGCTGCCCGCGGGCACCGGTAAGGAGGTCAAGGTGGCCGTGTTCGCCACCGGTGACGCCGCTGCCGAAGCCCGGGCGGCTGGCGCGGACCTGGTGGGCGCCGACGACCTCGTCGCCCAGGTGCAGGAGGGGATGCTCGACTTCGACGTGGCCATCGCCACCCCCGATGTCATGGCGCAGGTCGCTCGGCTCGGGCGGGTCCTGGGGCCGCGCGGGCTCATGCCCAACCCCAAGACCGGCACGGTGACCACCGACGTGGGACGGGCCGTGGCCGAGTTCAAGGCCGGCCGGGTCGAGTACCGGACCGAGCGGCAGGGGGCCAACGTGCACGTCCCCATCGGCCGCGCCAGCTTCGACATCGACGCCCTGGTCTCCAACTTCCGAGCGCTGATGGACGAGCTGAACCGCGTCCGTCCGGCGTCGGCCAAGGGGCGCTACCTGAAGAAGGTTAGTGTGTCCTCGACCATGGGCCCCGGAGTCAAGATCGACCCCGCCCGGCTCCGGCCGGACGCCGCCCAGGTCGCCACCTGAGGGGCTTCATCCTCTTCGGGAGCCCGCTGCGGAGTCCGCCAGGCGGAGCAGCCTCGGACGCTTGTCCAGCTCCGTGCAACGGGCGCCGGCGGATGATCGCCGGCGCAAGAGGCAACGAGTCCGCCAGGCGGAGCAGCCTCGGACGCTTGTCCAGCTCCGTGCCACGGGCGCCGGCGATTATCGCCGGCGTAGTCGACACTGGTAGCATCGCTCCCACAACTGAACGCTCGCCGCAGACCTCCGGTGCGCTCTGGCGCGAAAGGGCCCTCCCGCCCGCCTGACGAGGCGAACTCCACGATTCCACCGGGGTTCGCGCTGCGCGAGCCCCGAGTTGCGTTTTCGAGGAGAATCCGAGGCACGGATGGACAATCCCAGACCAGAGAAGGTCGCAGTGGTCGAAGAGGTGCGCGGGCGCCTCTCCTCGTCCAATGCCACGATCCTGACCGAGTACCGCGGCCTGAAGGTGGGTGAGCTCGCCCAGCTGCGCCGGAGTGTGCGCCAGGCGGGGGGCGACTACCGCATCTACAAGAACACGCTCGTGCGCTTCGCGGTGCGTGACCTCGGCCTCGACGGGGTCGAGGAGCTGCTGACGGGGCCCACGGCCCTGGTCTTCGTCGACGGTGACGCCGTCGACGTGGCCAAGGCCCTGCGTGACTTCTCCCGGGCCAATCCAGCCCTGGTGCTGAAGGGGGGGGTGCTCGGGGAGACGGCCATGTCGGCCGATCAGGCTCGGGCCCTCGCCGAGGTGCCGCCCCGTGCGGTGCTGCTGGCCCGCCTCGCCGGCGGCCTGGCCGCACCGATGCAGCAGCTCGCGGGGCTGCTCCAGGCACTGCCCCGCAACCTGGCTTACGGGCTCAAGGCCCTCATCGACCAAGGGGGAGCCGCCGGTGCGCCGGCCGCCGCCCCCGACACCGACTCGTCCCAGGAGGATGCGTGATGGCGACCAAGGAAGAGATCCTCGACGCGATCTCCAACATGACCGTGCTCGAGCTCTCGGAGCTGCTCAAGGCGTTCGAGGAGCGCTTCGAGGTCACGGCTGCAGCCCCGGCCGCGGTGGCGGCACCGGGCGCCGGCGGCGGCGGTGAGACCCCCGCCGAGGAGGAGGAGAAGGACGAGTTCGACGTCATCCTCACCGGGGCCGGCGACAAGAAGATCCAGGTGATCAAGGAGGTGCGCTCGCTCACCAGCCTCGGCCTGAAGGAGGCCAAGGATCTGGTCGACGGGGCTCCCAAGCCGGTGCTCGAGAAGGTGTCCAAGGAGGACGCCGAGAAGGCCCGGGCTGCCCTCGAGGGCGCCGGCGCCGGCGTGGAGGTCAAGTAGGCCCTCCGGCGGCGAAGGTGGCGGCGCACGCCACCTTCCACCGATGGAACCGTGGCAGGCGGGCGCCGAAAGTGTTGACGCGCCTGGTGGCGCCGCGTACTGTCCTGCCCGTCAGGCGGTCCAGCCGTCGTTCGTTGGCGACCCCGCAGGGCTTGCATGGTGACGCGTTCCACTGTACGTTTACGGGTTGCCGTGCCCGTGTCGTGGTGTCCCCGTTCCCTCTTCGGCGGATCCGGCGCGTCCCTCTCTCCGTTCTCCGTGTCCGAGGAGTAGCCCCTTGCCTGCTCGCCCCGTCGCCCGGGACCGCTATTCGTTCGCGAACTTGGACGAGGTCCTGACCCTTCCCGACCTCACCTCCGTCCAGACGTCGTCGTTCGAGTGGTTCCTCTCTCACGGCCTGACCGAGACGTTCCGCGACATCAGTCCCATCGAGGACTTCAGCGGGTCGCTCCGCCTCGAGCTGGAGTTCGACCCCAATGACGAGGACCTCTGCCCTCCGCCCAAGTTCGGCGTCGAGGAGTGCAAAGAGAAGGACATGACCTTCTCGGCTCCGATCTTCGTGCGAGCCCGGTTCATGAACGCCGGGACCGGCGAGATCAAGGAGCAGACGGTCTTCATGGGGGACTTCCCGATGATGACCGACAAGGGCACGTTCATCATCAACGGCACGGAGCGTGTGGTGGTGTCGCAGCTCGTGCGCAGCCCCGGTGTGATCTTCCAGCCGGGCGAGCGCTTCCGCCTGCGGAACTTGGCCAAGCACCAGCTGGTGACCGGCACGGTCCATCCCTACCGCGGCGAGTGGATCGAGTTCGACGTCGAGCAGAAGCCGGGCAAGGACGTCACCGCCGGCACACGGGTGGCCCGCAAGCGCCGGCTCAGCCTGTTCGTCCTGCTGCGTGCCCTCGGTTACGACGAGGAGCACCACCCCGGGTTCCTCGACCGCCTGGTGCGCCACTTCAACTTCCTCGAGGGTCAATGGGAGAAGGAGCGGGACCTCTTCACCACGCAAGAAGAGGCGCTGATCGAGATCTACAAGCGCGCCCGCCCTGGTGAGCCACCCACGCCCGACGCCTCCCGCAACTACTTCGAGAACGCCTTCTTCAACCCGAAGCGTTACGACCTCTCGCGGGTGGGTCGCTACAAGCTCAACCGCAAGTTGGGCCCGGAGATCGCCAAGCTCGAGTCCCTGTTCGGTCTCTCCGAGCTCGACCGGCCCCAGCCCGACCAGTCGGTTCTGTCCAGGGTCGAGGTCCTCGCCGCCACCACGTACCTGCTGAACCTGGCCGCTGGCGAGATCGGCTACCGGCTCGACGACCAGGACCACTTCGCCAACCGCCGCATCCGCTCGGTCGGTGAGCTCATCCAGAACCAGGTGCGCATCGGCCTGTCCCGGATGGAGCGGGTGGTGCGCGAGCGCATGACGACCCAGGACGTAGAGGCCATCACGCCCCAGACGTTGATCAACATCCGCCCGGTCGTCGCCGCCATCAAGGAGTTCTTCGGGACCAGCCAACTCTCACAGTTCATGGACCAGGTGAACCCCCTGTCCGGGCTCACCCACCGTCGCCGGCTCTCGGCGCTGGGGCCTGGTGGGCTCTCGCGCGAACGGGCCGGCTTCGAAGTCCGTGACGTCCACTTCTCGCACTACGGGCGCATGTGCCCCATCGAGACGCCCGAGGGCCCCAACATCGGGCTCATCGGGGCCCTGTCGACCTACGCGCGCGTCAACGACTTCGGCTTCATCGAGTCGCCCTACCGCAAGGTCTTCGAGGGGCGGGTCACCGACGAGATCGTCTACCTGGCCGCCGACGAGGAAGAGGAGTACGTCGTCGCCCAGGCCAACACCCCGCTCGATGACGAGGGGCGCTTCACCGACGAGCGCGTCCTGGTGCGGCGCAGCCCCACCTCGGCTTCGCTGTCCGACCTCAAGCTCCAGCTCGAGCGTGACGTCTTCTTCGGCGCCACTACCGAGATCAGTGCCGTGCCCCCGGCCGAGGTCCAGCTCATGGACGTGGCGCCCCAGCAGATCGTCTCGGTGGCCACCGCGTTGATCCCCTTCCTCGAGCACGACGACGCCAACCGCGCCCTGATGGGGGCCAACATGCAGCGCCAGGCGGTTCCGCTGGTGCGGGCCGAGGCGCCCTATATCGGCACCGGGATCGAAGCGCGTGCCGCTCGGGACGGCGGTGACATCCTCTTGGCGGACGGCGACGGCACCGTCACCGAGGTCAGTGGCGACCACATCACGGTCGAGTACGACGGTGACGGCGCCGCACGACGCAAGATCTACCGCCTGGCCAAGTTCCGCCGTTCCAACCAGGACACCTGCATCAACCAGCATCCCCGCGTGTCCGAGGGCGACCGGGTGACCACCGGCGTCGTCCTGGCCGACGGTCCCTCGACCGAGCACGGCGAGCTGGCGCTGGGCAAGAACCTGCTCGTCGCCTTCATGCCCTGGGAGGGCTACAACTTCGAGGACGCCATCATCCTTTCGGAGCGGCTGGTGCGTGACGACGTGCTCACGTCGATCCACATCCACAGCCACGAGATCGACGCCCGCGACACCAAGCTCGGGCCCGAGGAGATCACCCGCGACATCCCTAACCTCTCCGAGGACATCCTCGCCGACCTTGACGACCGGGGGATCATCCGGGTCGGTGCCGAGGTCGGTCCCGGCGACGTCCTCGTCGGCAAGGTCACCCCCAAGGGCGAGACCGAGCTGACCCCGGAGGAACGCCTGCTGCGGGCCATCTTCGGTGAGAAGGCGCGCGAGGTCCGCGACACCAGCCTCAAGGTGCCCCACGGCGAGTCGGGCAAGGTCATCGACGTCAAGGTGTTCGACCGGGACGACGCCCACGAGCTGCCCCCCGGGGTCAACCAGCTGGTCCGGGTCTACGTGGCCCAGCAGCGCAAGATCTCGGTGGGCGACAAGCTGGCCGGACGCCACGGCAACAAAGGCGTCATCAGCCGGATCCTGCCGGTCGAGGACATGCCCTTCATGCCCGACGGCACCCCCGTCGACATCATCCTCAACCCGCTCGGCGTGCCTTCCCGGATGAACGTGGGCCAGGTGCTCGAGGCTCACCTGGGCTACGCCGCCCGCTGGGGCTGGGACCTCTCCGGTGACGGCAAGGTCGACGTCGGCGAGGAACCGGTCCGGGCGACCGAGACCAAGACCCGACCCAGCACCCGCCCGTCGACGCTGCTGGCGACGCCGGTCTTCGACGGCGCCCACTGGGACGAGCAGGTGACGGCGGGCAAGCACCCGACCATCAAGCAGATCTTCGAGGGCCTCCACCCCGAGTCGCCCGTGGCCGACTACGGCGCCGGCGGTCGCATGATCGGGACGGACGGCAAGGCCACCCTCTACAACGGCCGCACCGGGGAGCCCTACGACAACCGCATCACCGTGGGTTACGTCTACATCCTGAAGCTGGCCCACCTGGTCGACGACAAGATCCACGCCCGCTCGACGGGTCCGTACTCGATGATCACGCAGCAGCCGCTGGGCGGGAAGGCCCAGTTCGGCGGTCAGCGGTTCGGAGAGATGGAGGTGTGGGCGCTCGAGGCCTATGGCTCCGCCTACTGCCTGCAGGAGCTGTTGACGATCAAGTCCGACGACGTGCTCGGCCGGGTGAAGGTCTACGAGGCCATCGTGAAGGGCGAGAACATCCCGGAGCCAGGCATCCCCGAGAGCTTCAAGGTGCTCATCAAGGAGATGCAGGCGCTGTGCCTGAACGTGGAGGTCCTCAACGACACCGGTGAGGAGATCGAGATGCGAGAGCTCGACGAGGACGTGTTCCGCACGGCCGAGGAGCTGGGCATCGACCTGTCCCGGCCGGAGCGAGGGTCCGACGAAGAGGACGAACGCCGTCGGGAGCGGGTCTGAGCACGGGCGGTCGCGCTGAGCCAGCGTGGCCCGTCGGGATCGAGGACGAACGCCGGCGGCGCGGCGATGTCAGTACCAAGCAGTGGTGGTCGGGGACCGGGCGTAGAAGGAGAGCAAGATGCTGGACGTGAACAACTTCGATCAGCTGCGGATCGGACTGGCGACGGCCGACTCCATCCGCACGTGGTCCAACGGTGAGGTCAAGAAGCCCGAGACCATCAACTACCGCACGCTCAAGCCGGAGAAGGACGGGCTCTTCTGCGAGAAGATCTTCGGCCCCACCAAGGATTGGGAGTGCTACTGCGGCAAGTACAAGCGCGTGCGCTTCAAGGGCATCATCTGTGAGCGCTGCGGCGTCGAGGTCACACGGTCCAAGGTGCGGCGTGACCGCATGGGCCACATCGAGCTGGCGGCCGCCGTGGTGCATATCTGGTACCTGCGCGGCACCCGGTCGTGGCTCGCTTACCTCCTTGCCGGCATCGAGCCCAAGGAGGAGTTGAAGGCCAAGCAGCTCGAGAAGGTCATCTACTTCGCTGCCAACCTGGTGACCTGGGTCGACGAGGAGAAGCGCCACGAGGAGCTTCCCAACCTCGAGGCCGAGCTGACCGAGGAGCTGGCCGAGATCGCCAAGCAGCGCGACCTCGACATCGACCGCAAGTACAAGCAGCTCGAAGAAGAGCTGGCCGCCCTCGAGGCCGACGGCGCCAAGGATGCCGACCTCAAGGCCCGCCAGAAGCTGGCCGAGCGAGACATCGCCAACGTGCGCGAGCGGGCCGACGCCGAGCTGGAGCTGGTCCAGCGTGCCTTCGACGAGTTCCGCAACCTCCACGGGCGCCAGATCCTCGAGGACGAGCTGCTGTGGCGCGAGCTCAAGGACCGCTACGGCGACTACTTCGAGGGGGGCATGGGCGCCGAGGTCCTGGCTCGGCTGATCGAGCGCATCGACTTCGACGAGGAGGAGATCAAGCTCCGCGCCGCCATCGACCCTCAGGACGGCCAGCGCCCCCTGTCGGCGCAGCGCAAGCAGAAGGCCATCAAGCGGCTCAAGATCGTCTCGGCGTTCAACCGTCGCGACGAGCACGGCCGCCGGGTCAACAACCCGCGGGCCATGATCCTCGACGTCGTTCCGGTCATCCCGCCCGACCTGCGTCCCATGGTCCAGCTCGACGGTGGTCGTTTCGCCACCTCGGACCTGAACGACCTGTACCGGCGGGTGATCAACCGCAACAACCGGCTGAAGCGGCTGCTGGACCTCGGCGCTCCCGAGATCATCGTCAACAACGAGAAGCGCATGCTCCAGGAGGCGGTTGACGCGCTGTTCGACAACGGGCGCCGTGGCCGCCCCGTCACCGGTCCCGGGAACCGTCCCCTCAAGTCGCTGTCCGACATGTTGAAGGGAAAGCAGGGGCGGTTCCGCCAGAACCTGCTGGGCAAGCGGGTGGACTACTCCGGTCGTTCGGTGATCGTGGTGGGCCCCACCCTCGAGCTGCACCAGTGCGGTTTGCCCAAGCTTATGGCGCTCGAGCTGTTCAAGCCCTTCGTCATGAAGCGCCTGGTCGACACCGAGCTGGCCCAGAACATCAAGTCGGCCAAGCGGATGGTCGAGCGCCGACGGCCACAGGTGTGGGACGTGCTCGCCGAGGTCATTCGCGAGCACGTCGTGCTGCTCAACCGGGCGCCCACCCTGCACCGCCTCGGCATCCAGGCCTTCGAGCCGGTGCTGGTCGAGGGCAAGGCCATCCAGATCCACCCCCTGGTGTGCACGGCGTTCAACGCCGACTTCGACGGTGACCAGATGGCGGTGCACCTGCCTCTGTCGGCCGAAGCCCAAGCCGAGAGCCGGGTGCTCATGCTGTCGGCCAACAACATCCTCTCGCCGGCCAACGGGCGCCCTATCATCACCCCGTCCAAGGACATGGTGCTGGGTGCCTACTACCTGACCCTGCGCACCCCCACCGACAAGGACCGGCCGCGGGCGTTCCGCCACGTCCACGAGGTGGAGAGGGCCTACGAAGCCGGCGATATCGTCCTCCACGAGGAGATCGAGGTGCGCATCCCCGCGCTCCGCCGGCCTCCTGCCTCCGGCGACGGTGCCGACGGCAACGGAGCGCCCACCTACGAGCCCACCACGGCCGGCCGGCTGCTGTTCAACCAAGCGCTTCCGGCCGACTTCGGCTACGTCAACGACGTGGTCGGCAAGAAGAACACCAACATCGCCACCATCGTCGAGAAGCTCTCGGTCGGTTACTCCAAGGCGGTGGTGGCCGAGTGCGTCGACGAGATCAAGAACCTGGCCTTCCGTTACGCCACCCAGTCCGGGCTCACGTTCTCGATCGACGACGTGCGCACGCCGGCGGCCAAGCGCGGCATCCTCGACCGCTACGAGCGTGAGGCCGAGAAGGTCGAGACGCAGTTCCGGCGGGGCATCATCACCGACGGTGAGCGCCGCCAGAAGGAGGTGGAGATCTGGACCAACGCCACCGCCGAGGTGGAAGCGGCCATGCGCGAGGGCATGGAGGCCGACGCCTTCAACCCCATCGAGATGATGGTGACCTCTGGTGCGCGCGGGAACGTCCTGCAGATCCGCCAGATCGCCGGGATGCGCGGGTTGGTGACCAACCCTCGCGGTGACTTCATCCCCCGCCCCATCAAGTCCAACTTCCGGGAGGGGCTGACCATGCTGGAGTACTTCATCTCCACGCCTGGCGCCCGGAAGGGCTTGGTCGACACCGCCCTGCGAACCGCCGACTCCGGCTACCTGACCCGGCGCCTCGTCGACGTGGCTCAGGAGCTGATCGTCCGCGAGGACGACTGCGGCACGAGCCGAGGCGTGTGGATCGAGCAGGTCGGGCCGGACGCCGCTGGAAGGCGGAGCTACCTGGAGACCCGTCTCGACGGGCGCGTCCTCGTCGAGGACGTCACCCTGGCCGACGGGCGGATCCTGCCCCGTGGGCATGTGGTGGGGTCCGAGGACCTCGTCGCTCTCCGGGACGACCCGCAGGTCGACCGGGTGCGAGTGCGCTCGGTGCTGACCTGCGACGCCGCTCAGGGGGTGTGCGCCGCCTGTTACGGGCGTTCACTGGCCACCGGGAACTCCATCGAGCTGGGCGAGGCGGTGGGGGTCATCGCCGCCCAGTCGATCGGCGAGCCCGGCACCCAGCTCACCATGCGGACCTTCCACACCGGGGGCGTCTCCTCCGGGGTCGGCGACATCGCCGGTGGTCTGCCCCGGGTGGTCGAGCTGTTCGAGGCCCGCAGCCCGAAGGGCAAGGCGACGCTGGCCCGCACCTCGGGCGTGATCCGGATCAACGACGAGGACGCCCGGGGCCGCACGATCACCGTCGTGAGTGACGACGGTAGCGAGGACGCCCATCTCGTCGCCGGCCCGAGCCGTCTCGAGGTGACCGACGGTCAGGAGGTCGCCGCCGGCGATCCGATCGTCGAAGGTCCCCGCGACCCCAAGGAGCTCCTCGAGATCAAGGGCGTCCGCGAGACCCAGGTGTACCTGGTCGACCAGGTCCAGCGGGTCTACCGCGACCAGGGGGTGTCGATCCACGACAAGCACATCGAGCTGATCGTGCGCCAGATGACCCGGCGCGTGGCGGTGCAGGAGCCCGGCGAGGCGCCGTTCCTGCCCGGCGAGCGTGTCGACTCCCGGGTCTACGCCGAGACCAACCGCGAGCTGCTCCAGGCGGGTAAGACCCCGGCCGAAGGGCGTCCCGAGCTCATGGGGATCACCAAGGCGTCCCTGGCCACCGACTCGTGGTTGTCGGCCGCCTCGTTCCAGGAGACCACTCGGGTGCTCACCGAGGCCGCGATCGAATCGCGGTCCGACTCCCTCGTGGGGCTGAAGGAGAACATCATCATCGGCAAGCTGATTCCCGCAGGGACGGGCATGGAGCGGTACCGCCAGTTCGAGACGGTGGCACCGGACTACGAGCCCATGGAGTTCTGGACCTCGGAGGACGACGTCGACCGCGACGACCTGGCAACGTGGCTGGCGACCCAGGGCGGTGACGGCCACGGGAACGGCGCCGCCGGTGCCGGGAACGGTACGTCGGGGGCCGACGTGGTCGACCTCCCCAGTGAGGGGTCGGCGTCGTGACCTCGGCCCGATAGGGTACCCCGGTGCCCACCATCCAGCAGCTCGTCCGCAAGGGGCGCGCGTCGAAGCCCGAAAAGGGCAAGACCGCCGCTCTCAAGGGGGCCCCGCAGCGACGGGGAGTTTGCACCCGCGTCTACACGAACACGCCGAAGAAGCCGAACTCGGCGTTGCGCAAGGTCGCCCGAGTGCGCCTGACCAGCGGGATGGAGATCACCGCCTACATCCCCGGTGAGGGCCACAATCTCCAGGAGCACTCCATCGTGTTGGTACGCGGAGGACGGGTGAAGGACCTGCCGGGCGTGCGGTACAAGGTCGTCCGGGGTGCACTCGACGCCGCCGGTGTGCGTGACCGCAAGCAGGCTCGGAGCCGGTACGGCTCCAAGCGGGAGGGTTCGTAGTGCCTCGTAAGGGACCGGCGCCTCGCCGGGAGCTCATGCCCGACCCCATCTACCGCTCCGTGCTGGTCACCCAGGTGGTCAACAAGGTGCTCCAGCGGGGCAAGCGGTCGACTGCCGAGCGGATCGTGTACGACGCGCTCGACATCATCAAGGAGAAGACCGGTGGTGATCCCATCCCCACGCTGAAGCGGGCCATGGAGAACGTCAAGCCGGCGCTGGAGGTCCGCAGCCGGCGCGTGGGTGGCGCCACCTATCAGGTCCCGGTGGAGGTCCGGCCCCGCCGTGCCAACACGCTGTCGATCCGGTGGGTGGTGGGTTACGCCCGCCAGCGACGGGAGAAGACCATGGCCGAGCGGGTCGCCAACGAGCTGCTCGACGCCTCCAACGGCATCGGCGCCAGCATGAAGCGCAAGGAAGACCTCCAGAAGATGGCGGAGTCGAACAAGGCGTTCGCGCACTACCGCTGGTGACGCATTTGTCCCGCTGCCGGTAGACTCGGGCTCTCGCCGGCGGACGGCCCCGCCGTGCCGGTACGTTCCCCCTGAAGTCGCGGCAAGCGCACGCGTCCGCCGCGAAGGAGTCCTCATGACGCCAACCCGACCGACGCCCCTTGGCCGCATCCGCAACATCGGGATCATGGCCCACATCGACGCGGGCAAGACCACTACGACGGAGCGGATCCTCTACTACACGGGGAAGAACTACAAGATCGGCGAGGTGCACGAGGGCGCCGCCACCATGGACTGGATGGTCCAGGAACAGGAGCGGGGCATCACCATCACGTCGGCGGCCACCACCTGCCACTGGCACGACCACACCATCAACATCATCGACACCCCGGGCCACGTCGACTTCACCGTCGAGGTCGAGCGGTCGCTGCGGGTGCTCGACGGCGCCGTCGCCGTGTTCGACGCCGTGTCCGGCGTGGAGCCCCAGTCGGAGACCGTGTGGCGCCAGGCCAACAAGTACGGCGTTCCCCGCATCTGCTTCATCAACAAGATGGATCGCATCGGTGCCGACTTCTTCGCCGCGGTGGGATCGATCCAGGACCGGCTCCAGGCCAAGACCGCCGTCGTGCAGATCCCCATCGGTGCCGAGGGGCACTTCCGCGGGGTGGTCGACCTCATCAACATGAAGGGCCTGGTGTGGTCCGACGGCGAGGGCCGCAAGGGCGAGGAGTGGGAAGTCACCGACGTGCCGGACGAGCTGGTGGCCGAGGCCGAGGCCTGGCGGGCCAAGCTGCTCGACGTGCTGTCCGACTTCGACGACGTCATCCTGACCAAGTACGCCGGCGACGAGCAGATCACCCCCGACGACCTTCGCCAAGCGCTGCGACGGGGCACCATCACGAGCCAGTGCGTGCCCGTGCTGTGCGGATCGGCGTTCAAGAACAAGGGCGTGCAGCCCATGCTCGACGCCGTGATCGACTTCCTGCCGGCCCCGCCGGACCTGACGGCCATCCGGGGCCTCGACCCCAAGGGCATCGAGGAGCTGGAGCGGCCTGCCGACGACAAGGCTCCGTTCTCCGCCCTGGCCTTCAAGATCATGAGCGATCCCCACGTGGGAAAGCTCACGTACTTCCGCGTCTACTCGGGAACGCTCGAAACCGGCTCGTACGTCTACAACTCGAGCAAGGACCGCAGGGAGCGGGTCGGCCGGTTGCTGCAGATGCACGCCAACACCCGGGCGGACCGGGAGGCGATCTTTGCCGGCGACATCGTCGCCGCCATCGGGCTGAAGAACACCACCACGGGCGACACGCTGTGCGACCCCGACCAGCCCATCGTGCTGGAGTCCATCGACTTCCCGGAGCCGGTCATCCACGTGGCGGTGGAGCCGAAGACCAAGGCCGACCAGGACAAGCTGAGCAAGGCCCTCCAGGCGCTCGCCGACGAGGACCCCACCTTCCAGGTCCGCACCGACGACGAGACCGGCCAGACCGTGATCTCCGGCCAGGGCGAGCTGCACCTCGAGGTGCTGGTCGACCGGATGCTGCGGGAGTTCCGGGTGGACGCCACCGTGGGCAAGCCCCAGGTCGCCTATCGAGAGACCATCACGGAGACCGCCAAGAACGTGGTGTACCGCCACGTCAAGCAGACCGGTGGCTCGGGCCAGTTCGCCCACGTCGTCGTCACCCTGGAGCCCACCGGGCCCGGTGGCGGCTACGAGTTCGTCGACAAGATCACCGGCGGGCGCATCCCCAAGGAGTTCATCCCCTCGGTCGACCAGGGCATCCAGGCCTCCCTTCCCTCGGGAGTGCTGGCCGGTTACCCGGTGGTCGACGTGCGGGCCATCCTGACCGACGGCTCGAGCCACGATGTCGACTCCTCGGAGATGGCGTTCAAGATCGCCGGCTCCATGGTGTTCAAGGAGGCGGCGCGCAAGGCTTCCCCGGCGCTACTCGAGCCGATCATGGCGGTCGAGGTGGTCACGCCCGAGGAGTACATGGGCGACGTCTTCGGTGACCTCAACGCCCGGCGGGGCAAGGTGCAGGCAAGCGACCAGCGCGGCAACAGCATGGTGATTCGGGCGCAGGTGCCCCTGTCGGACATGTTCGGTTACGCTACCGACCTGCGCTCGCGCACCCAGGGCCGCGCCACGTACACCATGCAGTTCCACTCGTACCAGCAGGTTCCCAAGGGGATCGCCGAGGAGATCGTCGCTCGGGTACGGGGCGAGTGACCGTCGTAGTTCTTCGGAGAGGAAAATAGGAGTCATGGCCAAGGCGAAGTTCGAGCGGAACAAGCCCCACCTGAACGTGGGGACCATGGGGCACATCGACCACGGGAAGACGACGCTGACCGCGGCCATCACCAAGGTCCTCGCCGAGGAAAACCCCGGCGTGCAGGTGATGAGCTTCGAGGAGATCGACAAGGCGCCGGAGGAAAAGGCCCGAGGGATCACCATCACGATCTCCCACATCGAGTACGAGACGGCGAACCGTCACTACGCCCACGTCGACATGCCTGGCCACGCCGACTACATCAAGAACATGATCACCGGTGCTGCTCAGGTCGACGGCGCCATCCTGGTGGTCTCGGCCGCCGACGGGCCCATGCCCCAGACTCGTGAGCACGTGCTGCTGGCCCGCCAGGTGGGCGTGCCCTCCATCGTCGTGGCCCTCAACAAGGCCGACATGGTCGACGACGAAGAACTGCTCGACTTGGTCGAGCTCGAGGTGCGGGAGCTGCTCAGCGAGTACGAGTTCCCCGGCGACGACGTGCCGGTGGTCCGGGTCTCCGCGCTCAAGGCGCTCGAGGGCGACGAGCAGGCCAAGCAGCAGGTGGTCGAGCTGATGGAGGCCGTCGACAGCTACGTGCCCGAGCCCCAGCGTGACCTCGACAAGCCCTTCCTCATGCCCATCGAGGACGTCTTCTCCATCACCGGCCGGGGCACGGTCGTGACCGGCAAGGTTGAGCAGGGCGTGATCCACACCGGGGACCAGGTCGAGATCGTCGGCATCCGGCCCACGCAGACCACCGTGTGCACCGGGGTGGAGATGTTCCGCAAGCTGCTCGACGAGGGCCGTGCCGGCGACAACATCGGGGCGCTGCTGCGAGGCACCAAGAAGGAAGACGTCGAGCGCGGCCAGGTGCTGTGCAAGCCCAAGTCGATCACGCCGCACACCGAGTTCGAGGGCCAAGTCTACGTCCTGACCAAGGAGGAGGGTGGCCGGCACAAGCCGTTCTTCAACAACTACCGGCCCCAGTTCTACTTCCGCACCACCGACATCACCGGCCAGATCACCCTGCCCGAGGGCACCGAGATGATCATGCCCGGTGACAACATCTCCATCAAGGTGGAGCTCATCAACCCGATCGCCATGGACGAGGGCCTACGCTTCGCCATTCGCGAGGGCGGGCGTACGGTCGGTGCCGGTCGCGTGACCAAGATCCTCAAGTGACCGGCATACCGTCAGGGGGCGGAGCCCCGGAATGAGCCAGAAGATCCGGATCCGGCTCAAGGCCTACGACCACGAGATCATCGACCAGTCGACCAAGAAGATCGTGGAGACGGCGGTGCGAACCGCCGCCACCATTCGGGGACCGGTGCCGTTGCCCACGGAGAAGCACCGCTACACCGTGATCCGCTCACCGCACAAGGACAAGGATTCGCGGGAGCACTTCGAGATGCGGATCCACAAGCGTCTCCTCGACATCCTGGAGCCGTCACCCAAGACGGTGGACTCGCTCCAGCGGCTCGACCTGCCGGCGGGCGTCGACATCGAGATCAAGATCCAGCAGGCGTAAGGGGATCC
>DASZDK010000003.1:0-16767 GCA_035942035.1 Acidimicrobiales bacterium
CCTGGAGCCCCTCTCGCAACGTTCGGTCATGCTGGCCGCCGACGGCAGTCTTTTGTCGGTGCTGCACCGGGAGGAGAACCGCAAGTCAGTTCCTCTCGACGAGGTGCCCCCGGTCGTGGTCGACACCGTGCTGGCCATGGAGGACGAGCACTTCTACCAACACTCAGGGATGAACCTGCGGGCCACCCTCAGGGCCATGCTGGCCAACGTCTCCGCCGGTGACGTGCAACAGGGTGGGTCCACCATCACCCAGCAACTGGTCAAGAACGCCCTGCTCACCCCCAAGCAGGACGTCGAGCGCAAGGCGAAGGAGGCCGTCCTCGCCCTTCGCCTCGAGCACCAGATGACCAAGGACGAGATCCTCGAGCGCTACCTGAACACGGTGTACTTCGGCAACAGCGCCTACGGCCTCCAGGCGGCAGCAGAGGTGTACTTCGGCGTCGACGTTCAGCAGTTGGGCCAGGCCGAGGCGGCGCTTCTCGCCGGGCTCATTCGCAATCCCATCGGGCAAGACCCGTTCGTCCGCCCGGATGCGGCCCGAAGGGGTCTGGAACTAGTGGTGCAGCGCCTGTTGTCGGTGGGCCAGATCGACGAGGACCAGGCGGAGGCGATCAACGACATGCCGATCCCGAGCGAGCCCCAGAACGGCGAACGGGTGCCCGAGCCCAGGGACCACTTCGCCGAGGAGGTCGTCCGCCGTCTCCTCGACGACCCCCGCATGGGCGAGAGCGAGTCCCAGCGCTACAACGCGGTGTTCCGAGGCGGGTTGACCATCCGCACCACGCTCGACCCGCGGCTCCAGGGATTGGCGGAGGAGGCAGTGGCCTCGACGTTGCCCGACACCGGTGGCCAGTTCACCGCCGCGCTGGTGAGCGTGCAGCCGGGAACCGGGGCGGTGCGGGCCCTGGTGGGCGGCTTCGAGGAGGCCGAGTACAACATCGCCACCCAGGGCGTGGGCCAGCAACCGGGGTCGGCGTTCAAGCCGTTCGTGCTCGCCACCGCCCTGGAGCAGGGGCTCTCCCCCCAGTCGACCATCGACGGTCGGGGCCCGTGCCGGTTCCCCAACCCCGACGCCCCTGACGGTGTCTACGAGGCCGAGAACTTCGAGGGGTCCACCGGGAGGATCGTCTCCCTCGTCGAGGCCACCCACCGCTCCCTCAACTGCGCCTACCTCCGCTTGGGCCTCATCGTGGGGCTCGACCAGGTGGCGGCCACCGCGGCGAGGATGGGCATCACCACCCCGCTCGACCCGGTGCTCTCCCTTCCCCTTGGTTCCAAGGAGGTCCGCCCCATCGACATGGCGGGCGCCTATGCCACCTTCGCCGCCGACGGCATGCACTTCCCGCCCTACCTGATCGAAGAGGTTCTCGACGAGCAGGGCAACGTCGTGTTCGGGGGGACGCCACCTGGTGAGCGCGCCATCTCGGAGGCGAGCGCCCGCCAGGCCACCGACGTGCTCCAGGGGGTGGTGATGGGCGGCACCGGCACCCGGGCTCGGTTCGCCGACGGACGACCGGTTGCCGGCAAGACGGGAACCACCTCCGACTACAGCGACGCCTGGTTCGCCGGCTATGTCCCGCAACTGGCCACGGCGGTGTGGATGGGCTCCCCGGAGGGCAACGTCCCCATGCGCGAAGTCGGTGGCATCCGCGTGACCGGAGGCTCCTACCCGGCGCAGATCTGGCAGGCGTTCATGGGCCCGGCTCTGGCGGAACAACCGGTGGTTCCCTTCCCGACCGCGCCTGCTGCAGGGCGGGTGGAGCTCCTGCACCTGCCGGAGGAGCCGCCTCCCACCACCACGACATCGCCGCCTCCCACCACCACCACGACGGCAGCGCCGACCACGACCACGACCACCACGACGGCACCCCCCACGACCACCACGACGGCGCCGCCCACGACCACGACCACGGAGGCGACCACCACGGCGAACGCCGGCGACGGCGATGGAAGCGGGGGGCAGGGCAACAACAATCGGGAGTGACCCCGGCCGGGTCGACCAGGGACCAGGCCGCCCTCCGGGCCGCCGATGAACGGCGTCGTGGCCTCAGTTACCGGCGGGTGCGAGCGGAGACCGCCGGCTACGGTCACGCCGGTGTACGAGGTCCAACCCATCCCGGCGTTGCCGCTGACCCGGTTCGAGCCACTGGTGGGCGATGCCCACGCCGCCCGCCTGCGTGCCGCGGCCGAGCGGGCGGCGGTGGCGCTCAAGGACCGGTCGGTGTGGAACGTCAACTCCACTGCCAGTGGCGGTGGGGTGGCCGAGATGCTCCAACCACTCGTTGCCTACGCCCGGGGTGCCGGAGTCGACGCCCGGTGGGTGGTCATCGAGGGTGACCCCGAGTTCTTCCGCATCACCAAGCGCCTGCACAACGGCTTCCACGGCCAAGCCGGCGACGGTGGGCCCCTGGGCCACCCCGAGCACGCCCACTACGAGAAGGTGCTCACCGACAACGCCGAGGCGCTCGGCGCCGTGGTCCGGGCCGGCGACGTCATGCTGCTCCACGATCCCCAGACCGCCGGCCTGGTGCCGGCGATGGTGGGAGCCGGGACATTGGCGTTCTGGCGCGACCACATCGGCACCGACGTCGCCAACGAGCTCACCGAGCGATCGTGGGCGTTCCTGCGTCCCTACCTGACCGAAGCCGCCGGCTTCGTGTTCTCCCGGCCGGCCTACGTCCCGGACTGGCTCCGAGGTGATCCCAGAGTCCACATCATCGCCCCCTCGATCGACCCCTTCTCCACCAAGAACGCCGACATGGCGCCCTCCACGGTCCGAGCCGTGCTGGCGCACGCCGGGATCATCCAGGCCACTGGTGACCTCGATGTGCCCGCCTTCGTCCGGCGCGACGGTTCGCCGGGCCGGGTGGACCACGTCGCCGACATCGTGCGCGCCGGTCCTGCCCCGCTCCCGGACACCCCGCTGGTGGTGCAGGTGTCACGTTGGGACCGGCTCAAGGACATGTACGGGGTGATGGAGGGCTTCGCCGAACACGTGCTCGCCGGCACCGACGCCCAGCTGGCCCTCGTCGGCCCCAACGTCACCGGGGTCGCCGACGACCCCGAGGGCGCCGAGGTCCTCGACGAGTGCGTCGCCCGGTGGCGGACGCTGCCCGACGCCGCCCGGGTCCGGATCCAGCTCGTGGCCCTGCCCATGGCCGACGTCGAGGAGAACGCCGCCATCGTCAACGCCGTGCAGCGCCACGCCGCCGTGGTGGTGCAGAAGAGCCTGGCCGAAGGTTTCGGGTTGACCGTGGCCGAGGCAATGTGGAAGAGCCGTCCGGTGGTGGCCAGCGCCGTGGGCGGCATCCAGGACCAGATCGTCCACGGCGAACACGGCCTGCTCGTGCGCGACCCGACCGACCCCGAGGAGTTCGGGGCCCACCTGCGCCGGCTGCTCACCGACCCGGCCTTCGCCGAGCAGCTGGGGCGCCAGGCGAGGGAGCGAACCGTCGAGCTGTTCCTCGGCAGTCGCCACCTCATCGAGTACGCCCAGCTGTTCAGCACCCTGATCGAGACCTGACGTGTCGGGCGCCTCCGCCCGGGCACGGCCGTGTTCAGTCGAGCTCGATGAAGATGCACTCCCCGGGGCACTCCTCGGCCGCCTCGATGGTGCGGTCCTCACCGCCGTCGGGAACGCGGGCGATGCCGTCGGCCGAGGCGGGGTGGCCCTCGCCGTCGAACAACTTCGTCTCACCGAAGTTGGAGGCGTCCTCTTTCACGTAGAACAGCCCGTCGTCCTTGCCGAAGAAGATGTCGGGAGCGATCTCGGCGCACAGCCCGTCGCCGGTGCACAGGTCCTGGTCGATCCAAACCTTGATCATGGTGCTGGTGTACCTCTCCTTCGCGGACGGTGCCAGCGTCATGGACGGTGCCGATTCGGCGGAGTCCTGCGGCGCTGCGGTCGGGTTCTGGAGGAGACCGATGGACCAGGGTGAGGATGATGTCGTCGTCCTGACCGGAGGCGACCCCGTGTCGCCCGACCTGGTCGCAGACCTCCCGCCGCGAGCCTACGTCATCGCCGCAGACTCGGGGCTCGACCAGGCGGCGATCCTCGGTCTGGACGTCGACCTCGCCGTGGGGGACTTCGACTCCCTCGCTCCCGCCACTCTCGAGGCGGCGATGGCGGCGGGCTGCCGGGTGGAGCGACATCCCGCGGCCAAGGACCACACCGATCTGGAGCTGGGGTTGCGGGCGGCGCTCGAGCACGGGTGCCGCCGGGTGGTGGTGGTGGGTGGCTACGGGGGGAGGCTCGACCACTTTCTGGCCAACGTCCTGGTGCTGGCCAGCGCCGATTTCGCCGGGGTGGTCGTCGAGGCGCGGGTCGGGACCGCCCGCCTCAGCGTCGTCCGGGCCCGCACCGAGCTGCGTCGCAACGCTGGGGCGCTCGTGTCGCTGTTGGCCCTCGGTGGCGTGGCTCGGGGGGTGCGCACCGTCGGGCTGCGCTATCCGTTGCGCGACGAGGACCTGGCTCCGGGCTCGACCCGTGGCGTCAGCAACGAGCTGACCGGCGAGGTGGCATCGGTGGCGGTGGCCGGGGGCACCGTGCTCGCCGTGCAGCCGGGCCCGACGAGGGTCCGGCGCAGAACTACTTGAGCGGTCCTGTGAGGAACCCGCAGGTCAATACACCTGGTGAGGGTCCAAGTAGTTCTGCGCCGGCCCCTGAGCGCCACCCGTAGATGGTGCTCCGCCGGGGCCGGCGGTACGGGATCTCAGTTCTGCGTCTGCAGGTTGCGAGCGGCCAGGCGCTGCTGAGCGGTCAGCCGGCGGTCGGGCTCGGCCGGCGCGGAGGCCGACTCGGGCTGAGCGGTGGCGGGAGCGGAGGGCGCCCAGGAACCGGAGTTGGCCTCGGCCGGCGGCGTGTTGCCCACCGCCTTGATCTCGTCTGCAGCCTGGCGCTCGAGCTCTTGGCGCCGGGCCGGGTCGTCGGCCTTGGACAGCCTTCGGAGCAGGTTCTTCATGGCAGGTGCTACCTCTCTGAGTGGGGGGAAAGTCGGTGGCGGAACCAGTGGCACGGGGCCATCTGGCCCGCCTGCCGGCGCTTCTCCAACAGCGCCCGACCACAGCCCATGCTACCGGCGACCCTGCCGAGCCGGCAGGGAGATCCCGTCCCGATGGCCGGAGCGCCGCCGGGCTGCACCGGGTCAGCGCTGGCCGGGCGGCAGGCCCTGGGGCGGCGGCCCGAGGTCGAAGCCCATGGCGATCAACCCGTTCTCGATCAACTTGCGCTCGGCGATGGTGAGCCGCCGGCGGCCGAGCACCATGTCAGCCTCCGGGTGGGGCACCCCCATGGTCTCGGCGGCCACCACCAGCGCCTGGTCGTAGTCCCACGCCGCTGCGTGCCAGTCACCAGGCGTGGTGGGCAGGTCGTCACCGAAGCCGCCCAGGCGGGCCCGCAGGGCCTTGAGCTCGACGGCCATGCGGCTGGCCTGTCCGGCGGGCTTCGGTGGCTGGTCGGCGGCGCCCTGCCTCGACGAGGCGCGATCCTTCGGCGCCCTGCCCTTGGCCACCAGCGGTCGCCGACGTCGGGTCGTCATGACGCCATCCTCCCATCTCCGCCGGCCTCCCGCGTGAGGCCCATCACCGTCAGATCGTCTGGTTGGCGAGCGCGAGGTGGTGAGCGGACCACCGCTGCAGGTTGCGCAACTTCCGCTCGTCGAGCACCTCACAGGTCCATCCCCAGTGGACCGACACCCAATCGTCGACGTCGACGTCGTCGGCGAAGCCGCGGTCGGAGATGGACCGCAGCACCCGCTCGTCGGTGGCATCGCCGAGCGCCAGCTTGCCCTCGCGGACCACAAGTGGCTGACGCCGCACGACCAGCTCGGCTCCGGCCACCGAGCGGACCTGACCCCAGCTGATCCGACAGCTCTCCATGGTTGCCATGCCGATCTCGTCGTGGTCGAGGTGGCGGTAGACGTCGAGCACGTGGAACAGGTGGAAGGGCCGGGCGCCCTGCGGCGGCTTGCGCAGGACCTGGTCGCGGACGCTGCCGGTGAGCTGGCGGCCGAAGCGCTCCTCGAGTGAGCGGAACAGCGCACCCGCCTCTACTCCGTCGAGCAGCTCGTTTCCGAGCCAGTAGGCCTCGACGACCCGGGCGTCGAAGGGGTCGCGGATGCCGTTGGCGGCGGCGATGGTGCGCAGGTAGGGAAAGGCCCCGGTGAACTTGGCCAGCAGCGGGGCCAGTCGCCGATCGGCCTGGCCGGCGGCGGCGTGCTCGAGCAGGACCTCCTGGTCGCTGCCCCCGCAGTAGCCGAGGTGGTTGGGCATGAAGGCGTAGCGGATGAACAGCAGCAGCCCGGAAGGAGGGGCGGCGACGACGGGCACGCTCCCAGCCTACGGCCGCCGCGCGAGCAGGCGCAGCGCCTCCTGCCCGGCCCAGTAGCCGCACATGCCGTGCACGCCGCCGCCCGGCGGTGTCGACGAGGAGCACAAGAACAAATCGGGCGCCGCCGTGGCGTACTGGTTCACCGACACGGTCGGGCGGAAGAGCAGCTGGAGCCCGTCGGTGGCGCCTCCGGAGATGTCGCCGCCCACCAGGTTGGGGTTGTAGGCCTCCAGCTCGGGTGGGCCCGTCGCCTGCCGGGCCAGGACCAGTTCGCCGAACCCGGGGGCGAAGCGCTCGATCTGGGCTTCGATGGCAGCGACCATGTCGAGCGTCGAGCCGGCGGGTACGTGACAGTAGGCCCACAGGGTGTGGTGTCCCGCCGGCGCCCGCGTCAGGTCGACGATCGACTGTTGGGCGACCAGTACGAAGGGCTGCTCCGGGTGGCGGCCGCGGGCCACGTCCTTCTCCGCTGCGGCCACCTCGGCGAGGGTGCCGCCGAGGTGCACGGTGCCCGCCCGCCGGCACGCCGGCGCGGTCCACGGCACGGGACCGGAGAGGGCGTAGTCGAGCTTGAACGCGCCGGGTCCGTGCCGGAAGCGGCGCAGCCGCCGCTGGTAGCGCGGTGGGAGCCGGTCGCCGGCGATGGCGAGCAGCTGTCGGGGGGAGGTGTCGAACAGCGTGGCCGTGGCCGCCGGCAGCTCGTCCAGCGAGGTCACCGTCGTCCCCGTCTCCACCCGCCCACCCAGCGAGGACAGGTACGACACCATGGCGTCGGCGATGCGTTGCGACCCGCCGGCGGCCACCGGCCAGCCGGCGGCGTGGCCGGCGGCGCCGAGCACCAGACCGGCGGCCGCGGTCAACGGCCGGTCGAGCGCGGCGACGGAGTGGGCGGCGATGCCGGCGAACAGGGCGGGGGCGAGCTCGCCGCCGAGCACCCGATTGGCCAAGGTCGTCGCCGGCCACACGGCCCGCGCCCCGAAACGGGACAGGGTCACCGGGTGGCGGGGAACGCGCAGCATCGGTCCGAGGATCGAGGCGAGCACCTCGTCCCACGACGTCACCAGCGGGCCCATGAGCCGGCGCCAACCTGGATCGCCGAGGGCGTCACCGGTCGCCTCCAGGTCCCGCAGCAGCACCGCGGCCCGGCCGCCGTCGAGGGGGTGGGCCAGTGGGACCTCGGGGTGGAGCCAGGCCAGGCCGTGGTCTTCCAGCGGCAGGCTGCGCAGGTAGGGCGAGGCGACGCCGAGCGGGTGCACGGCCGAGCACACGTCGTGGACGAACCCGGGACGGGTGAGCTCGGCTGAGCGGGCACCGCCGCCGGGGCGCTCACCCTGCTCCACCACGAGCACCGACGCTCCGGCCTGGGCCAGGGTGATGGCCGCCGCCAGGCCGTTGGGGCCCGAGCCGACGACCACGGCGTCGTACTCCGTGCGCCTGGCGAGGCGTCCCATGCCCGCCGAGGCTGCCACACCCCGGCGCCGGCGCCCACCCGGGGCGGCGGGGAAGAACCAGTAGCCTGGCTCCATGTCCGCCGAGATCACCGAGAACCTGGCGCCGACCGAGCCGGCTCCCCTGCGCGTGACCGACGCGGCTCGATCCACCATCCTCGAGATGCGCTCCGCTGAGCCCGAGGGCGACGTCCTGGCGCTGCGGGTCGACGTGGTGGGCGTGTCCGGTCCCGAGTTCGCCTACGAGCTCACCTTCGCACCCCTGGACGAGGCTGGCCCCGACGACGCCGTCGACCGCAGCGGGGACCTCCCCGTGGTCGTCCCCAGCCCGTCGGTCGACAAGCTGCGGGGGGCCACGCTCGATCATGTCGATCCGACCGGGCTGGTTCTGCGCAATCCCAACCGGCCCCGGCCGGAGCCGGCGGCCACCGGGCCGGTCGAGCTCCACGGGACCGTCGAAGAGCGCATCCGCCAGTTGCTCGACGGCCAGATCAACCCCATGCTCGCCACGCACGGTGGTTTCGCCACCCTCGATCGAGTCGAGGCCGACACCGCCTACATGACCATGGGCGGCGGGTGCCAGGGGTGCGGGCTGGCGGCGCTCACCCTCACCGAGGGGATCAAGGCCACGGTCGAGGACGCCATCCCCGAGATCGCCAACGTGGTGGACGTCACCGACCACGGCGCCGGGGAGAATCCCTTCTACACCCCCTCCCAGAAGTAGGGACCGCCGGCCGCGCCGGCGCCTGGCCATTCGCTGTCGGCTCTGGTTGCCGTCACCGCAGGTCACGGGTAGCATTGGCGCCGCATCGCTCGCCGACTCCGGGGCAAACACCGTCGGTCGGCGGGGTTTCCGGGGGCTGGCCATGGGGCCGGGTGGGCAGACTGTGCCCGTCCCTTTCCCTTGAGCCAAACCCTGACCCTGCTCTCGACGTCACCACGGCGTGGGGTGCTCGGTGACTCCCGTTGAGCTGACAGCGCGAGCAACCGCACTCCGCCTGCAGCACCACAATCGTCGCTCGACGATCCGGTGCCCAGGACGAAGCGGATCGTGCGGGTAACACACCTGGTGGTGCCGGTCCCAGGCCGGACCCCTCCCGAGAAGAATGAGGTAAAGCGCATGAGCGAGTCCGTCCTCGAGCGTTCAGTGCTCGAGCGGAAAGAGCGTGACGAGCTCCAGACGATCGCCCGGGCGATGGGCATCGAGCCGACGTCTCGGGCCCGGAAGGCCGAGCTGGTCGACATGATCCTCAGCACCGCTGGCATCGGCCCCGCCGCCAACGGTGGTGAGGTGTCGCCGGCGCCACCCGAGCGCCGTCGCCGGTCACGGGCGTCGTCGCCCGCCAACGGCGCCACCACGGAGGCCCCGCACACCAGCGACGAGCGCGACCGCGGAGGACCCGACGCCGCCACGCCGGCGGCGTCCGGGCAGCCGGCGACCCAGGGTGCGTCCGCCGGCAACGGCGGTGCCCCCCCCGAGGAGACCACCGGTCGTGACCGTGACAAGAGCGGTGACCGTGAAAGGCCCGGTGACCGGGGGGACCGTGAGAAGGACGGCGACGGCGACCGCAGCCGCGGGGAGCGCCGCAACGACGGCAACGACGGCAACGATGGCAACGACGGCGGGGACAGCAATCGACGCCGCCGGCGCCGGGGCCGTGACCGCTCACCGGGTGACCAGCGCCAGGACGAGGGATTCTCGGGGGATCCGGTGCCGTGCTCGGGCCTGCTCGACCTGCGGGACGAGGGCTACGGTTTCCTGCGGACCAAGGGCTATCTGCCGAGCCGGGACGACGTCTACGTGTCGGTCAAGCAGGTGCGCCAGTTCGGGCTGCGCAAGGGCGACCACGTCGCCGGCGCCAGCCGGCCGGCGAGCCGCAACGAGAAGAACCCGGCCCTGGTCCGGGTCGACCAGGTCAACGGCAAGGACCCTGACGAGGCCCGCCGCCGGCCCCGCTTCGAGGACCTCACCCCGCTGTTCCCCGACGAGCGGCTGCGACTGGAGACCCCGAGCGAGCCCGGCAACATGACCGCACGCATCGTCGACTTGGTGGCGCCCATCGGCAAGGGACAGCGAGGGATGATCGTGTCCCCACCCAAGGCCGGCAAGACGACGATCATGAAGCAGATCGTGCGCTCGATCGAGGCCAACAACCCCGACGTCCACCTCATGGTGCTGCTGGTTGACGAGCGCCCCGAGGAGGTCACCGACATGCGCCGCTCGACCAGCGGCGAGGTGATCGCCTCCACCTTCGACCGGCCCTCGGACGAGCACACCCAGGTGGCCGAGCTCGGCATCGAACGGGCCAAACGGCTGGTCGAGGAGGGCAGGGACGTGGTCGTCGTCCTCGACGGGATCACCCGCCTGGCCCGGGCCTACAACCTGGCCGCCCCCGCCACCGGGCGCATCATGTCCGGCGGGATCGACACCGGCGCCCTCTACCCACCCAAGAAGTTTTTCGGGGCCGCCCGCAACATCGAGGAGGGCGGTTCCCTCACCATCCTGGCCACCGCCCTCATCGAGACGGGGTCCAAGATGGACGAGGTGATCTTCGAGGAGTTCAAGGGCACCGGCAACATGGAGCTCCGGCTCGACCGGCGCCTGGCCGAGCGGCGCATCTATCCCGCCATCGACGTCGACGCCTCCTCCACTCGCCACGAGGAGCTGTTGTTCGACCGCAAGCAGCTCCAGCAGGTGTGGCGGGTGCGCCGGGCGCTCAACGCCCTCTCCGCCGACGGTGGCTCACCCACTGCCGGCCTCGAGCGCCTGATGGACGGCATGAAGACGTTCACCTCGAACGACGAGTTCCTGGCCGAGGCCGCCAAGGCCGGCGGCCCGGCCACCTGATCCGAACCGGAGGAGCCATGAGAGCCGACATCCATCCCCACTACGACGAAGCTGCCGTCACCTGCTCGTGCGGCAACACCTTCACCACCCGCTCCACCGAGCAGCAACTGCGGGTGGAGATGTGCAACGTGTGCCATCCGTTCTTCACCGGCAAGCAGCGCCTGGTCGACAGCGGCGGCCGGGTCGAGCGCTTCCAGCGCCGGTACGGGACGCGCAAGAAGCAGGCGTAGCACCCGCTCCACGTAACCGTCGGGCCGGGCCATCGCCGGCCCGGCGCCCTACGCTGGCCTGCGGTGTTCGAGCGGTTGTCGGCGTTGGAGAACGAGCTGGCCTCGATCGAGGCCCAGCTGGCCGACCCCGGCGTATTCGCCGACCAGGAGGCCTACGTCCGCCTCACTCGCCGCCACAAGGAGCTGGAGCCCGTGGTGGCCGTCAGCCAGGCCTACCGCCAGGCCCGTGACGACCTGGCCGCCGCCCGCGAGCTGCTGGTCGACGCCACCGGGCCCGACCGGGAGTTGCTGCGGTCGGAGGCCGACGACTCGGCGTCGACCATGGCCCGCCTCGAGGAGGACCTCAAGGTGCTCCTGGCGCCCAAGGACCCCAACGACGGCCGCAACGTGCTGGTCGAGATCCGGGGTGCCGAGGGCGGTGAGGAGGCGAACCTGTTCGCCAAGGACCTGTTCGACATGTACTCCGGCTACGCCGCCCGCCAGGGCTGGCGCCTCGAGGTCCTCTCCAGCACACCGTCGGACATGGGTGGCCTGGCCGAGGTGACCTTCCTGCTCAAGGGCCCCGACGTGTGGTCGCACATGAAGCACGAGGGCGGCCCTCACCGGGTGCAGCGGGTCCCGGTCACCGAGAGCCAGGGCCGGGTCCACACCTCCTCGGCCACCGTGACGGTGCTTCCCGAGGCGAAGGACGTCGACGTGCGCGTCGACCCGAACGACCTCCAGGTCGACGTCTACCGTTCATCGGGGCCGGGTGGCCAGAGCGTCAACACCACCGACTCGGCCGTGCGCGTCACCCACAAGCCCACGGGCATCGTCGTGGCCATGCAGGACGAGAAGAGCCAGATCCAGAACCGGGCCAAGGCCATGGTCGTGCTCCGATCGCGCCTGCTCAAGGCCGAGCAGGACCGGCAGTCGGCCGAACTGTCGGAGCAGCGTCGGGGCCAGGTTGGCGGTGGTGGGCGTTCGGAGAAGATCCGCACCTACAACTTCAAGGAGAACCGCGTCTCCGACCACCGGATCAACTTCACCAGCTACAACCTCGACAAGGTGCTGCAGGGCCACCTCGACGAGGTGGTCGGCGCGCTGCTGCAAGACGAGCGTGCCCGCCAGTTGGCGGATGGTGGCTGAGCCGGTCGAGGAGGCGCCGAGCTGGCGGCTGCTGCTGGTCGGGGCCCGACGGGCCCTGGAGGCGGCCGGACTGCCCAGTGCCGACGTCGACGCCCGCCGCCTGGTCGAGCAGGCGTCGGGGCACGACGGAGCGGAGCTGGCGTTGGCCCTCGACGACCCGGCACCCCGGCGGGGGACGGCGTACCTCCAGCGCATGGTCGAGCGCCGGTCCCAGGGTGAGCCCCTCCAGTACGTGGTGGGGCGATGGGGCTTCCGCACTCTCGACCTCATGGTCGACCGGCGGGTGCTCATTCCCCGCCCGGAGACCGAGCAGGTGGCCGGCGTCGCCGTGGAGGAGCTGCGCCGGCTGGGGACGGTGCCCTCGCCGGGCACCGCCGCCGTCGGCGCCGGCGGGCGGCGCACCACCGCCGTCGACCTCGGGACCGGCTCGGGGGCCATCGCCCTGTCCCTGGCGGTGGAGGTGGTCACCGCCCACGTCTGGGGCAGCGACGTCTCCCCTCAGGCCCTTGCCGTGGCCCGGGCCAACCTCGCCGGCCTGGGCCGCCCCGGCGCCCGCGTGCGCCTGGTCGAGGGGGACTGGTTCGCCGCCCTGCCCCCCGACCTGGCCGGGGAGATCGACCTGGTGGTGTCCAACCCCCCTTACGTGGCCAGCTCCGACCCGCTGCCCCCGGAGGTGGAGGCGTGGGAGCCGGGCGAGGCGCTGGTGGCCGGCCCCAGCGGGCTGGAGCACGTCGAGCGCATCCTGGCTGAGGCGCCGGCGTGGCTGGCACCTGCCGGCGTCGTGGTCCTGGAGCTCGCCCCCCACCAGGCCGAGCGAGCGGCGGGCGGGGCCCGCGCCGCCGGCTTCGCCGAGGTGGAGGTGCGCCCCGACCTGGCCGGGCGCGCCCGGATCCTCGTCGCCCGACTCCGTACCTTGCGCCGGCGATAATCCGCCGGCGCCCGTTGCACGGAGCTGGACCAGGCTCGGAGGCTGCTCCGCCTGGCGGACTCCGCAGCGCGGCCGGCGATAATCCGCCGGCGTCCGTTGCACGGAGCTGGGCCAGCCTCGGAGGCTGCTCCGCCTGGCGGACTCCGCAGCCTCACCATTCCGTTCCTTGTCGGAGGGGCCACCGTGGCGGTGGCTTTCTCGACAAAGATCGAGCGGTGCCCCCCTGCCTGGACGCCCTCGGGAACCCGCCGCCCGCCGAGGCGCTCGACGAGGCCGCCCGGGCGCTGGCCGCCGGCGGCGTCGTCGTGGTGCCCACCGACACCGTGTACGGCGTGGCCGTCGATCCCCGGGTCGCCGGGGCCACCGACCGTCTGTTCGCGCTGAAGCGCCGCCCCCCGGACGTGCCGCTGCCGGTGCTGGTCGCCGACCTCGACCAGGCCCTGGCCCTCGCCGCCGACGACGTGCCCGAGGCGGCCCGCAGGCTCATGGAGCGGTTCTGGCCCGGCGGGCTGACGGTGGTGGTGCGCCGCCGACCCGGGCTCGGCCTCGAGCTCGGTGGCCCTGACGACACCACCATCGGCCTGCGCCTCCCGGACCACCCGGTGCCGACGGCCCTGGCCGTGCGGGCCGGCCCGCTGGCCACCACCAGCGCCAACCGACACGGCGAGACAACCCCCCCCCGGGCGGCCGACGTCGCCCAGCACCTGGGGCAGGGCGTGGCCGTCGTCCTCGACGCCGGGCCGTGCGAGGGACACGCCTCCACGGTGGTGGCCTGCCTCGACGAGGAGGTGCGGGTGCTGCGCCGGGGCAAGGTCCCGCCCGCCGAGGTGCTGGCCGAGGGCCGCGGGCGTTCTCGGTAGACTCGCCCCATCGAGATCCTGATCCTGTGCACCGCCAACCAGTGCCGTTCGCCCATGGCCGAGGGCCTGCTCCGGCGCCGGCTGGAGAAGCTCCATCCCGACGTCCGGGTGTCGTCGGCGGGGGAGATGCCCGGTGGGGTGCCAGCGGCGCGGGGCTCGCTCCGGGCCATGGCGTCGAGAGGCATCGACCTCTCCATGCACAGAAGCCGTCGGTTCACGCCCGAGGACCTGGGCGCCGCCGACCTGGTGCTGGGAATGGCCCGCCGTCACGTCCGCGAGGCGGTGCTGGCCTGCCCCGACGCCTGGCCCCGAACCTTCACGCTGAAGGAGCTGGTCCGCCGGGGCCGGGCTACGGGGCCCCGCCGGCCCGGCCAGTCGTTCGACGAGTGGCTGCGACGAGTGCACCTCGGCCGGCGCACGACCGACCTGCTGGGTGACGATGCCGCCGACGACGTGGCCGACCCCATCGGCGGTCCCCACCACCGCTACGCCGTGACCGCCGACGAGCTGGAGGAGCTCATCGACGAGCTCGTCGGCCTGGCGTTCGCATCCGCCGCTCCGTCGGTCGGAGCGGCCACCACCAGGAAGGGCTGACACATGCGCATCGCCATCGGATCCGACCACGCCGGCTTACCGCTGAAGAAGGAGCTCGTCGAGTTCCTCGAGGAGGGCGGGCACCAGGTCGACGATCTGGGAACCACCGACTCCGAGTCGGTCGACTACCCCGACTTCGGGGCGGCGGTCGGGCGGGCCGTGTCCGCCGGCGACAGCGAGCTGGGCGTGTGTGTGTGCGGCACCGGCATCGGGATCTCCATCGCCGCCAACAAGGTCGACGGCGTCCGGGCTGCCGTGGTCCACGACGTCACCTCGGCCCGTCTGGCCAAGCAGCACAACGACGCCAACGTGGTGTGCATGGGCGCCCGCCTGGTGGGGCCCGAGGTGGCGCGCGAAGCCCTGCACGCGTTCCTCGACGCCAAGTGGGAGGCTGGGCGCCACGGACGGCGCGTGGAAAAGATCACCGCCCTCGAGCATGACCAGCAGGGCGGCTCGTGAGCTCTCGCCGTGACTGAAGGTCCTCAGCACCACGACGCCGAGCTGTTCGCCATCCTCGACCGGGAGCTCGAGCGCCAGAACACGACGCTGCAGCTCATCGCCTCGGAGAACTTCACCTCCCCGGCGGTGCTCGCCGCCACCGGCTCGGTGCTCACCAACAAGTACGCCGAGGGCTATCCCGGCCGCCGCTTCTACGGCGGCAACCGGTTCATCGACCAGGCCGAGGACCTGGCCCGCCGGCGGGTGGCCGAGCTCTTCGGAGCCGACCACGCCAACGTCCAGCCCCACTCCGGCTCCAACGCCAACCTGGCGGTGTGCCTGGCGCTGCTGGAGGCGGGCGACACCCTGCTGGGCATGCGCCTCGACCAGGGCGGCCATCTGAGCCACGGCCAGGCGGTCAACATCAGCGGGCGCTACTACCAGGGCGTCACCTACGGGGTGACCCGCTCCGACGAGCGCATCGACTACGACGAGGTGCGCGACCTCGCCCTGGCCCACCGGCCGAAGCTGATCATCGCCGGGGCCACGGCCTATCCCCGCACCATCGACGCCGCCGCCTTCCGCAGCATCGCCGACGAGGTGGGGGCCTACTTCCTCTTCGACGCCGCCCACTACGCCGGGCTCATCGCCGGCGGCGCCTACCCCGACCCCGTGCCCCACGCCGACGTGGTGACCTTCACCACCCACAAGACCCTCCGTGGCCCTCGGGGCGGGTGCATCCTGTCGCGCGAGGAGCACGCCAAGGCCATCGACAAGGCGGTGTTCCCGACGCTCCAGGGCGGCCCGCTCGAGCACGTGATCGCCGCCAAGGCGGTGGCCTTCTTCGAAGCGGCCCAGCCCTCCTTCCGGACCTACGCCACCCAGGTGGTGCGCAACGCCGAGGCCCTGGCCCGGGGCCTGGCCGGCGAGGGCTTCCGGCTGGTGTCCGGCGGCACCGACAACCACCTGGCGCTGGTCGACCTGCAGCCCTTCGACGCCGAGCTCACCGGCAAGCAGGCCCAGGAGGCGCTAGAGGAGGCGGGGATCACCACCAACAAGAACACCATTCCCTATGACCCGCGGTCGCCGTTCGTCACCAGCGGCCTGCGTCTCGGCACCCCGGCGGTGACCACCGCCGGCATGGGCACCGCCGAGATGGCCACCGTCGCTCAGCTCATGGCCCGGGCACTCGGTGGACGCGACGACGCACCGGAGCTGGCGGCCGTGCGTGAGGAGGTGGCCATGCTCTGCTC
This sequence comes from Acidimicrobiales bacterium, assembly GCA_035942035.1. Lineage (GTDB taxonomy): Bacteria > Actinomycetota > Acidimicrobiia > Acidimicrobiales > CADCSY01 > JAHWJR01. The sequence goes on from DASZDK010000003.1 coordinate 16,056, forward strand.
GAAGTTCACCCCTTATCCGGCCCCGCCGGAGGGCTCCCTCTCCGCCGGCTGATACGCCCCGACGCCAGACGCGAAGGAACCCGGCGGCAGTGCCGCCGGGTTCCCGTGGTGCGTCGGCGATGGTCCTTTACGGGCTGGCTCGACCCAGACTGCTGCGCCGGCGCCTGGCAGACGCTTGGAGCCCGCTTCCGGCAGCCACGAGGGCGAGGCCCAAGAGGAGCAGGAAGGTGGTCGTGTCACTCCCCGTCCGGGGGAGGGGAGCCGCGCGCACCTGAAGGGCCACCCCTGCCGGCTGCGCCGGCGCCTGCTGGGCCCTGACCACGGGCAGCGACAGCGCCTGCACCTTGACCGGCGCCTTCGCCACCGGCGGCTTCACCACCGGCGTCTTCACCACCGGCGCCTTCGCCACCGGCGCCTTCGCCACCGGCGGCTTGACCGGCGGCTTGACCGGCGGCTTGACCGGCGGCTTCACCGGCGGCTTCTGGACCGGCGCAGGAGCGGCCTGGCAGAAGCTGTGGGCCGGGTTGCCCTGGCCGATGCCCTGGTTCTTGTCGCACTCGTAGCCGCGGTTGCGGTCCTCCGGTCCGGGCAGTTGCCCGGGCGGGTTCTTGGCGTCGGCGTTGCCGACCGTGCCCGCGGCCGGCTTGCCGACCGCCTTGCCGTCACCCTTGCCGTTTCCGGAGGGCTGGCCGACGCCCGCCGGGTCGTAGGG
>DASZDK010000004.1:0-37002 GCA_035942035.1 Acidimicrobiales bacterium
ACCGACGTGGCCCCGTCGAGGTTCGTCGCCGCCAAGGAAGCGGCGGTGTCCTTCGCCGAGCGCCTTCCCCAGCCCATCAACCTCGGGCTCGTCGCCTTCGCTGGCACCGCCCGGGTGCTGGTGCCGCCCACCACCGACCGCGCCCTGGTGATCAGGGCGATCGAGGGGCTGGAGATGGCGGAGTCGACCGCCATCGGTGACGCGGTGGTGGCGTCGCTCGACGCGGTGCGCACGGTCCCCGGCGACGACGAGGACGAGCCCGTGCCCGCCCACATCCTGCTCCTGTCCGACGGCGACACGCAGGTGGGCGTTCCCAACGAGGTGGCGGCCGAGCGCGCACGCCAAGAGGGGGTGCCGGTGACGACGATCGCCTTCGGCACCCAGGAGGGAACCATCACCTTCCGGGACCAGGTGGTGCCGGTTGCGGTCAACCACGCTGACTTGCGGGCGCTGGCGGAGTTCACCGGTGGGTCGGCGTTCCAGGCGGCCACGGGTGAGCAGCTCGAAGCCGTGTACCAGGACATCGGCAGCTCCATCGGCTTCCAGGTCGAGCAGCGAGAGATCGGGGGCTGGTTCGTGGGCCTGGCCTTCGTCGTGGCCGTCCTGGCGGCGCTGGCTTCGTTGGTGTGGTTCTCCCGGCTCCCTTGACGGCCGAGGTGCATCGCCGGCGGCGCCTCAGTCGGCGAGGCGCCGCTCCAGGTCGGCGAGCTCGTCACGCAGCGCCGGCGGCAGCCGGTCACCGACCTCGGCGAAGTGGCGCTCGATGAGTCCGAGCTCGTGGCGCCACTCGTCGGCGTCGACGTTCAGCAACGCCGCCATGTCGTCGTCGCTCACTTCGAGACCGGAGACGTCGAGCGCCCCCGGAGCGGGCACGTTGCCGATGGGCGTCTCCACCGCCTGGCCCTCACCGGCGAGCCTCTCCAGCACCCAGGCCAGGACGCGGGCGTTGTCACCGAAGCCGGGCCAGAGATACCGACCGTCGTGGCCCCGCCGGAACCAGTTGACCCAGAACATCCGGGGCAGCGTGGTGCCCTCGCCCCGGACGCCGACCTCGAGCCAGTGGGCGAAATAGTCGCCGACGTGGTACCCGGCGAAGGGCCGCATGGCGAAGGGGTCGAAGCGGACGCGTCCGAGCTTCCCCTCGGCCGCCGCCGTGGTCTCGGAGCTCATCAGCGACCCGAGGAACACGCCGTGCTCCCAGGAACGGGCCTCGGTGACGAGGGGCACGGTCGTGGCCCGCCGGCCGCCGAAGAGGATGGCGGAGATGGGCACCCCCCGGGGGTCCTGCCACTCGGGGGCGATGGAGGGGCACTGGTCCGCCGGGGCGGTGAAGCGGGCGTTGGGATGGGCGGCGGGGGTGGACGACGCCGGCGTCCACGGACTGCCTCTCCAGTCGGTGAGCTCCGCTGGCGGGTCGTCGCTCAGGCCCTCCCACCACACGTCGTGGTCCCGGGTCTCGGCACAGTTGGTGAACAGGCAGTTGGCGGCGAGCGTGGCCACGGCGTTGGGGTTGGTCCGCACCGAGGTGCCGGGGGCCACGCCGAAGTAGCCGGCCTCGGGGTTGATGGCCCAGAGCCGGCCGTCGTCGCCGAAGCGCATCCAGCAGATGTCGTCACCCACGGTCTCCACCCTCCACCCCGGCAGGGAGGGGACCATCATGGCCATGTTGGTCTTGCCGCAGGCGGACGGGAAAGCGGCGGCGACGTAGCGCTTCTCCCCACCGGGCGGGGTGACGCCGATGATCAACATGTGCTCGGCCAGCCACCCCTCGTCCCGTCCCATGACCGAGGCGATGCGCAGGGCGAAGCACTTCTTGGCGAGCAGGGCGTTGCCCCCGTAGCCGGAGCCGTAGGACCAGATCTCACGGCGTTGCGGGAAGTGCACGATGTAGCGGTTGCCGGGGTCGCACGGCCAGGCCACGTCGGGCTGTCCGGGCTGGAGGGGGGCACCGACGGTGTGCAGGCAGGGCACGAAGGCGCCGGAGTCGCCGAGCTGGTCGAGCACGGCCGTGCCCATGCGGGTCATGATCCGCATGTTGGCGGCCACGTAGGCCGAGTCGGTGATCTCCACGCCGATGTGGGCCAGGGGAGAGGCCAGCGGGCCCATGGAGAAGGGCACCACGTACATGGTGCGGCCCCGCATGGAACCCTCGAAGAGCGCGGTGAGCGTCGACCGCATCTCCACCGGGTCGGCCCAGTTGTTGGTCGGGCCGGCGTCCTGCTCGAGGGTCGAACAGATGAAGGTCCGGTCCTCGACGCGGGCGACGTCGGCGGGGTCGGAGCGGGCCAGGAAGCTGTTGGGCCGCAGGGTGTGGTCCAGCTCGACGAGGGTCCCCGACTCGACCAGGCGGCGGATGAGCCGCTGGTACTCCTCGTCGGACCCGTCGCACCACTCGACGGCGTCGGGTTGGCACAGCCGGGCGGTGCGCTCGACCCAGTCGAGCAGTCGGGCGTGGGTGGTCCCGTCGGTGTGGGGGGTGGCGGTGGTCACTGCGGCTCCCCCAGGAGTGGGTGAGCCCTTCCGCCGGGGCGACGATGCAACGTCAGCCGGTGTCGGGGATCGCGGTGCCCTCGGCATCGAACCCGGGCGTACCCATGTCGACCTCCGAGCCCAGGCGCAGATGCGTCGCCCGGCCGGTGTCGTCGAGGTCGAAGACCACTCGTTGCCCCTGGCGCAGCATGCGGAACAACGAACCCACGAGCGCGTTCTCAGCGAGGTCGTACTCGGACAGGTCGGTGTCGGCGACCAACGTGCCCTGGCCGCTGCCCGGGTCGTAGGACTTGATCACTCCCTGCACGCCGGCCTCCCTGGTGGGTCGATCAGGTGCGGGCCGGTCTCGGCCGCTTGACCACGCGCCCGGCCTTGATGCACGAGGTGCACACCCGGAGGCGCTTGGGGGCCCCGTCGACCACGGCTCGCACCCGCTGGACGTTGGGGTTCCAGCGCCGCTTGGTGCGCCGGTGTGAGTGGCTGACACTCATGCCGAAGGAAGGGCGCTTGCCGCACACGTCACACACCGATGCCATGGCGGCGATGCTACCAGCGCCGTTGCGGGGGCCCGCCCGGAGTAGCATCGCCGGGCATGGCACCCCTGGAACGCTTGGGGGCGGACGACCTCCGCGCCGTGGTGCGGGCGTACCGGGACGCCCTCCGGTCGCACCAGGAGGCGATCAACCGGCTCAACGTCTACCCCGTGCCGGACGGTGACACCGGCACCAACATGGCGCTCACCGTCGAGTCGGTGGTGGCCGAGCTCGAAGGGGCCGAGACCGACATGGCGTCGGTGTGCAAGGCGGTGGCCCACGGGGCCCTGATGGGGGCCCGGGGCAACTCGGGGGTGATCCTGTCCCAGATCCTGCGGGGCCTGACGAGCGCGTTCTCGGGCGCCGGCGCCGACGGCGTCGACGGGCGGACCTTCGCGTGCGGCCTGGCCACCGCCGCCGAGGGCGCCTACAAGGCCGTCGGCCAGCCCGTGGAGGGCACCATCCTGACCGTCGTGCGAGAGGCCGCCGAGGCGGCCGGGTCGCTCGAGGCTGACGAGCCCCCCCTGGTCGAGGTGCTCGAGGTCGCTCTGACCCGGGGCGGCGCCGCCCTGGAGCGCACCCCGGAGCTGCTCGACGTGCTCCGCCAGGCGGGCGTCGTCGACGCCGGGGGCGCCGGCTTCCTCCTCCTCCTCGATGCCGCGCTGTGTGTGGTCGCCGGGCGACCCCTGCCCCCACCCGACGTCGACGCCGGGGCGGTCGTCCCGGCGGAACGCCGGGCCGAGCCCGGCGCCGAGGCGGGGTCCCATCTGCGCTACGAGGTCATGCACCTGCTCGAAGCTCCCGACGACACCATCCCTGCGCTGCGTGAGGCGTGGGCGGGCATCGGCGACTCCGTCGCCATCGTGGGCGGTGACGGCCTGTGGAACTGCCACGTGCACACCGACGACGTCGGCGCGGCCATCGAGGCGGCCATCGACTGCGGCCGGCCGCGGCAGATCCGGGTGACCGATCTCAGCGAGCAGGTGGAGGAGGAGCGGTGGGTGCGCGAGGGGTCGGCCCCGGCCTCGCCCGGGGCCGGGGACGCGCCGCGCGCGCGCACCACCGCCGTCGTCGCCGTGGCCAACGGCGACGGTCTGCGCCAGCTCTTCGAGTCGCTCGGCGCGAGCGCGGTGGTGGCCGGCGGCCAGTCGATGAACCCGTCCACGGCGTCGCTGGCCGGCGCGGTCGACCAGCTGCGGTCGGCGGCGGCGATCATCCTGCCCAACAACGGCAACATCGTGGCCGTGGCCGAGCAGGTCGACGGGGTGAGCGCCAAGGAGGTGCGGGTGGTGCCCACTCGGGCCGCGGTGCAGGGCATGGCCGCGCTCCTCGCCTACGACCCGGCGGCCGGGGTGGACGACAACGCCCGAGCCATGGCCGCCGCCGCCCAAGGCGTGGTGGCCGGGGAGGTGACCTGGGCCGTGCGCGACTCGGTGAGCGACGCCGGGCCCATCCGCGAGGGCGACTGGCTCGGCATCTCCGACGGCGGCGTGCAGGTGGTCGACGACACCCTGGTGGGGGCGACCGTGGCTCTGCTCGATGCCCTCGTTGGTCCGAGCCACGAGATCGTCACCTTGATCGTGGGTGAGGGCGCCGGCGCCGAGGACACCGCCGGTGTCACCGAGTGGCTGGATGCGGAGCGGCCCGACGTCGAGGTCGAGGTCCACCAGGGCGGCCAACCGCTGTACCCATACCTCCTCGGGATCGAGTGAGCGAACCTTCGCCACCCTCGCCGGCGCCGGCAGCGAACCGGCACCACATCGGCAAACCGACGGGGCGGCGGCTCGGGCAGCTCGCCGCCATCGCGGTGACCGAGCTGGCCGGCGTGGGGGCCAAGAAAACCCAGGGCCTCGCCGCGGTGGGGATCACCACCGTCCTCGACCTGCTCATGCACTACCCCCGCCGGTACGTCGACCGCACCAACCAGGCCCGCATCGCCGACCTGGCCCTCGGCGAGGAGGCCATGGTCCTAGGGCGAGTCCGCCGGGCCCACGCCCGGCGAACCCGCAACGGCCGCAGCCTGGTGGAGATCGACGTCACCGACGGGTCGGGTTACCTGCGGTGCACGTTCTTCAACCAGGCATGGCGGGCCAACCAGCTCAAGGTGGGCGCCTCGGCAGTGTTCTTCGGCAAGTTGGAGGAGTTCCGGGGCCGGCGGCAGATGACCAACCCGGTCGTCGACCTGGTGGGTGACCGCACGGGTCGCATCGTGCCCATCTACCCGCAGTCGGAGAAGGCGGGATTGAGCACCTGGGAGCTCGGCGACTGGGTCGAGGAGGCGCTGGCCCGGGCGGGGGAGTTCCTCGACCCCGTTCCGCCCGACGTGCTGGCCCGCTTCGGCCTCACGGACCGAACGGCTGCCCTTCGGGGCATCCACCTGCCCGGTTCGGCGGACGACCATCGCACCGCCCGGCGCCGGCTGGTGTTCGACGAGCTGCTCCGGATCCAGCTCGTGCTCGTCCGGCGCAAGCGCCAGCTCGAGACCGCCGCCGTCGGGGTCTCCCACGACGTCGGGGGCGACCTCGTGGGCCGGTTCCACCAGCGTCTGCCGTTCCCCCTGACCAGCGCCCAGCGGCGGGCCATCGACGAGATCGCCACCGACCTGGCCTCCCCGGTGCCGATGCACCGCCTGCTGCAGGGCGACGTCGGTTCCGGCAAGACCGTCACTGCCCTCAGCGCCCTTCTCGTCGCCGTGCAGGGCGGGCACCAGGGAGCGTTCATGGCGCCCACCGAGGTGCTGGCCGAGCAGCACCACCTGGGCCTGCGCAGCATGCTCGACGGACTGACCCTGCCCGCCGAGGGGGACAACCTCTTCGGCGAGCGCCCCGTCCGGGTGGAGCTGTTGACCTCACGTACCTCTCCGGCCGAGCGGGCCCGGGTGGCCGCCGCCCTGGAGGCGGGCGACGTCGACCTGGTCGTGGGCACCCACGCCCTCATCCAGGAGCACGTGTCGTTCCGCTCGCTCGGGGTGGCGGTGATCGACGAGCAGCACCGCTTCGGGGTCGAGCAGCGGGCGGCGCTGCGAGGAAAGGGGCGTGCGGTCCCCGACGTCCTGGTCATGACGGCCACGCCCATCCCCCGCACCGCGGCCATGACCGTCTACGGCGACCTGGACGTGAGCGTGCTCGACGAGCTGCCGCCGGGACGCACGCCGATCGCCACCCGTTGGGCCCGCGGCGAGCTCGAGGAGGGCCAGGCGTGGGCACGGGTGCGGGAGGAGGCCGAGGCCGGTCACCAGGCGTACGTGGTCTGCCCGTTGATCGAGGAGTCCGACAAGCTCGAGGTGCGCTCGGCCCAGGAGACCTACGACCGCCTGCGCGAGGGGGAGCTCACCGGGCTGCGCCTGGGACTGCTGCACGGGCGGGTCAGCGCTCGCGACAAGGAACTGGTCATGGACGCCTTCCGGGCCGGCACGCTCGACGTGCTGGTCGCCACCACCGTCATCGAGGTGGGTGTCGACGTCCCCAACGCCACGGTCATGGTCGTGATCGACGCCGACCGCTTCGGGTTGGCCCAGCTGCACCAGCTGCGGGGCCGGGTGGGCCGGGGCGCGGCCGCGTCATGGTGCTTCCTGCTCGGCGAGGGCACCACCGCCGAGTCCGAGGCCCGGCTGTCGGCCCTGGAGCGCACGACCGACGGCTTCGAGCTGGCCGAGGTCGATCTCGAGCTCCGCGGCGAGGGAACGATCATGGGCGCCCACCAGAAGGGCCGAAGCGATCTCCGCCTGGCATCGTTGCGGCGGGACAAGGAGTGGGTCGGGCGGGCGCGCGACATCGCCTTCGACCTGGTCTCGACGACGGGAAGCCTCGACGCCCACCCTTGGCTGGCCGAGGAGCTGGAGTTGCTCCTCGGTCCCGATGGCGACGACGCCGGCGACGACCCCACGGAGTACCTGTTCAAGAGCTGACGGGAGCCGCCCGGCTCGACGGCGCGTAGGGTCGAAACGGTGCGGGTGGTGGCGGGCAGGGCCCGGGGTCGGCGCCTGGCCAGCCCCCGGGGTCGTACGGTCCGCCCAACCAGCGACCGGGTGCGGGAGGCGACGTTCAACGCCTTGAGCAGTCTGGACGCGCTGGAGGACGCCTCGGTGCTCGACCTGTTCGCCGGTTCCGGTGCCCTCGGCATCGAGGCGCTCTCTCGCGGCGCGGCCGCCGCCACGTTCGTCGACCACGACCCGACGGCGCTTGTTGCCGTGCGAGCCAACCTGGCCACCACCGGCCTGGCCGCCGCCGGCACCGTCGTGCGCTCCGACGCCTCCCGGTTCGTCGCCTCCGGCCCCGGGCGCTTCGACCTGGCCCTGCTCGACCCGCCGTACGACTTCGACGGCTCCTCGTGGTCGGGCCTTCTCGAACTCGTCGACGCCGGTCTGGCCGTGTTGGAGTCCGACCGGGAGATTGATCCCGGGGAGCGGTGGGAACCGGTCCGGGTCAAGCGCTACGGGGCTACCGTGGTGACCTTCGTCCGGCTTCGGTGAGCGGAGGCAACCTCTTGGCCAAAGTGCTGTACCCGGGGTCGTTCGACCCGTTCCACAACGGACACCTGGAGCTCGTCGAGACGGTCGCCGACCTGTTCGACGAGGTGGTGGTGGCGGCGTGGCACAGCCCTCAGAAGGGAGCGCCGCTGCTCACCCTTCCCGAGCGGATCGACGTGATCGCCGAGTCGGTGGCCGGCATCGACAACGTCGAGGTGACCAGCTTCTCCACCCTCGTCGTGGAGTTGGCGGCCGCCGTGGGTGCCGACATGATCATCCGGGGGCTGCGGGCGCCTTCGGACTTCGAGAGTGAGATGGCCCAGGCCCAGATGAACCTCGCCATCTCGGGGGTGCACACCCTGTTCGTGCCCTCGGCCTCAGCCAACTCCTACATCGCCTCCAAGTACATCCGCGAGATCGTGCGGCTGGGTGGCGACGTGGGCACCATGGTGCCCGAGGCGGTGGCCAAGCGGCTCCACGAGAAGTACCGAACATGAGAGGAGGCGAGCCGATGGACGCCGCCGAGCAGGAGTACGCCCCGGCCAGCGGGGCGGCGGCCGAGGTCGAGACCCTGTTGCGGCGGGTGGCCGACCTGGTCGGGAACGCCCGTCAGATGCCGCTGTCCACGTCGGTGATGATCAACCGCGACGAGGTGCTGGAGCTGGTCGAGGAGGCGGTCAACCGCCTGCCGGAGGAGCTGCGGGCGGCGCGGTGGCTACTCCGCGAGCGCCAGGAGTTCCTCACCAAGGTGCAGCGGGAGGGCGACGACATCCTCGAGGCCGCCAGGGTGCGCGCCGAGCGGATGGTGCAGCGCACCGAGGTCGTGCGCGAGGCCCAGGCCGTGGCCCGGCGCACGGTGGAGGAGGCGGAAGTCCAGGCCCGGCGCCTGCGCCACCAGGCGGAGGACTTCTGCGACCAGAAGCTGGCCCAGTTCGAGATCGTCCTCGACCGCACGGTGAAGACCGTCCAGGCGGGCCGGGCCCGGCTCCAGGTCGCCCTGCCCGAGGAGGACGTGGACCAGGACGAGGAGGGGTTCCTCGGAGAGGACGGCGAGGGAGTCGAGGGCTTCTACGACCAGGACTCCGGCTGATGGCGCCGGCAGGCGGCCTGTTGCTGGGGGTGGGCGACCTCCTGGCCCGCCCCGGCGAGCGGCGTGACGAGTCGCTCGACGCCGTCCTCGACGGTCTGCGGGTGCTGGGAAGCAAGGTGCCCGAGGGAGCGCCCGTCCACCTCGAGCTCCACCTCCAGTCGGTCAACACCGGCGTGGTGGTCAAGGGCACCACGGCAGCCCCCTGGGTGGGGGACTGCCGCCGGTGCCTCCGTCCCGTCGAAGCCACGCTGACGGCGGCGATCCTGGAGATCTACGAGCCCGACCCGACCGAGGGCGAGACCCAGCCCCTCCAGGGCGACCACATCGACGTCGAGCCGGTGGCGCGCGAGGCCGTGCTGCTCGAGCTGCCCCTGGCGCCGCTGTGCCGGCACGACTGCGCCGGGCTGTGCCCCGAGTGCGGGGCCGATCTCAACCAGGGGGCGTGTGGCTGCGCGGTCGACCAGAGCGATCCCCGCTGGGCAGCGCTCGACGACCTCCGCTTCGACGAGTGAGGCTCTGTGATCTGCGCCGGCGATAATCCGCCGGCGCCCGTTGGCACGGAGCCGCACCTGCGTCGTCGGCTGCTCCGCCTGGCGGCTCCGCCGCGTTGCGCCGGCGATAATCCGCCGGCGCCCGTTGGCACGGAGCCGCACCTGAGTCGTCGCCTGCTCCGCCTGGCGGACTCCGCAGCGCTGGGACATCGGTTCGGTCGCTCGGGGTGCTGGCAGGTAGCCTGGCAGCGCCCCAGCCGCAGGATGGAACGGAGCCGGGCATGGCCGTGCCCAAGAAGAAGACCAGCAAGGCCAAGAGCCGCAGCCGCCGCGCTGCCTCGTGGCGGCTGAACAGCCCACCCCGCAGCCTCTGCCCGCAGTGCTCTTCGGCGAAGCTGCCCCACGTCGTGTGCCCCACCTGCGGGTGGTACGGCGGCCGCCAGGCCATCGACGTCGAGTGAGCGGACGCGCCGGTGGGCGCGGGTGCCGCGGGGGCGACCAGCCGAGGGAGGCCGGGCAGTGAAGCCGGTGGCCGTCGACGCCATGGGAGGCGACCAGGCCCCGGGTGAGATCGTCGTCGGCGCCCGCCGCGCCGCGGACGAACACGGCGTACCCATCGTGCTCGTGGGGCGCCCCGACGCCATCGCCGCCGCCGGTGGCGGCGACCTCGAGGTGCTGGCCTGCGAAGAGGTCATCGACATGCACGACGACCCGGGCGCGTCGGTACGGCGCAAGAAGGACGCGTCCGTGGTGCGGGCGGCCGAGGCGGTGCGGGACGGCACCGCCTCCGCCATGGTCAGTGCTGGCAACACCGGGGCGGCGATGGCCAGCGCCTTGCTGCGCATGGGACGGATCCGGGGGGTGCACCGTCCCGCCATCGCCACCCCCATCCCCGTGCCCGGGTCCATACCCACCGTCCTGCTCGACGCCGGGGCCAACGTCGAGTGCCATCCCTCGTGGCTGGTGCAGTTCGCCCAGATGGGTTGCGCCTACGCCCGCTCTCGCTACGGGCTCGACGAGCCCCGGGTGGGGCTGCTCTCGGTCGGGGAGGAGGCCAGCAAGGGCAGCCCCCTGGTCAAGGAGACCCACCTCCTGCTGGAGGACCCGGCGTGGCGGGAGGGCTGCGGAGGGACCTTCGTGGGCAACGTCGAGGGTCGTGACGTGATGAGCGCCGATGTCGACGTGGTGGTGACCGACGGGTTCACCGGCAACGTGGTGCTCAAGACCCTCGAGGGGGGGATGCGCTTCGTGGAGCGGGCCCTGCTCGAGGTCATGACGGCCACCGACGAGCTGCGGGAGGCGTTCGAGGTGCTGTGGCCGGCGGTGCTGCCCCTGGTGGACGAGCTCAACCCCGACAGCTACGGCGGCGCCATGCTCCTCGGCGTCAACGGCGTGTGCATCATCAGCCACGGCTCCTCGTCGGCCACGGCGGTGGTCAACGCCCTGGCCGTGGCCCAGGAGATGGTCGAGGCCGACCTCGTCGGCTCCCTGGTGACGGCGGTGTCGGCCTCGGTCCGCTCCTGAACGCCGGCGGGGTTGTCGTTCACGAGCGGGCAAATGCACGGCGTGTACAATCCCGCAGCCGTCTGCGCGATGCCGCTGCTGACGGAGCTGAACGAATCCCCCGACGTCGATGGAGCTTTTGGTGCCCGCTGAGACCCATGTCGAGCAGAGCCCGATGGACCGCAACGAGGTCTTCGAGCTCATCCGTGACCGCCTGGCTGACATTCTCGAGATCGATGCCTCGGAGATCTCCGAGGCCGACTCCTTCGGCGAGGACCTCGAGGCCGACTCCCTGGCCCTCATCGAGCTGGTGGAGGCCATCGAGGAGGAGGTGGGCGAGCGGACGGTCGGCTTTCGCATCGAGGACGAGGACCTCGAGGATCTGAAGACCGTGCGTGACGCCGTCGACTACGTCTTCGGGCGCCTCCACTGAGCCGCTGGTGACAGCGCCGGAGCTCCAGGCGCTGTCCCGGCGCCTGCCGCAGCGCTTCCGAGACGACGACCTGCTGGTGCGCGCCCTGACCCATCGCTCGTGGTGCGCCGAGTCGCCGGGTGCAAAGTCGAACGAGCGGCTGGAGTTCCTCGGTGATGCCGTGGTCGGGCTGGTCGTGACCGACCACATCTATGGCGCCTATCCCGGGCTCCCCGAGGGGGAGCTGGCCAAGATCCGGGCCAGGGTGGTCAGTTCCGTGGTCCTGGCCGAGGTGGCGGCGGAGCTGCGGGTGGGGGAGGCGTTGCGCCTGGGGAAGGGTGAGGACACCTCCGGCGGCCGCCGGAAGACGTCGATCCTCGCCGACGCCATGGAGGCCGTGATCGGGGCCGTGTACCTGGACGCCGGCTGGGACGCGGTGACCGAGCTGGTCCTCGACCTGCTCGCCGAGCGCATCATCGAGGCGGCTTCAGGGCCGGGGGGCACCGACTACAAGACGCGACTCCAGGAGCTGTCGGCCACGCGGTTCGAGACGCTGCCCCGCTACTCCGTGACCGAGCGGGGGCCAGACCACGCCAAGCACTTCTCCGCCGAGGTGGAGGTGGGCGACCGCCGGGGCACCGGCGAGGGAACGTCCAAGAAGCAGGCCGAGCAGGCGGCCGCCCAGATGGTGTGGGAGGCCCTGGTGATCGTCTTCGCCGACAACGGCGCTGGAGAGGGCGCGGACGCCTGATGCCCGAGCTGCCCGAGGTGGAGACGCTGCGCCGTGATCTCGACAAGGAGGTGGTGGGCCGGCGGATCAAGGCCGTCGAGGTCAGCGGTATGCGCGCCATCCGCCGCCACCCCAACAAGAAGCACTTCATCGGCAAGCTGGAGGGGCGCAAGCTGGAGCGGGTCACCCGCAAGGGCAAGTACCTGCTGTTCTCCCTCGGTGAGGACGTGCTCATCGTGCACCTCGGCATGAGCGGGCAGCTGCGCAAGGCCACGGCCAAGGACGAGGTCCTGCCGCACACCCACGTCACGTTCACCTTCACCCAGGGTGGTGAGCTGCGCTTCGTCGACCCTCGGACCTTCGGTGAGCTGTTCGTGGCGGCCGCCGACACGTTGGAGACCGACGTCCCCGAAATCGGAGAGCTCGGCTTCGACCCCGTCGAGGACGTGTTGAGCTGGAACGTCTTCGGGGCGCTGCTGCGGGCCCGGAAGGTGAAGCTCAAGACGTTGCTGATGGACCAACGGTTCATCGCCGGGATCGGGAACATCTACAGCGACGAGATCCTCTGGGCCGCCGGGGTGCGCCACGACCGGGTCTCCGACTCGCTGAGCACCCAGGAGGTGCGCCGGCTGTACCGGGCGGTGCTCGAGACCATGCACGACGCCATCAAGCACCGAGGCTCGACGCTGAGCGACCAGCAGTACCGGGACCTCTACGGGGTGGTGGGCAACTACCAGGCGGAGCACAAGGTGTACGCCCGGGAGGGCGAGGCCTGCCGGAGGTGTCGCCAGCCGGTGGTGCGCCAGAAGTGGTCCCAGCGCTCCACGTTCTTCTGCCCGGCCTGCCAGGTCTGAGCGACATCCCCGGCGTCGCTCGCCGGGGCGCCTAGCCTCGAAGGCCGCGTGTACCTCAAGAGTCTGACGCTGAAGGGCTTCAAGTCCTTTGCCGACACCACCACGTTGCACCTGGAGCCCGGGGTCTCCGTGGTCGTGGGGCCCAACGGCAGCGGCAAGTCCAACGTCGTCGACGCCGTGGCGTGGGTCCTCGGCGCCCAGGGCCCGCGGACCGTCCGCTCGTCGAGGATGGACGACGTCATCTTCGCCGGGACCGCCGACCGGGCGGCTCTCGGGCGGGCCGAGGTGAGCCTCACCATCGACAACGGCTCCGGCATGCTGCCCATCGAGTTCTCCGAGGTGACGATCAGCCGGACGCTGTTCCGCAGCGGGACCAGCGAGTACGCCATCAACTCCGTGCCGTGCCGGTTACTCGACGTGCAAGAGCTGCTGAGCGACTCCGGCGTGGGCCGCACCCAGCACGTCATCGTGGGCCAGGGCCAGCTCGACGCCGTGCTCGAGGCCCGCCCGGAGGAGCGACGGGCGGTGATCGAGGAGGCCGCCGGCGTGCTGAAGTACCGCCGCCGCAAGGAGAAGGCCGAGCGCCGGCTGGAGTCCACCGAGGGGAACCTCGTGCGTCTGTCCGACCTGGTGCGGGAAGTGCGCCGCCAGCTGCGCCCCCTCGAGCGCCAGGCCGAGGCGGCGCAGCGCCACGGTGCTCTGGTCGAGGAGCTCCACGGCCTGCGGCTCCATCTCGCCGGGCGGGAGCTGGCAGGGCTGCAGACGCGCCAGGCGGTGGCGACCGAGGGCTCCGGCCGCCTGGCCGAGGACGACGCTTCGGCGCGGGCCGAGCTGGCCCGTCTCGACGACGCCGTGGAGCAGGCCCGGGTCGAGCTGACGGCCGCCGGGGCCGACGACCTGGCCGAGCCTCTGGCCCGCATCGAGCGGCTGGCCGCTCAGGCTCGGGGACTGGTGGCGGTGCTCACCGAGCGTCGGCGCAGCGTCGAGCGGGAGGCGGGCGCGGCACTCGATCGGACCGTCGTGGCCACCCTGGAGGCCGAGGCAGCCGGCCTCCATGCCGACCTGCAGGCGGTCGAGCAGGAGGTGCGGGCGTTGCACCCGGACCTGGAGCGGGTGGCCGAGTGCGAGGCGGCGCTGGCGGCCGAGCGTGAGGCGCTGGCCCGTCGGTGCCCGGAGCTCGCCGGTGATCCCGGTGACGCCGCGGCTCGGGCCCGCAGCGCCCTGGCCGCCGTGCGCACCGCCGCCGAGCGAGGCGAGGCCGAGTGTGCCCGGGGCGAGGTGCGCCTCGCCTCCCTGCACGAGCGGAACGCCCGGCTGGCGTCCGAGCACGGCGAGCTCGAGCGGCGGCGCCGGCGGGCCGAGGAGGAGCACCAGCGCCTCGATGTCGACGTGCGCTCCGCCGCCGCCGCCGTGACCGGCGCCGAGACGGCGCTGACCGAGGCCGAGGCTGCCCTGCGTTCGGCCGACGCCGAGCGCCACACGTGGGCGGCGCGGGCCGAAGCCCTCGCCGCCGCCGTCGACACGGCGCGGGCCCGGGCGGGGGCCGAGCGCCTGGCGGGGGTGGAGGGGGCGCTGGGTGCCCTCCAGGAGCTGGTGGAGGTCGACCGAGGGTGGGAGGTGGCGTTCGAGGCCGCCGCTGGCCCGGCGTTGGCCGCGGTGGTGGTGGACGGCGACCACTCGGCCCGCCGGGCCCTCGACGTGCTGCGCCGGGAGGGGACGGGGGCGGTGCTGGCGCTGGGCCTGGAGCGGCGGCCGCCGGCGCCGGCGCCGGAGGGCGTGGCGGTCCGGGCCCACGTTCGCTCGCTCCACGACGGGGTGGCAGCACTGCTCGACGTCCTCGTCGGCGGTGCGACGTGCGTGGGCGGGGACGGGCCGTCCGCCTGGGAGGCGGCGGTCGACGCCGCCCTGCGCCATCCCGACGCGGTCGTGGTGACCCACGCCGGCGACCGCTTCGGCCCCGAGGGTTGGCGTGTGGGAGGCGCGGCAACGGGCGCCACCTCGGCGGCGCGGGACGAGGCACGGCAGCGAGCCACTGCTGGCGAGGAGGCGGTGCAGCAGGCGGAGCAGCGCCTAGGAGCGGCCCGCTCCCGGCGCGACGAGGCCCGTCGGGCGGAGGCGGCGGCGGCCTCGGCGCTTCGGGACAACGCTGCCGTGCGGTCCACCACCGACCACGCCGCCGCCCGGGTGCGACGGGAGGCGGAGGCGGCGACCGCCGAAGTCGAGGAGCTGCGAGGCCAGCTGGCGGCCCTTCGGGAGGCGGCCGCCGGCGAGCGTCGTCACCTGGCCCGGCTCGAGGCCGCCCTGCCGGCGCTCGAGACCGAGGAGGACCGGGCGGCAGCCCATCGCCGGGAGCTCGACGCCGAGCGCCACCGGCTCGAGGAGCGGGCGGTGGCGGTGGCCGCCCTCCGGTCCGACGTCGAGATCCGGGCCACGGGCCTGGCCGACCGTCGGTCGTGGCTCCAGCGGCGTCTGTCCGAGGTCGAGGACCGCCTGTCGGGGATGCGCGAGCGGCGGGCCCGGGCCGAGGCGGAGCGAATCGAGCTCGACCGGCGCCGCACCGCGCTCGAGCGCCTGGTGGCCCTGGTGGGCGACCGCCTGACCGTCCTCGAGGCCACCCTCGCCGAGCTGCGGGAGCGTCGCCGCCGCCAGTCTGAGCAGACCCGGGCCCTCGGCCAGCGGCTCGATCACCTGCGGGCCGAGCGGGTGGTCGCCGAGCGCCGGCTGGAGGAGCTGCGTGAGCGGGCACTGCGCGCCGGCATGGAGGCCCAGGAGCTGACGCTGCGGATCGAGGCCGCCACCGAGGCACTCCGGCGCGACCTCGACGCCGAGCCGGCGGAGGCGTTGGCGGCTCCGTGCCCCCCGCTGGCCGAGGGAACGCCTCCCGCCGCCCGGGCACGCGCCCTCGAGCGCGAGCTCCGACTGATGGGCCCGGTGAACCCCTTGGCCCTGGAGGAGGCCGCCTCCCTCCGCGAGCGGCAGGCGTTCCTGGAGGACCAGCTCGACGACGTCAAGAGCTCGCGCCGGGAGCTGGCCAAGGTCATCCGCGCCGTCGACGCCGAGATCGTCGACGTGTTCGTCTCCGCCTTCGCCGACGTGGCCGAGAACTTCACCCGTCTGTTCGCCACCTTGTTCCCGGGCGGCGAGGGGCGCCTGGAGCTGACCGATCCGGGCAACCCCCTGGAGACCGGCATCAGGGTGCAGGCCCGCCCCTCGGGCAAGAACGTCCGCTCCATCTCGCTCCTCTCGGGAGGGGAGCGCTCGTTGACGGCGTTGGCCTACCTCTTCGCCGTCTTCCGCAGCCGGCCGTCGCCGTTCTACATCCTCGACGAGGTCGAAGCCGCCCTCGACGACGTCAACCTGCACCGCTTCCTCGACCTGATCCAGGAGTTCCGCAAGGAGGCCCAGCTGCTCATCGTCAGCCACCAGCAGCGGACGATGGGCATCGCCGACGTGCTCTACGGGGTCACCATGGCCCCCGGAGGGGCCTCTGCGGTGGTCAGCGAGCGGCTGGGAGCGGCCGCCGGCTGACGTGCGGCACGGCGTGCCCTCGAGCCGGTGAGGGCCCGCGCCGGTCGGGGGGCGCCCAGCGGGCGTGGGTAGGCTGCCAGCGCCATGGACGTCGTCATCCTCATCGTCGCGCTGTTGATCCTCATCGCTTCGGTCGTCGGCATCGTCGACGCCCGGCGCAACCCATGGCCTGAGGAAGAGCCGGTGGCGGCGCCCCAGGCCGACGCCGACCGACGCCGACCGGCGCCGCCCGACCAGGCCGATCACGGGCTCGACGTCGACCAGGCCCAACTCAACCAGCCGTCGTCGGGGGTGGGGTTGGCCCCTCGCCCGGGCGAGCCGCCGCCGGCGGAGAAGGCGGCCGACGCCCCCGAGGCCGAGCCGGATCCGGCCACCGTCGCCGAGATCGAAGAAGCGTTGGCCCATGCCGTGGAGGTGGAGCAGGCCGAGGGGGTCAAGCCCCGCTTTCGCGACCGCCTGGCCAAGGCTCGCAGCCTGCTCGCCGGCTACGTCAGCTCGGTGCTGTCCCGCACCGAGATCGACGAGGAGACCTGGGAGGAGCTCGAGGAGGCGCTGATCCGCGCCGACGTGGGCGTCAAGACCACGACCACGCTGCTCGAGGAGTTGCGCGCCGAGGTGGCCGAGAAGCACATCACCGAGCCCGAGGCCCTGCTGGCCCAGCTCAAGGGCGACCTCAAGGCTCGCCTGGCGGTGGCCGACCGCAGCCTGCACTACGAGCCCGGCGCGCCCAACGTGTGGCTGTTCGTGGGGGTCAACGGCGTGGGCAAGACCACCACCATCGGCAAGCTGGCCAAGATCCAGCAGGCGGACGGCCGGTCCGTGGTCATGGCCGCCGGCGACACCTTCCGGGCGGCGGCGGCCGAACAGCTCGGGGTGTGGGCGCAGCGGGTCGACGCCGAGCTCGTCCAGGGCGCCGAAGGCGGCGACCCCAGCTCAGTCATCTTCGACGCCGTGCAGCAGGCGGCGGCGCGCCAGGCTGACCTGGTGCTGGCTGACACGGCCGGGCGGCTGCACACCAAGGTGAACCTCATGGAGCAGCTGCGCAAGGTGCGGCGAGTGGCGGAGAAGCCACCGGGCCGGGTCACCGAGGTGCTGCTGGTCCTCGACGCCACAACCGGCCAGAACGGGCTCAACCAGGCCCAGGTCTTCACCGAGGCGGTGGAGGTGACCGGCGTGGTGCTCACCAAGCTCGACGGTTCTGCCCGTGGCGGCATCGTCCTCGCCATCCAGGGGGAGCTGGGCATCCCGGTGAAGCTGGTCGGCCTGGGCGAGACGGTCGACGACCTGATCCCCTTCGACCCCGACGAGTTCGTCGAGGCGCTGTTCTCCTGACCGCTCTGGCGAGCGGAGCGACACCGCCCGGACCGGCGGGGCGCCCCGGGCCGGTAACCTGGCTTCCCGCATGTTCGACACGCTGACCGATCGCTTCGAAGGGATCTTCGCGCGCCTCCGGAGCCGGGGGCGCATGGGCGAGCCCGAGATCGACGAGGTCCTGCGGGAGATCCGCTTGGCCCTGCTCGAGGCCGACGTCAACTTCCGGGTGGTCAAGGACCTGCTGGCGCGCATCAAGCAGCGGTGCCTCGAGGCCGACCTGAGCAAGAGCCTGACCCCGGCCCAGCAGGTCATCAAGATCGTCCACGCCGAGCTCATCGGCACCCTGGGCGGCCAGACCCTCAAGATGACCTTCGCCGACAAGCCCCCGACCGTCGTGCTGCTGGCGGGGTTGCAGGGCTCGGGCAAGACCACCGCCTGCGCCAAGCTGGCGCGCTGGTTCAAGCAACAGGGCCGCAACCCCATCCTCGTGGGCGCCGACCTCCAGCGCCCGGCGGCGGTCGACCAGCTGCGCACCCTCGGTGGGCAGGTCGGGGTGCCGGTGTTCAGCGAACCCACCGACCCGGTTGCCGTGGCCGCCGCCGGCGTCGAGGAGGCCCGTGACAAGGGCCGCGACGTGTGCATCGTCGACACCGCCGGTCGGCTGGCCATCGACATCGAGATGATGGAGCAGGTCCGCCAGATCTCCGGGGCGGTGCAGCCGCACTACACCTTCCTGGTGGTCGACGCCATGACCGGTCAGGACGCGGTGAGCGTGGCCGAGGCCTTCCACGAGGCGCTCCAGCTCGACGGCGTGATCCTGTCCAAGCTCGACGGCGACGCCCGGGGCGGTGCCGCGCTATCGGTCAAGGAGGTCACCGGCCGGCCCATCGCCTTCGCCTCGGTGGGCGAGAAGGTGGCCGACTTCGAGCAGTTCCATCCCGACCGGATGGCCGACCGCATTCTCGGGATGGGCGACGTGCTCACCCTCATCGAGAAGGTCGAGCAGCAGTACGACCGCGAGGTGGCGGCCAAGGCCGAGCAGGCCCTGCTCGAGGGCGAGTTCAGCCTGGACGACTTCCTCGAGCAGATGCAGCAGGTCCGCAAGATGGGGCCCCTGCAGAACATCATCGGTATGATGCCGGGGATCCCGAAAGAGGTGAAGAACGCCGACATCGGGGAGAAGGAGCTCGGTCGAATCGAGGCGATCATTCGCTCGATGACCCCCGAGGAGCGGTCCCACCCCGATCTGGTCAACGGATCGCGACGGGCCCGGATCGCCAACGGCAGCGGAACCTCGATCAGCGAGGTGAACCTGCTGCTGAAGCAGTTCAAGGACGTGTCCAAGATGATGAAGCGCTTCGGGGGTGCCGCCAAGGGCGGAAAGGGCAAACGGCGGATGCCGGCGCTGCCCAACCTCCAGGAGCTCAACCTGAAGTAGCCGGCGGCAGCCGCCGCCATGACATCGGCCGCCACGAGCGGCGCAAGCGAATGGAGAGCATCACGTGGCCGTCAAGCTCCGGCTCGTTCGGATGGGCAAGAAGAAGCAGCCGACCTACCGGGTGGTGGCCGCCGACAGCCGCTCCCCGCGCAACGGGCGGTTCATCGAGATCGTGGGCACCTACCAGCCCCGGCAGGAACCATCGGGCGTGGCCATCGACAACACCAAGGCGGTCGAGTGGCTCCGCAAGGGGGCCGAGCCGACCGAGCGGGTGCAGCGGCTGCTGAAGGCGTCGGGCGCCTGGGACGAGTTCAAGGGCACCGTCTCGACATGAGCGACCTCGAGGACCAAGCCGTCGAGGACGCCGACGAAGACGCCGACGACCCAAATCGGTTGCCTGGCGCCACCGCCATCGACGTCCTCGAGTACCTGGTCGGCACGCTGGTCGACGACCCGGAGGCCATCGAGATCTCCGAGGAGGACGACCGCCGGGGCCTGCGCCTGCAGGTACGGGTGGCTCCCGACGACATGGGGCGGGTCATTGGCCGGCGCGGGCGCATTGCCAACGCCATCCGCACCATCGTGCGGGCCGCGGCGGCCGACGACGGCATCTCGGTCGACGTCGATTTCGTCGACTGAGCGGGTGGTGGGGCGTACCGACCCGCCTCTGCTCGAGATCGGGCGGGTGGTCCGTGCCCACGGGATCCGCGGCGAGGTGGCCGTCAAGCTGGTGACCGACCGGACCGAGCGCCTGGCGCCGGGCACCGTGCTCGTGACCGTCGCCGGCGAGCGAGAGGTCGCCGCCGCCCGTCCCCACCAGGACGGCTACCTGGTGGCCTTCATCGGGGTGACCGACCGGCCCGGGGCCGAGGCCCTGCGGGGCTCGCTGCGGGCCCCGCCGCTGGATGACCCCGAGACCCTGTGGGTACACGAGCTCATCGGCAGCGAGGTGGCCGACCTCCACGGCACCGTGCACGGTCGGGTGACGGCGGTGGAGGCCAATCCGGCGAGCGACCTGCTGGTGCTCGACGACGGGCGACTGGTGCCACTGCGCTTCGTCGTGGGCACCGCCACCGGGCGGGTCACGGTCGACCCGCCCGCCGGGCTGCTCGACGGCGCCTGACCGTCGCGGCGCAAGGAGACCGGGTGCGCGTCGACGTGTTCACCATCTTCCCGGACCTGGTCGCCCACTTCGCCGGGGGCAGCCTGCTCGGGCGGGCCGCGGCGCGCGGTGTGCTGGACGTGCGGGTCCACGACCTGCGGGCGGCGGCGAGCGACCCCCACCGGTCCGTCGACGACGCACCCTTCGGCGGTGGGGCGGGGATGGTCCTCATGCCCGAGCCCCTGTTCGCCGCCGTCGAGGCCGTCGAGCCTCCTCGGCCGCTGTACCTGCTGGGGCCGGGCGGGCGGCGCCTCGACCAGCCGCTGGCCCGGGAGCTGGCCGCCGGCGAGGGCTTCTCGTTGCTGTGCGGGCGCTACGAGGGCGTCGACGAGCGCGTTCGAACCCACCTGGTCGACGGCGAGCTTTCGGTGGGCGACTACGTGCTGGCCGGCGGCGAGGTGGCTGCCATGGTGGTGCTGGAGGTCGTGGGCCGGCTGGTGCCGGGGGTGATGGGCAATGCCGCGTCGGCAGGGGAGGAGAGCTTCAGCGACGGCCTCCTCGAGTACCCGCACTACACCCGTCCCGCCCGCTTTCGCGACTGGGACGTGCCTGAGGTCCTGCGCTCCGGGGATCATGGCCGCATCGCCCGGTGGCGTCGCGCCATGGCCCTGGCCCGTACGCTGCGACATCGGCCCGACCTGGTCGACGCCCGGGGCGGGTTGACGGTCGACGAACAGGCCCTCTTGGAATCCTTCGACCTGTTGCCGTAGGCTGGCCCGTCCCGGCCTGCACCCCAGGAGTCCAGCGCGCCATGCATTTCACCGACCTCATCGACCGCAGCAGCCTGCGCGACGACATCCCCGACTTCTCGCCCGGTGACACGGTCAAGGTCAACGTGCGGGTGGTGGAAGGCAACCGCGAGCGCGTCCAGGCCTTCCAAGGCGCCGTTCTGCGCCGGCAGGGCTCAGGCGTGCGCGAGACCTTCACCGTGCGCAAGGTGAGCTTCGGCGTCGGGGTGGAGCGCACCTTCCCGGTGCACTCGCCCATCATCCAGAGCATCGAGCGGGTGACCGTCGGCGACGTGCGCCGGGCGAAGCTGTACTACCTGCGAGAGCGCCGTGGGAAGGCCGCCAAGATCAAGGAGAAGCGGACCGCCCGTTGAGGCGCACCCGGGACCGGGACGCCCGCCAGGCGCCGGTCCCTCCGCCAGCAGCCAAGGAGGAAGCTCCCCGGCGTTCAGCGCTCGGCGAGCTGTTGGTGCTGTTGGCCATCGCCGCGGTCATCGCCCTGGTGCTGCGGGCGCTGGTCGCCCAGGCGTTCTCCATCCCCTCCACCTCCATGGCGCCGCAGTTGGCGGTCGGCGACCGGGTGGTGGTCTCCAAGCTCGCCTACCGGCTGCACGAGCCGCGGCGGGGCGACATCGTGGTGTTCGAGTGCCCGCCGGCGGCCGGCTGCCAGCTACCCGAGGAGGAGCCGCTGCCGGCGCGGGCGTTCCACGGGCTGCTCGAGGCGGTCGGCCTGCGCCAGCCCTCGACCGAGGACTACATCAAGCGCGTCGTGGCCATGGCCGGCGAGCGCGTGGAGGGGCGGGAAGGAGCCGTCTACGTCGACGGCCGGCGCCTGATCGAGCCGTACCTGCCGCCGTCGACCACGACGGCCGACTTCGGGCCGGTGACCGTCCCCCCGGGCCAGCTGTTCGTCATGGGCGACAACCGGGTGAACTCCTCGGACAGCCGGGTCTTCGGTGCCATCGACGACGAAACGGTGATCGGCCGAGCGACGCTGCGGGTGTGGCCGCCAACCCGTGCCGCCTTCCTGTGATGACCCTGTGATGACCCTGTGATGACCCGGGCTCGCCGGGCATTGGGCAGTGCGGGGGAGGACCTGGCCGCCGCCGAGTACGAGCGTCGCGGCTACGAGGTGCTGGCGCGCAACTGGCGCTGCCGGGAGGGGGAGTTGGACCTGGTGCTGCGGTCGGGTTCGACCGTGGTTTTCTGCGAGGTGAAGGCCCGATCGACCCTGGCCTTCGGCTCGCCCCTGGAGGCGGTGACCGCCGCCAAGCGCCGGCGCATCCGCCTGCTGGCGACCCGGTGGCTGCAACACTCCGGCGTGCGGGCGGGCGAGCTCCGCTTCGACGTGGTGGGCGTTCTCGACGGCGCCGTGGAGGTGGTCGAAGGCGCCTTCTGAGCGCTCCTCGGGCGGCTGGCGCTCAGGACCGCCCGGGCCGGCGCCGGTGGCGCATCGCCCAGCACGGCCGGTGCCAGTGGCGGCGGAGGTCGGGCGCCTCGAGGGGCACGGCCACGACATGGCCAGTCCCGGGAGCGATGCCGGTGTTGCAGCCGGGACACTGGTAGTGCTTGGTCGCCTGGAAGGGCTGCACCACTCGCACCTCTTCGCCGGCACCGGGTTCAGACAACGCCGGCCGCCCACAGCACCAGCACCAAGGTGAGCAGCAATCCGGCCGCCACGAAGACCACGTCGGTCGGGCGCGTGCGGCGAGGTCGGAACGGGTTGAAGCCCATGGGCCCAGTATCGCTGTTTCGCCCCGCTTCACTCGCTGTGGCCGAGCCCATCCGAGGTGCGGCCCTCGACCATGTGCCGCCGCTGTGCTGGGAGTGCGACCATTAACGTTCGTGGATGTGGCTGGCATCGCGCTCAGCGCGATGGGAGTTGGAGTCACGCCGCCCGAGCCGGGCGCCCGGTCCGGTGCAACGGCGCCTCATCGAGAAGGGCCGACCATCACCGAGGTTGAGACCATGTCGGGGCCGGCGTTCGTGGCGAACGTCGTCGTGTTGGCCTCTTCCTCGGCTTCGGTCTTCCTGCCGATCCTCGCCTTCGGCGACGCGGAGTACCGCGATCACCTCAACCGGTCGGGAGGCGGTGCTTGAGGGCACGCACCCGTTCGACCGACTCGTCGATGCGCTCCTCGCTCAGCGCACCCTCGCGGACCAGTGACTCCACCAGCGCCACCACCCGAGGGGCGATGTCGGGCTCGTAGGCCCGTGGGTTGTTGTTGGCGAAGAGAAGGATGTCGACGCCGGCCGATAGGGCCTGCTGCACCGCCGTCTCCAGCCCGTAGTGATCGACGATGGCCCCCATCTGGAGGTCGTCGGACACCACCACGCCGTTGAAGCCGAACTCGTCTCGCAGCACGCCGTCGATCGTCGCGGCAGAAAGTGTGGCCGGCCACTGGTCATCGAGCTGGCCGTTGACCACGTGTGCCGTCATCACCGCATCGACGCCTCCCTCGCTGACCAGCGTGCGGTAGGGCACCAGCTCGGCTGGCATCCACGTGTCGGTCACGTCGACGAAGCCGAGATGGGTGTCGCCAGGGGCGCTGCCGTGCCCGGGGAAGTGCTTCACGGCGGTGAGCACGCCGGCGTTGCGGTGGGCCTTGATGATGGCCCGGGCGTGGTCGGTCACCACCGCGGGGTCTGCCGAGAAGCTGCGCCCGAGCGCGCCGATGACAGGGCTGGCCGGGTCGACGTTGACGTCGACGACCGGAGCGAGGTTCAGGTTGATCCCGACATCCGCCAAGATGCCAGCCGTTTCCCGGGCCTGGTTGCTGGTCAGCTCCAGCGAGTTGCGCTCGCCCAGCTCCTGTTGGGACAGCGTGGGCGGGAAGCCGTACCGTTCCTTGAGCCGGCTGACGCGACCACCCTCCTGGTCGACGGCGACCAGGAGGGGTGAGGGAGCGGCGTTCTGGATCTTGGCGACCAGGGCGGTGAGCTGCTCAGCGGAGTCGATGTTGCGCGACGAGCCCGTGGCCACGTCGACGTCGAAGAGCACCACGCCGCCCACCTGACCCGCCTTGACCTGCTCCAAGATCGGGTCGGAGTCGTCGAGGTCCGTTCCCCGGAACCCGACCATCAGGAGCTCACCGATCTTGTCCGCCAGCGCTTCGTCCTCGGGCGAAGGATGCTCCGGGGGAGCAGCTCGAGCTTGCGTGGTGGTGGTGCCGTCGCCTGCGCTGGAGGCGTCGGATCCGCACGCCGTCAGGAGGGCGAGGACGAGGATCCATCGGTGCCACCGCATCTCGGGGTGAATCCTAGAGAGACGGGCCTGCTCGTCGGCGAACGTGGTGGTCGCCGGCCGCCGGGAGCGGCACGACCATGCTCGCCCGCCGCCTCGCAGCCGGGTCCAGCCGGTGACCCGAAAGGGGCTCACCTACTCTGCCGGGGATGACACTCTTTGCCATCGCCCTCCCCGAGGAGGCGCGGTACGTGCCACCAGGTGTACGCGTCTGCATCACCGGTCCGGGCAAGGTACGCAGCGCGGTCGCCTTGGCCAGGGCGCTTGCCGAGGCGCCAGCGGAGCGGTCGTGAAGATCGGCACCGCCGGTGCCTTGCGCGACGGCTTGCCCGGCGGAGCGCACCGCATCGGGCGCATCGTCGAGCACGACTTCGATGCCGCCGCCATCGAGCACCTCACGGCGCGTTCGCCCGCTAACCGGGCTGTGACGTGTCTGCCCCCCTGGTGCGCAAGGTGGTGTCCCGCGCCATGTCACGGGAGACTCCCAAAATTTCCCGACATGGTCGGGACACCTGTCCCTGTTCACCCGGGACAAGCGGCCGTTACAGTCCCAGACAGGCGCAAAGCACGCGCAAGGCACGCCCGGGGAGGGAGGGAACGAGGAGTGAACGCCAGCCTCGTCGACATCGACGACCTCTACGTCCTCAACTACTGCGCACGGTTCCTGGCCCGCGGCACCAGCGAGCCTCGTCACGACTTCGGTCAGTTCACACCTGACGATCGGCGGGCGATGATCTGCGAGTCGTGGCGCTTTCCCATCGTCGACTCCTACTTCGACGGCGTCTCCATCGAAAACTCCTATCGCTACAACACGGTCACCTTCGTCTACGACGGTCGGGCCGAGCGCCCCACCTCGGTCGAGGTGGTGGGCACCTTCGGTGACCTCTACGACCCCTTGACGCTAAGGCCGATCCGATTCCTGGGCGATGAGACCGGTTACCTGGCGCTCGCCGTCCGGGTGCCCAAGGCCCGCGTGTACCGCTACAGGTTCGCCGTGGACGGCCGATGGTTGGTCGATCCCGTCAACCCCCAGCACGAGCGGGTGGACAACGGGGAGCTCTGGTCTCGGTTCTTCACCGACGGCTGCCAGGTGCCGCTGGTCCTCAACCGCCGCGAGCGCGACATCCTCGGACGGATGGTCGCCCACCTGCTGCCCTTCCGGCTCCCGGAGAACTGGACGTTCGTGGACCGCGCCTACAACGACCTCGACCACCGAGCCAGCCGCGACCGGCGACACTTCCCTCTTCCCTACCGGCTCGACCGGGAGGTCGGTGTTGTCAACTACATCGACAAGCTGCTGGCCCGAGGCGAGCAGCACCACGCCGACGACTACCACGTATGTCTCGGGCTCGTCGATGCCCTGCTCCGAGATCGCTACAGCGGGCTCGACCCGTGCATGCTCCCGACGGACGCCTACCAGGGCCTCTACCAGGAGATGGATGCCGATGAAGTCCACGGCTGGGACAACTTGCGCTACGGCAGTCCACGCTTCTTTCTCCTTCTCCTGCGCCGGCACGCCATGACGGGGGCCTTCACCCACCCGAAGTCGGGCGGCAACTCCGGCGCTGTCGCCTGGGCGTACCTGGAGTCGCGGTTCCGCGACGAGAACGACGAGACGCTGTTCGACTGGCGCCGGGCCATCGAGGCGCCACTCGGACACAACACCGACTACAGAGGGTGAGGATGATCGAGGAGCACGTCGAGTTCGTCGTCATCGGGAGCGGCGCCGGCGGGGCCCCGCTGACCCACACCCTCGTGGGGGCAGGTCGGCAGGTCCTGCTGCTGGAGAAGGGCCCGTTGTTCCGGACCCAGGACCAGAGCCCAACGGGTCTCAGCGACTTCAAGCGAGACGAGACCTTCGCCACCGGCTCGGAGAAGCGCATCAACATCCCCGGCCTGGCCAACCACGGTGAGTCGTTCTTCTCCAGCCACGTCGAACCCGATCTCAACGATGAGCCCCACGTCTACGAAGGGGAGGACGGCAAGCAGCGGGCGACCATCGAGGGCTACACGGCTCAAGTCGTCGGCGGGGGCACGCAGCTCTACGGCGGGGTGTCCCTCCGGTTCACGCCGGACGACCTTCGGCTCGCGTCGTTCAACGCCGGCCGCTCGGACCTGAAGGACGATCCCGATGGAGAGGTGCGTCGTGAGGCGCAGGACTGGCCTCTCACCTACGACGAGCTGGAGCCGTACTACTGCAAGGCCGAAGAGGCCGTGGGCATCAACGGCACATGGGAAGGCCAGGAGAAGCCGAAGTCCGCCGACCACTACCAGACACCCCTGGAGCCGAACCGGATCAGCTCCTTCGCCGCTGCCGGCATGGACGCGCTTGGCATGCGCCGCTACCGCACGCCGCTGGCCGTGATCACCCAAGACCATCCGCCGAGCGGGCGAACCGCCCCCCGAGATCGTGACAGCATCAAGACCGCGTTCGTGAACCGCTACGGCGACCCTCTCGGGCTGAAGTCGAACACCTGGGTGTCGCTCCTCAGCCTGCTGGTTGGTCGGGAGAACTTCGAGCTCCGGGCGAACTGCACCGTGACCCACCTCGAGGCGGCCGGGAGCCGCGTGCGCCGGGTCCACTATCGCGACCCGACGGGAAAGGCACGAACCGTCACCGCCGGCACGGTGGTGGTGGCGTGCTCCGCCATCGAGTCGGTGCGCCTGCTGCTGTGGTCCGCCCGGCTCGATGACGGCTTCGAAGCGCGCATCAACGGGAACGGGCTCCTGGGTGCCTACTTCCTGACGCACTGCTTCGGGGGGGCGCAGTGCAGGGTCCCCGAACGGGCGGACAAGTCCAAGACGCTCGACAGCGACTGGGCCACGGATCACTGTGCCCGCGCCGAGTGGATCACCGAGCACGGCCTGTGGGCCGGCGGGGCCATCTACAACAACACGTCAGACGGCGCCTTGCCGATCTCCCTGGCCAGGACGTGGGGCGCCACCGACATGGACTCCATGTGGAAGGGCTACCTCTCCGATCTGGGCATCGCGGGAAACCGGTTCGAGGAGTACCTCGAGCTGAACTTCGGTCGACGGCTGTCGGTGGCGTTCATGGCCAACCAGGTGCCGCAGCGCACCAACCGAATCGAACTGCACCCCACCGTCACAGACAAGTGGGGACGGCCGGTGGCCTACATACGCAAGGGTTGGCACCCCCATGACGTGGCCCTGATGGACATCTTCGCCGAGCAATGCCGCCAGATCCTCGCCAGGGGAGGGGCCATCGATGGCACCGTCTCGGGGGGCTCCGTGGGTGACTCGGTGGTGCGCATCGCCAACCACGTGCTGGGAGGGGCTCGGTTCGGCGCCGATCCCGCCACATCGATCCTGGACAAGGATTGCCGCGCCTGGCAGTTCGACAACCTCTACGTCACCGATGGGTGCTTCATGCCGACGTCGGGAAGCGCCAACCCCACGCTGACCATCCAGGCCAATTCCTTCCGGATCGGCGACGCCCTGCTGAGGAGGTGATCGGTGGACGCTCGCTTCGAACAGGTCTTCACCCATCCTGAGAACGCCATTTTCCAGGTCGTCTTCTTCCCGGACAGGATCTACCACGCCCGCTACCTCAATGCCACGCGTAGCAGCCGCTACCGCTACAACGTCACGGAGGTGCGCAGCGGCCCTGACATCACCATCATGAAGGGCGACGTGTACGTGGATGGCGCTCGCCTGTGCGGGATGCTGCGCATCGAGTACACCGGGGTGAAGCTGGTGGAGCAGGCTCGCGAGCTCAACCGCCGGCTCGGCCCAACCTTGAAGGGGTGGGTCCAGGTGGCTGGGAACGACGGGGCCAATACCGGAGAGACGACAGTGACCCTGCACTGGGACCCCATCATCGGGTCCTACGCGGTGGAGTTGTGGGAGACGCTGGAGGCACCTCCTGGAACTGCCCACGATCACCGCGTCCTCTCGTCGATGGGACGCGACGCCCCCATCACCCGTGCCTCTGAGCTCGTACCTGCGCTGAGCGATCTTCCGTCGCTCCGGCGCGTCGCCGTCGCCTTTCGTGAGGATGACTCCCTCTATCCCACGGGCCAGCCCCTTGGGAACGTGCAATGGGACAATGCCTACCGCCGCTCCCACGAGGAGCCGAACGATCCGGCTCCGAACGCGCCGGAGAACACCATCATCGACAGCAATTACCTGCTCGACTTCCAGCGCGGCTTCTACATCCCCGATGCGTCTGAGGTCCTACCGGTGAGGTACCGCAACGCCATGACCAACGAGGGAGATTCGGACCGGCGGGAGGACAACATCGTGGAGATGCGCTGGCTCTTCCAGCGAGAGTTCGGGGGGCACGTCGTCTTCTTTCACGAGGTGACCCTTCCGCCAGGGGCAGTGGAAGGGACGCACCGCCACATCGGCTCCGAGGAGCTGTACTACATCACGGCGGGCACGGGAGTCGCGTACATGAAAGACGGTGACGATCCGAGAACGGCGAGCTATCCCCTCGTTGAGCGTCCGCTTTTCGGCTTGGACCCTGTCCAGTGCCGCGAACTGCCGGTACAGCCGGGCAGCGTCATCTTCACCAAGAGCGGAGGGGTCCACGGCATTCGCAATCCGGGGACCGAGCCGCTGCGGTTCGTCGCCTTCCTCTACCACACGACCTGAGGGGTCCCAGTTGGCGAAGTTGGTGCACACCGACAGCGTGGTTCGGGTCGAGCCGGGCACAACTCCGAGCTACGACCAGGACAACCCGTTGCAGCGGCTGCTGGGAGTCGTCGAGGAGACTCGGCTGGCCGCCGCTCGAGAGGCGTACGACGTGACGTCGCTGCAGTACCTGTTCCCGCTCACGTGGCTCCAGACGTACGGGCCGAGCAGCCCCAACAGCGATCAGCTGGACCCGACGGCGCAGGACACCAAGACGGACTTCCAGAAGCAAAACGTCCGCGATTTCCACCTTGGGGACACGCGTGTCGTTCGAGGCTGGGTCGTGCTCGAGCGACAGCGGGTCCCGTTCCTGCACCTCAGCTACCGGGCCGGCCCCGACTCGTCGCTCTCCGTCGCGGCGGGCGGCCTGCCCGACGCCATAGGTTGCACCTTTTCGGTCCAGGCGGGTGCTCCGACCACGGTGACCGCGCCGTACGACGCCGAGAGCGGGCGTTATGTCATCGAGCTGTGGGGCCGCTCAGGCCACGATCTGCGCGACTTCGTCGACGCTCGGGGGGTGGCGGCGATCGACGCCGGTCGCCTGCAGGGCCGGTCGGACCTCGGGTTCGGGTCCGGAGACGAGTTCGATCGCGTGGCCGTGGACCGTCGTGACCTTCTCGAGGTAGCGCCGAGGCATCTCATGCACCCGGTCCTGCCCCTCTACGTCGATGTTCGCTGGAGTGCCGCAGCTGACGGCAGTGGGGCTTCCGATCCTGCCATCGGTACGACGAGACTCGGTTTCGAGATGCAGCTTCGCGGATGGAACGCCTACTTGCGTGTCGGTACCAGCGGCAACCCCCACGGGGGCGTGGGGTTCGCCGAGTTTCGTAACCTGTTCAGCAACTATTGGGGCTACGCCGGCAGCGGGGAACTGGCCCGCCGGCTAGAGCCCTGGAATCTCGACGCATTCGGGAACAAGGGTCATCGCTCCGGGGATCTGGAGCCGTTCATGGCCGTGGAGTACATGGACCTGCATGCGCTGGAGGCCGGCTGCGGGATCGGGCTGCACCGGCACCGCGACAACCAAGAGGTCTTCTTCATGCTCGACGGTGAGGCCACCATGATCGTCGGTGACTGGGTCGACTCCGGCACACGTCACCGCTGCTTCGAGGTGCGGTCGCTGCGTGCCGGTCACCTCGCCATGCTCAGGGGTGGCAACCTCCACGCCCTGATGAACCCCACCGATCGCCGGACGCTGCTGTTCATGTTCGGTGGCTACGACTGATGTTCGTCTCGCCCGAGATGCCACCGGCATACTCGGCGGAGGCTCTGTCTTCCTCCGCCCCTCGGCGCCAGCGGCCATCATCGTCTGTCCTGGTCGACGGGCGGCGAGGCCGTGACGCCGTGCCAAGCCCACGTCGAGCTGCCGGGTCACCCAGGTAGCAGAAGGTAGCGATCGTCGTGCCGTTGTGCCCGGGCTGCGACCAGGAGAACCCTGTGATCGCCCGCTTCTGCCTCGCTTGCGGCTCCTCGTTGATACGCGGCGCTGACGCCCGCGACGTCCGCAAGACCGTAACTGTGATCTTCACAGACATCACCGGGTCGACCAGTCTCGGCGAACGTCTCGATCCTGAGACGCTGCGCAGGCTGGTTGGCAGGTACTTCGAGCAGATGAAGGCGGTCGTGGAGCGCCACGGGGGGACGGTCGAGAAGTTCATCGGCGACGCGATCGTGGCGATCTTCGGCATTCCCCAGGTCCACGAGGACGACGCCCTCCGGGCGGTCCGAGCGGTGTGGGACATGCGGGAGGCACTGGGCCGGCTCAACGACGACCTCGAACGTGGTTGGGGAGTCCGGTTCCAAACCAGAACCGGGGTCAACACCGGCGAGGTGATGGCCGGAGATCCGACCACAGGGCAGACCTTCGTGACCGGCGACGCCGTGAACGTCGCCGCCCGCCTCGAGCAAGCGGCACAGCCAGACGAGGTCCTTGTCGGCGACGTCACCCACCGCCTCACCCGCAACGCCGTCACTGTCGAGCCGCTCCCGCCCCTCGCCCTCAAGGGCAAGGAGGAGGAGGTTCCGGTGTTTCGGCTCCTCGACGTCCGGCCGGGCGCCCCCGGCGTGGGCCGTCGCTTCGACTCGCCGATCGTCGGGCGTGGGCGCCAGCTCTCTCGGCTCCAGCACGCCTTCAAGAGCTCTGTCGAAGACCACGCCTGCCAGCTCTTCACGGTCCTCGGACCGGCCGGGGTCGGCAAGTCCCGCCTCGCCCAAGAGATGCTGGCGTCGATCGGCGACGAGGCGGCCGTCCTGGTCGGGCGGTGCCCTGCGTACGGCGATGCTCTACCGCTGTTGCCGATCCGAGAGGTCGTCACACAGGCGGCGGGCATCAACGCCAACGAGTCGCCCGACGACGTCCGCAGCAAGATCGCCGCCTTGGTCAAGGACAGCCAAGATCGCGGGCTCGTGGTGGAGCGGCTTGCACAGGTGATGGGCCTGACCGAAGCCAACGCTCCTTCGGAAGAGATCTCCTGGGCCGTGCTCGAGCTCCTGGAGACGTTGGCCCGGGACCGGCCCCTGGTCGTGATGTTGGACGACATCCACCGGGCCGACGCAAGCCTGCTTGACCTTGTCGAGCACATCGTCGAGTGGACGGGAGACCTCCCGATACTCCTCCTGTGCCTCGCTCGTCGGGAGCTCCTGGAAGACCGCCCCACCTGGGGCGGTGGGAAACCCAACTCGACAACGATGGTCCTGAGTCCGTTGCCAGACGACGAGTGCGGGCAGCTCCTCGAGAACCTGATGGGCCGTGAGCGACTCGACCCGTCCGCTCGAGACCGGATCGTGAGGGCTACCGAGGGCAACCCACTCTTCGTCGAGGAGGTTCTCTCGATGCTCATCGATGAGGGCCTTATCGGGCGCGATGGCGAGCAGTGGGTGCCGAGGGCCGACCTCTCCCGGGTGCCCGTGCCGCCGACGGTGCACGCGCTGGTCGCGGCCCGCCTCGACCGTCTTGGTGGCGACGAACGTCGGGTGCTCGAGTGCGCCGCGGTGGTGGGGACCACCTTCTCGCAGGCCGCGGTCTCGGCCATCGCCGCCGAGAGGTCGGGCGATGACGTCGGAGCTGGGCTGAGGGCGCTCGTCCGACGGGACCTGTTGGGTCGGGAGCGCGGCGCTGACGCACGGGAGCCCACCTTTCACTTCCGCCATGCAGTCATCCGGGAGGCGGCATACCAAGCCATTCCCAAGGAAGTGCGCGCCCGGCTGCACGAGTCCTGTGCAAACTGGCTGCAGTCGACCGGCGGCGACCGGGCGGCCGAGTACGACGAGCTCGTGGGCGAGCACCTTGAGCGTGCCTATCGCTATCACCTCGAGGTCGGCCGGCTTGACGAGCAGAGGCGGGAGCTGGCGGCTCGTGCGTTCGATCGCCTGGCTGCCAGCGGCCGCTTGGCGCTGGCCCGTGGAGAGATGACCGCCGCAGCCGATCGCCTCCGCCGCAGTCTCGACCTCCTGGAACCAGACTCGCCACGGTGGCCCAGCCTCCTCCTCGACCTTGGGACTTCCCTCGTCTGCCAGGGTCGTCTCGAAGAGGCGGCGCGTCTCGTCGCGGCGGCTCCGGAAGCTGCGGATCGCGGCGGCGCTCGCGTAACCGTCTCGGCGCTTCTGGCGCTGTGGCACGGCGACCCGGACGCAGCGGTGAGCGCCGCCCAGGAGGCGCTGCGTCAGTGGTCGCCCGAGCACGATCCGAAGATCGTCTGCGCCGCGCTCGATGTCATGGGCAGAGCGGACGACGCCCTTGGACGCCGGGACGAGGCCGCTGAGGCGTTCCGCCGGTGGGCTGAGGTGGCCGAGGGCAACGGTCTCACCGGCTCACACGTGCAAGCGCTCATGGAGCTTGGCAACCTGCAGTTCCTGTCCGGAGGATCGGACGAAGGCCTGCGGGCAGCCCGCGATCTGGCGCGGGCTACAGGTACCGTTCGATCGCTCGTGCTCTCGGATCTCTCTCTCGTCTGGTGGTTGGGCCACCATGCACGCGGAGAGGAGGCCGTGTCCGTCGCCGAGGAGGCGCTCGACTTGTGCCGTCGCTTCCGGATCGACCTGCTCCCGCACGCCTATGTCGCCGCCGGATGGGCCCGGAATCGGATCTCGTGCGACGACGGCGAGGCCCTCCTTGCCGAAGGGCTGTCGCGGGCGCCCAACGACGACGACGTCGCCATCATCGTCGCTTCGAGCCGAGGTGACTGCGCCTTGCGTGCGGGACGGATCGAGGAGGCGGTGGCGCAGCACGAACAGGGGATGGCCCGCATGCGGGCGGCGCCGGCGGCGGCGCCCGTGGCGGTGCCCTTCAAGCGCGTCTGTGCGCTCGTCCTGGCCGGCCGGTCCGAAGATGCCAATCGGGCCCTCGACGAGGCGCGCACCTCTCCGGCTCTTCCACGCCACTATCTCAATGCGATCTGGCTCCAGGTGGGAGTGGCGTTGGTGGCCACGTCGGCTGAGCTCCTGGACGCGGCGGTCGTCGCCGCTCGCCAGTCTGCACCACTCGAGCGAGCGCTGGCACTCCTTCTCGGCGCTCAGGTCATCGGGGGCCCGGCGACCGGGCGATGGCTGGAGGAGGCCGCCGAGCTCTGGGGCGCCGCCGGGGCCCACCGGGACGCCACGCGTGCTCGCCGGCTCCTGGCCCAAGTCGCACCGGCACGAGCACGGGAATAGTGGCGTCGTGGCTGTGGCCAGGAGACTCCAAAGCACCACGCTGCTGGGCTCCGCCACCGATGCTCACCGCAGCAGTGCGGCCCCAGGGCCACGGCCAGGCCGACTCGTCATCAAGGGTTCATCGCCGACCTGCTCCCCGTGTTCCTCGGCGAGCTGCTCGACGTGGCGCCGGAAGGCCTGTTCGTCCTCGCCGGCCACCGCTGCGACGCCAAGCTAGATGCGGCCCGTCGGCGATGAACCAGGGTGGCTGGCATCTCGCGAGCGTGCTACCAGCCGGCTATCCGGCCACGTCGCCGAAAGCAGCTCGGACCTCGAGGTGGGTGAGGGCGTCGTACGCGGCGTACTTGTAGGCGTCGGTCCTCGTGGGCACGTTGAACGTCGCGTGGACGAACTCCTCGATGTTCCCCCCGTGACGGATCACCGCCTGGCCGTGATGGACGAGCTCGGCGGCGTCATCCCCAAAGATGTGGACGCCGAGCAGCCGTCCGGTCTGCCTGTCGCACACCAGCTTGACCAGGCCCTCGGTGTCCCCGGCGATCACCGCTCGAGGGTTCCGCTCGAACCAGCCACGGCCGACCTCGTAGTGGACGCCGGCGTCTCGGGCGGCGTCCTCGGTCATCCCCACGCCGGCAGCCTCCGGGATGGTGTAGACGGCGACGGGAGGCAGGCGGTCGACGGCTTGCTTCAGGGGGATCCCGAAGGCGTCGCACATCGCGACGCGAGCCTGCTCCATCGAGACCGAGGCGAGCGCCGGCGGGCCGATGACGTCGCCGGCCGCGTAGACGTGCTCCGCGGTGGTCCGGAACCTCTCGTCAACCAGGATGCGGCCACCGGCGTCGACCTCCACGCCGGCCGTCTCCAGGCCGAGGTCCTCCGTGTTGCTCACCCGGCCCGCAGCGAACAGAAGCCGGTCGGGGTGAAGCACTCGCCCCCCGTCGAGCTCGACGACGAGGGAGTCCCCGTCGTCGTCCAGACGAGATATCCCGCAGCCCAGGGCGAGCTCGAGCCCCGAGCGACGCAACGAGGCCTCGAGGAGCCGGGCGATCTCGGCATCGAGTATCGGAAGGAGTCGCCTGGACTGCTCCACCAGGTGGACCTCGACTCCGACGGCGGCAAAGATCGAGGCGTACTCGCACCCGACGGGGCCGGCACCGACGATCACCATGCTCCCGAAGGGCTGATCCAACCGGAGGATCTCGTCGGAGTCGAGAACGGTGTGACCGTTGAAAGGGATGCCCGGGGGCCGGAGGGGGCGGGAGCCGGTGGCCACGAGGGTGACGTGGGCGTCGAGCACACGCTCTTCGTCGTCGGAGGTGACCCGGACCCGGCCCTCCGGTGCCAGCCGGGCACGGCCGCGGACGAGGTCGATCCTGTGCCGGGTGACGTTGTCCCTCACTGCTTCACTCATCGCCGTGCTGATCTCCGTAGCGCGCCCCTTCAGCCGCTCGAAGGCCGCAACCGGGTCGAGCTCCAGGCTCACTCCGTAGACGTCTCTCTTCCTCCAACCACTGACGTAGAGCGCGGTCTCACGCAGGGCCTTGCTTGGCATGCCCCCCGTGGCCGCCGGGGTGCCACCGAGGTCGGGCCCCCATTCCACGATGGCCACTCGCTTGCCGTGGTAGGCAGCTTGTGCGGCACCTTTCTCCCCGGCAGGGCCCGAGCCGATGACGACGAGGTCGTAGTGATCGGCATCGTTGTGGTCCAGACTCATCGGCTACCCCTCGGCGTGGACGGCAGCCGAAGGGCGAGGCCCTCTCGGGCCACCACCACCTCGAGTGCCCGACTCCTCAGCGACTCGGCGATGATCTCGACCTGATCGTCCGTTCGCGCCGGGTCGTGGTGGAACAGCGCCAGGCACCGGGCGCCGGCTCGCTCGCCCAGCCCGACGGCGTACTCTGCCGCGGCGTGCCCGTAGCTGCCGCGAGTCCGGAGCTCCTCGGCGGTGTACTGGGCGTCGTGAATCAACAAGTGGGCGTCACGGGCCAGCTCCAGTCCGGCGGGGTGGTACTCGCCCACACCGTCTTCGCCCGGTCCCAGGGACTGTGGCGCGTGGTCGGATAGGTAGGCCACGGCGGCGTTTCCGTCACTGACCCGCAAGCCGAACGTGCGCCCGCCCTTGTGGGGGATTTCCCGCACGAGCACCTCGAACCCTTCGACGTCCAGCAGGCCCGGCTCGATGGCACGGAACTCCCATGTCCCCCGCAGCTCCATGGGCACGATAGGAAACAGCGGTGGGGAGATCATGCGGGCCAGGACGCTCTCGAGCGTGTCGCCCGCCGGCGCCGGGCCCAACACGACCACCTCGGCGTGCGGGTGGTCGCCAGCGGCGAAGAAGGGCAGGCCCTGGGTGTGGTCCCAGTGGAGATGACCGAGGACGAGCGTCCCCTGGAACGGCCGGCCGTCCAGCGACGCCGACAGCCGGCGCAGACCGGTGCCGGCGTCGAGGACCAAGCGGGGCACGTGGTCCCCGTCGGCAGTGATGGCGACACACGAGGTGTGGCCGCCCACCCGCGCGAATCCGTGACCCGGTGATGGCGTCGAGCCGCGAACGCCGTGGAAGGTCACCAGCACGGGTTCAGCGCGCCTGGTCCTCGCGGCGGTGGCCTTCTCGCAGCTGCGCCAGCACCTCCGGGTCCAGGTCCACGTCCCGGGCGACGGCCACCTTGCAGGATGTGAGGGCTCGCAACGTCGCTGTGCGCCGGCCGGCTTCGAGGATGGCCCGCTCGCCCAGCACCGCACCGGGTCCCAGCTCAGCGACGCTCTCGCCGCCGACCTCGGCGGCGAGGACGCCGTCGAGCAGCAGGAACAGCTCGTCGCCGGCCTCCCCCTCTTCGACGAGCGTCCGGCCCTGCTTCACCGTGCGGATGCGAGGGCTACGGCCGCCGCGCATGATGCGGCTAGCGAGCTCACGCTCCAGTGCGGTCTCCACCTCGGTGGTGAGGGCAGGGGAGTCCTCCTCGCCCCACGGGGAGTGCTTACCGAAGGCATGCCGGTACCACTGGTCGAAGTCGATCATGCCGGACTTCGAGACGAGCTTCCCCCCGTCGTCGTAGACCCAGTGGCGGGGGAACGGAGAGGCGCCGGCCAGGCGGCCCTGGCGGCGCCCGTCGGCGTGCAGGGTCAGCTCCAGCGTTGTCCACGCCAGAGGCGCCGCCACCTGCACGAAGGGTGGGCGGCTCACCCGGCGAGGGGCGGGAACGCCGGTGCGACCGCCGGCGCTCTGGCGGAATCGGACCCAGCCGTCACCCACCTCCGGCTTTGGCCTTTTGTCCGGCAGCGGGGCGGCGGCCACGGTCACCGATCTGCCGACCTTCACGGTGGTACTGCCCATCACCCCGCTGCCTGCCTGCCCGTGGCCGAGGATGCGGCCGTCGCCGCCCACGTCGATCCACGCCCGAAGCTGGTTGGCGAACCGGAAGCGATCTTCGGCCCGCAGCGTCTCGATGGCGTCCGGTCCGCCGATCTGGTCGGGCGGTGGCTGGTCGTAGTGGGCGGCGCCCATCTCGAAGGGCAGCCTGGTCACCCCCTTCACTGCCTCGGATGGGATCCACGAGATGGAGGTGACGGACGACTCGACTCTCACGGCGCCACGCTATGCACGTTTGTCGGCCGGCGACCACCGTGGTACTGCCTTCGCCAGGTGGGGTCAGCACCACCTGGTGTATGCCGGGTGCCCTTCCGCACCCGGTCGGTGTGCGCGACAACGGGGGA
>DASZDK010000005.1:0-28847 GCA_035942035.1 Acidimicrobiales bacterium
GTGCCAGCCGACGTGGTGCTCCTGCCACCATCGTCGACCGGCTGCGCCTCGACGCCGGACGGATCGAGGCGATGGCGGCAGGGCTCCGCCAGGTGGCGGCGCTGCCGGATCCCGTGGGGGAGGTCGTCGCCGGCTGGACCCGGCCGAACGGGTTGCGCATCACCAAGGTGCGGGTGCCCCTCGGCGTCGTCGGGATCATCTACGAGAACAGGCCCAACGTCACGAGCGACGCCTTCGGCCTCTGCCTGAAGTCGGGCAACGCCGCGTTCCTGCGGGGCAGCAGCGGCGCCATCACGTCGAACCTCGCCATCGCCTCGATCCTGCGCCAGGGCCTGGCCAAGGCGGGCTTGCCCGAGGACGGCCTCCTGCTGGTGGAGGACACCAGCCGGGAGTCGGCCGTCGAGTTCATGCGGCTGCGCGGCCTCATCGACGTGCTCATCCCCCGAGGCGGGCGGTCCCTGATCGACGCCATCCTGGAGAGCGCGACCGTGCCCTACGTGATCGACGGTGACGGCAACTGCCACGTGTACGTCGACGAGCACGCCGACCTCGAGATGGCGCGCGACATCGTCGTCAACGCGAAGACCCAGCGGCCGAGCGTGTGCAACGCCGCCGAGTCGCTCGTCGTGCACGAGTCCGTGGCGGCCGCGTTCCTCCCCCGGGTGGCCGAGGCGCTCGAGCACGTCGCCCTCGTGGGGGACGTGGCCAGCCAGGCCCTGGCCCCCACCATCGCCGAGGCGAGCGACGCCGACTTCGACACCGAGTTCCTCGACCTCAAGATGAGCGTCGCCGTGGTGGCCGACCTCGACGCGGCGATCGACTGGGTGAACGCGCACGGCTCGGGCCACACCGAGGCGATCGTCACCCGCGACCTGTCCGCAGCCGAGCGCTTCACGAGGGAGGTCGACGCCGCCGCGGTGGTGGTCAACGCCTCCACCCGCTTCGTCGACGGCGAGCGCTTCGGGTTCGGCGCCGAGATCGGCATCAGCACCCAGAAGCTCCACGCCCGTGGCCCGATGGGCCTGCGGGAGCTGACCACGACCAAGTACGTCGTCCACGGGGACGGCCACGTGGTCTGAGGTCCGCCGCCGCGAAGCTCGGGGGGTCGCACCGCAGGGGTGGGAGGGGTCCCGCTCGGTGACAGAACCCGCCGAGCGGTCACGGTCGCCGGCTGCGCCCTTGTCGGTACGCTCGCCGGGTGGGCCATCGCTTCCCGAGCATCGACGCCGTGCGTGACGGGCTGGCTGACGTTGCCTACCTCACCGACGACGCCACCGCCGGTGTCGTCTACCTGGCCGACCGACTGGCCAAGCCCGTGCTCGTCGAGGGACCGGCGGGCACCGGCAAGACCCAGCTGGCCAAGTCGGTGGCCGAGGTCCTGGGCAGCCGCCTGATCCGGCTCCAGTGCTACGAGGGCCTCGACGAGTCCAAGGCGCTCTACGAGTGGAACTACAAGAAGCAGCTCCTGCGCATCCAGGCGGAGCGCGCCACCGACTGGGACGACATCGAGCACGACATCTTCTCCGAGGACTTCCTGCTGAGCCGCCCGCTGCTCGAGGCCATCCGCTCGCCCGAGCCGGTGGTGCTGTTGATCGACGAGATCGACCGGGTCGAGGTGGAGACCGAGGCTCTGCTGCTGGAGGTGCTGTCCGAGTACCAGGTGTCGATCCCCGAGCTGGGCACCGTCACCTCGTCGACGGTGCCGCTGGTGTTCCTGACATCCAACAACACCAGGGAGCTGTCCGAGGCCCTCAAGCGGCGGTGCCTCTACTTGCACCTTGACTACCCCGACCTCGATCGTGAGCAGCGGATCTTGCTGGCAAAGGTCGAGGGCGTGTCCGAGCACCTGGCGGCGGAGATGGGCCGGATCGTGCGCTCGTTGCGGGGCCTCGACCTGAAGAAGCCTCCCTCGGTCTCGGAGACGCTCGACTGGGCCCGGACCCTGGTGCTGTTGAACATCGAGACGATCGACGCCGAGCAGGCTGTCGACACCCTGCACATCCTGCTCAAGTACCGCAGCGACATCGCCAAGGCGACCAAGGCGCTGACCGGCAGCGGCGTCTCCTGATGCTGCCCGTTCTCGCCAGCTTCGTCGAGGAGCTCCGGCGGTCGGGCCTGCCCGTCTCGCTCACCGAGCACCTCGACGCCGCCGCCGCGCTCGGTCAGGTGCCCCTCGACGACCGCGAGGTCTTCAAGGGGGCGTTGGCCGCCACCCTGGTCAAGGACTCGTCGCATCTTCCGGTGTTCGACACCGTGTTCGAGGTGTGGTTCTCCCTCGCCGGCGTGGATGACCACGACGCCGCCGTCGACCAGGAGGAGGACGGCACCTTGGCCGAGTTGCTGGAGCGAGCGTTGGCCGAGGGCGGTGACGAGCTGCTGCAGGAGCTGGCCCGCCGGGCCGTGCGCCACCACGCCGGCCTCGAGCGAGGTGGGCGCATGGGGTTGAGCTACCACCACTACCGGACGTTGCGGCACCTCGACCTGGAAGGCACCGTCGGGCGCCTGGTCGAGCAGGCGGGGTCACGGGCAGGAGGGGAATGGGAGCCGTTGCAGGAGCGGCTCCACCGCGAGGAGCTCGAGCGGCGGGGCGAGCGGCTCCGTCGGGAGATCGACGCCGAGCTCCGCCGGCGCCTGATTGCCGACCGGGGAGCGGCCGAGATGGCACGGGCCCTGCGCCGCCCGTTGCCCGAGGACGTGGAGTTCATGCACGCCACCCGCGACGAGCTGGCCCAGCTGCGCCGGTCGCTCCAGCCCCTGGCCCGCAGGCTGGCCGTGCGCCTGGCCCGCAAGCGCCGGCACCGTCATGGCACGCTCGATTTCCGGGCCACCGTACGTCGCTCCCTCGGCTCGGGCGGGGTGCCCGCCGAGCCGCGCTTCCGCCACCGCCGGCCGGCCAAGCCGGAGATCTTCGTGGTGGCGGACATCTCCGGCTCGGTCGCCGCCTTCGCCCGGTTCACCCTCGCCCTGGTGCACGCCATCAGCAGCCAGTTCTCGAGGGTGCGTTCGTTCGTGTTCATCGACGGGCTCGACGAGGTGACCCGGTTCTTCTCCGGGGAGGACGAGGTCGACGTTGCCATCCGTCGGGTCAACACCGAGGCCGACGTGGTGTGGGCCGAAGGGCATTCCGACTACGGCATGGCCCTGGAGGCCTTCTGGGACCGCTTTGGCGACGAGGTCTCCGGTCGTTCGACCGTTCTCGTGCTCGGTGACGCCCGCACCAACTATCACGAGCCCCGTTCCTGGGTGCTGCGCGAGCTGGGCCACCGGGCCCGCCACCTCTACTGGCTCAACCCGGAGCCGTCGGCCTACTGGGACAGCGGCGATTCGGTCATGAGCGACTACGGCGTCCACTGCGACGGCGTGTACGAGTGCCGCAACCTGCGCCAGCTCGAGCGGTTCGTGGAGCGGCTGGCCGCATGAGCGGAGGTACGACGAGGCTGCTGTTGGTCCGCCACGGCGAGTCGCAGGCCCAGGTCGACCGGGTGGTCGGCGGCCCTACGGGCTGCTCCGGGCTGTCCGACCTGGGACGCCGGCAGGTCCGGGCACTGGCCCGTCGCTGGCAGCGCCACGGGCCTGCCGCCGATCGGCTCTTGGCCTCCACCCTGCCCCGGGCGGTGGAAACCGCCGAGATCCTCGCGCCGGCGCTGGGCGAGCTGAAGGTGGAGCAGGACGGCCAGCTGTGCGAGCTGGAGCCTGGCGAGTGCGACGGGTTGAGCTGGGACGACTACCAAGACCGTTGGGGGATCGACATGCGGGCCGACCCCTACGCCCCCCTCTCCCCTGGAGGTGAGAGCGTGGCCGACTTCCTGTTGCGGGTCGGCCGCACCCTGCACCGAATTGCCGTCGACCACGTGGGCTCCACCGTGGTGGTGGCCTGCCACGGCGGGGTGGTCGACGGCTCGCTCATGTGCTTCCTCGGCCTGCCGCTCCAGCGGGTCGCTGACCTCGACCTGCGTGCCACGAACGCTGCCGTCACCGAGTGGCTGGTGGAGATCGAGCCCGCCCGCTCACCGCGCTGGGCCCTGCGCCGCTACAACGACACCGCCCATCTGGAGGAGCTCGACACTCCTGGGTGAGGGCGCACCAGAGCCCGTTGCTCAGCCCCGCTCGTGGGCGCCGTGGTGGACCTCGGAGAGGGTGGCTGCCGAGTTGATCAGGGCGACGTGGCTGAACGCCTGGGGGAAGTTGCCCACCATGCGCCGGCGGGCCACGTCGTACTCCTCGGCCAGCAGCCCGACGTCGTTGCGCAGGTCGAGGAGGCGCCCGAACATCTCGCAGGCCTCCTCGTGGCGGTGCAGGAGCTGCAGGCAGTCGGCCAGCCAGAACGTGCACATGAGGAAGGCGCCCTCACCCCCGCTCAGCCCGTCGTCCGTCACCTCGGCGTCGTAGCGGTGGACGAAGCCGTCGACCATCAACTCGCGCTCGACGGCCTCGACCGTGCCCCGGATCCGCGGGTCCTCCGCCGGCAAGAAGCCCACCAGCGGCAGCATCAACAGGCTGGCGTCGAGCTGTGTGGACCCGTAGTGCTGCACGAACGTGTTGCGGTCGGCGTCGTAGCCCTCCCGGCACACCTCGGCGTGGACCTGATCGCGCAGGGCCCGCCACCGCTCGAGCGGGCCCTGCAGGCCGTAGTCCTCCACGGTGGTGACGGCCCGGTCGAACGCCACCCAGGCCATGACCTTGGAGTGGGTGAA
Source organism: Acidimicrobiales bacterium (assembly GCA_035942035.1). Classification (GTDB taxonomy): domain Bacteria; phylum Actinomycetota; class Acidimicrobiia; order Acidimicrobiales; family CADCSY01; genus JAHWJR01. The sequence continues at coordinate 4,695 of DASZDK010000005.1, forward strand.
GTGCTGCCGGCCCGACCGAACCTCCCACAGGCCCTCGTCGGGCTGGTCCCACACCCGCTCGAGACCGCGCAGCAGCATGCGCTGGAGCGACCAGGCCATGGGGTCCGCCGCGATCCCCGACTTGCGGGCCTGGTGCAGCGAGTCGAGCACCTCCCCGTACACGTCGAGCTGGAACTGGTCCCACGCAGCGTTGCCGATCCGTACCGGTGAAGAGTCCTCGTAGCCGGGCAGCCACGGCAGCTCCAACTCGGGCAAGCGGCGCTCGCCGCCTACTCCGTACATGATCTGGAGCTCACCGGGGTCGCCGGCGACCGACCGCAGCAACCAGTCGCGCCAGGCCATGGCCTCGGCGGTGTACCCGCTGGCCAGCAGGGCGTCGAGGGTGAAGGTGGCGTCGCGCAACCACGAGAACCGGTAGTCCCAGTTGCGGCTCCCGCCGAGCTCCTCGGGCAGCGAGGTGGTGGGGGCGGCCACCACCGCGCCGGTGGGCCCGAAGGTGAGGGCCTTGAGCACGGTGAGCGACCCCTGTACCTCGTCGCGCCAGTTCCCCTGGTAGGTGAGGCGCGACGACCACTCCTGCCACCATCGTTCGGTCGCCTCGACCGCGGCCAGCGGGTCGATGACGGGCGGCAGCGGGGTGTGCGAGGGGTGCCACGTGAGCACGAACGGCACCTCCTCGCCCTCGGCCACCACGAACTCGGCCACCGAACGGAGCTCCTCGCCGTGCACCTCCACCGGGGTGGTGAGGCACACGGCGTCAGGACCTCCGACCGCCGAGGTGCGGCCGTCGACCTTGCGCACCCAGGGCACGATGGAGCCGTAGTCGAACCGCACCACGAGCTCCATGCGCATCTCCACCCGCCCGGCCTCGCCCCGCACCACCCGCACCACATCGGGCGCGTCGTCGCGAGGTGGCATGCAGTCGATCACGGTGACCGCTCCGCTCGAGGTCTCGAAGCGGCTCTCGAGCACCAGTCCCCCCTCCCGGTACCGGCGGCGGGCGCAGCGCGGCCCTCCGGCGGGGGCCAGGAGCCAGCGGCCGTGGTCGGGCCTGCCGAGCAGGGCGGCGAAGCACGCCGGGGAGTCGAAGCGGGGCAGACACAGCCAGTCGATGGACCCATGGCGGGAGACCAGGGCAGCCGACTCGGTGTCACCAAGCAGGGCGTAGTCCTCGAGCGGGGAAGGCACCTCGGAGGTGTAGCCGTGACCGCCGCGGTTCATGTGCGACGGCGGGGGACGGGCTCAGCCCCGGAGCAGCTCGGCCACGCGGAAGGCCAGGTCGATGCTCTGGCGGGCGTTGAGGCGGGGGTCGCACATCGTCTCGTAGCGGTGGTCGAGGTGGGCGTCGAGGATCTCCTCGGCGCCTCCCAGGCACTCGGTGACCTCGTCGCCGGTGAGCTCGACGTGCACGCCCCCGGGCCAGGTGCCCTCGGCCCGGTGGGCGGCGAAGAAGGCGGCGATCTCGGCGATCACGTCGTCGAAGTGACGGGTCTTGCGGCCTCCGGCGGAGGTGAAGGTGTTGCCGTGCATGGGATCGCAGGCCCAGACCACGGGGTGGCCCGACTCCCGCACCGCCCGCAGCAGCGGTGGAAGCTTCTCCTCGACGGCGGATGCGCCCATGCGGGAGATGAGGGTGAGCCGGCCGGGCACCCGCTCGGGGTTCAAGGCCTCGCACAGGGCGACGACCTCGTCAGGAGTGGCGGTGGGCCCCAGCTTGCACCCCAGCGGGTTGCGCACGCCGGACAGGAACCCGACGTGGGCGCCGTCGAGCTGGCGGGTCCGATCGCCGATCCAGAGCATGTGGGCCGAGCAGTCGTACCAGTCGCCGGTGAGCGAGTCCCGGCGGGTCAGCGCCTCCTCGTAACCGAGGATCAGCGCCTCGTGACTGGTGTAGAAGTCGACCTCGTGCAGCTGGTGCTCGGACTGGAGGTCGATCCCGCAGGCGGCCATGAACCGCAGCGCCCGCTCGATGCCGTCGGCGATGGCCTCGTAGCGCCGGCCCTGGGCGCTGCTGGCCACGAACTCCTGGTTCCAGGCATGGACCCGTCCCAGGTCGGCGAAGCCACCCTTGGTGAAGGCCCGCAGCAGGTTCAAGGTGGAGGCCGCCTGGTGGTAGGCGGTCACCAGGCGCTGCGGGTCGGGCACCCGGGCAGCAGCCGTGGGGGCGCTGTCGTTGACCATGTGACCGCGGAACGACGGCAGGTCGAGGTCGCCCACCCGCTCGAAGGGCGAGGAGCGGGGCTTGGCGAACTGGCCGGCGATGCGTCCCACCTTCACCACCGGCACCCCGGAGCTGTAGGTGAGCACGACGGCCATCTGCAGGATCACCCGAAGCTTGTCGCGGATGGCGTCGGCGGAGAAGGTGTCGAACGACTCGGCGCAGTCGCCAGCCTGCACCAGGAAAGCGTGGCCGGCGGCCACCTCGCCCAGACTGCCCGTCAGGGCGCGTGCCTCGCCGGCGAAAACCAGCGGCGGGTAGGTCGACAGCTCCTTGAGGGCGCGGTCGAGGGCGGCCGAGTCGGGCCAGTCAGGCTGTTGGGCGGCGGTCAGCTCGCGCCACGACGGGGGAGACCAGAACGAGGACATCGCTACCAGGGTGGCCGAGGAACTCGACTTCGGCAACGTGGTTCGGCGGAACGGTGGTGGATCAACCGGCGACGTCCGGCCCGGCCGAGGTGATGGAGATGCGCAGCACCACCCGGCGCTCCCGCTCCATGGCGGCCCGGTAGTCGTCCCAGTCGGGGTGTTCCCCGGAGACCCGCCGGTAGTAGTCCACCAGCACGTCGAGCGCCTCGGGCCGCCGGGTGATCTCGACCTCGCCGTCGATCTGCACCCACGGCCCGAAGAAGCGGTCGCTCATCACGCACAGTGAGACCTTCGGGTCTCGTTCGACGTTCTTGGTCTTCATCGCCGTCTCGCGGGTGCTCACCAGCACCCGGCCGTCGTCGCCGACCGCCACCATGACCGGCGACATCTGCGGTCGCCCGTCGCGGCGGCGGGTAGCGAGCACGGCGCGGTGGTGCTCCTGAAGGAAGTCTCGGGCCTCGTCGGGGCCCACCTCAGGCGGCGGCGATGCTCTCGGCGTCGATCTTGAGCTCGTCGACCGCCCGCTTGACGATACGGCGGGCCGCCTCGGCGGTGACGCCGAGGACCTCGCCGACCTCACGGAAGCTGTGCTTCTGACCGTCGGCCAGACCGAAGCGGTGCTCGACGGCGACCCGGGCCCGGGGCTCGAGGCGGTCGAGGAGGTTGGTGACCATCTCCTCGTGGATCTGCTCGATCACGACCTGCTCGGGACCGGGCAGGGCGTCGGGGAGGAGGTCGACCAGCTCCTGCTCACCGTCGTCGCCGACGGTGCGGTCAAGGCTGGTGGGGGTGGCCAGACGGTGCAGGTTGGCCAGCTCGTCGTCGAGCTCGTCGCCCTCACCCGAGACCGCCCGCAGCGCCGCCCGCAGTTGGGCCGAGCGCTCGCTGGGGAGGCGCACCAGGTTGGCCTTCTGGTCGAGCGCCCGGCCGATGGCCTGGCGGATCCAGAAGGTGGCGTAGGTGGAGAACTTGAAGCCCTTGCGCCAGTCGAACTTCTCGACGGCGTGCTCGAGTCCGAGATTGCCCTCCTGGATGAGGTCCAGCAGGTCCATGCCCGGAGGCAGGGGGTAGCGGCGGGCGATGCTCACCACCAGGCGCAGGTTGGCCCGGATGAAGTAGTCCCGGGCTCTGGCGGCCTCGCGGACGGTCCGCTTCAGCTCCGTGCGGCGCCGGCCGGTCTCGCCGGCGTCGAGCAGTGCCTGGGCATCACGCCCCGCCTCGACCTTCTGCGAGAGCTCCCGCTCCTGGGCCGCGTTGAGGAGGGGGACGAGCCCGATCTCATGGAGGTATTGTCCGACTGAATCTCTCATTGTATCCCGTTCCAACACTCGTCACGTCGACGCCATTCCCCATATGCGGTGGAATATTCCCGGGGCGGGGATGGCCGTACCATCTGTACGAACGCCCGAGGCCGTCTGGACGTTCTTTTTTCCGGGTGTACCCCACGCCGAGGAGGGTGATTCGTGGCCCCGCCGGTGGAGGCAGTGGGGTGCTCGACGAACCCGCCCTCGCGCACGACGCGCTCGTGACCGCGTGCACAGCATACGCCATCGGCGGGCAGGGTGTTCTCGTCCCCCGCGAGCAGGACAGGAGAGGATCGTGACTTCCTACGACGGACGGACGGCGCTCGTAGTGGTGGACGTGCAGAATGACTTCGCTGACCCGGCCGGCAACTTGACGGTCGCCGGCGGCGAGGCGGTGGTGCCGGTGATCAACGAGGAGGTGGCCCGGGCGACCTCCGCCGGCGGTTTCGTGGTCGCCACCCAGGACTGGCACCCACCGGACACCCCGCACTTCGAGAAGGACGGTGGCGTCTGGCCGGTGCACTGCGTCCAGGGGACCTGGGGAGCCGAGCTGCATCCCGAGCTGCGCATCGACGGGCCGGTGGTGCGCAAGGGCACCGCCGGTGAGGACGGCTACTCGGGCTTCACCATGCGGGATCCTCGCAGCGGTGCGAGGGTGCCGACGGAGCTCGAAGGGCTGCTGCGCGAGCGAGGCGTCGAGCGGGTGGTCGTGGCGGGCCTGGCCACCGACGTCTGCGTCAAGGAGACGGCGCTCGACGCCGCCCGCCTCGGGTTCGACACCACGGTGCTGACCAGGGCGGTGGCGGCGGTCGACCTCCAGCCCGGTGACGGCGAGGCAGCCCTGGCCGAGATGGCCGCAGCGGGGATCGACCTGGACTGATGCTGGTGCGCCAGGGGGACGGCCTCTTCACCGACCTCTACGAGCTGACCATGGCGGCCAGCTATCACCAGCGCGGTCTGGACACCCCGGCCACCTTCGACCTGTTCGTCCGGAGCCTGCCTTCGACCCGTCGCTTCCTCCTGGCCTGCGGGGTAGACCCGGCGCTGGACTTCCTGGAGGAACTGCACTTCGAGCCTGCTGCCCTGCGCTACCTCGAGTCGCTGGAACTGTTCGACCCGTCCTTCCTCGAGCGGCTGTCCGAGTTGCGCTTCACCGGTGAGGTCTGGGCCGTGCCCGAGGGCGAGGCCGCCTTCGCCGGTGAGCCCCTGCTACGGGTCACCGCCCCCTTGGTGGAGGCCCAGGTGGTCGAGACCGCCCTGCTCAACCTGATGGCGCACTCGACCATGGTGGCGTCCAAGGCCGCCCGGGTGGCCTTGGCCTGCGGCGACCGGCGCTTCGTCGACTTCTCGCCCCGGCGGGACCATGGCCCGGACGCGGCCCTGCTCGGGGCCCGGGCCGCCTTCATCGGTGGCGCCGCTGGCACCTCACTGGTGGCCGCCGGCTCGGCCTTCGGCCTGCCGGTCAACGGCACCATGGCGCATTCCTACGTCACCCGCTTCGCGTCCGAGCGGGAGGCCTTTGTTGCCTTCGCCCGGTCGTTTCCCGATGGGTGCACCCTGCTCATCGACACCTACGACACCGAGCGGGCCGCCCGGTTGGTGGTGGAGGTGTCCCGGGAGCTCGCTCCCGAGGGCGCCACCGTGGGTGCCGTGCGGATCGACTCCGGCGACCTGGGCCAGGCGTCGCAGTCGGTGCGGGCCATCCTCGACGAGGGCGGGCTCGACGGCGTGCGCATCGTCGTCTCCGGTGATCTCGACGAGCACCGGATCGCCGCGCTCCTGGCACGGGGGGCGCCCATTGACGCCTTCGGTGTCGGCACCCAGCTGGGTACCAGCGCCGACGCCCCGTCGCTGGGGGCGGTGTACAAGCTGGTCGAGGACGTCGACGGTCCCAAGGCCAAGCGGTCGGCGGGCAAGGCCAGCTTGCCCGGGTGCAAGCAGGTGTGGCGGGTGCGCGGTGAGGACGGGCGCTACGCACGGGACGTGCTGGCCCTGGCCTCGGAGTGGGTCGCCGAAGCTGAACCGGTGCTCGAGCGGGTCATGGCCGGCGGCGAGCGCTGCCAGCCGGTGCTGGCGCTGCCCGAGGCCCAGGAGCGGGGACGGGCGACACTGGCCGCGCTCCCGGACGAGCTGCGCAGCCTGGAGCCGGGTGGGAAGGCATACCCGGTGGAGACGAGCGGGTCCCTGGTCACCCTGGCGGAACAGGTGTGGGCTCGGCATGCCTGAGCGGATGGGGGTCTTCGGGGGGACCTTCGACCCCATCCACGTGGGCCACCTCGTGACCGCCGTCAACGTCCGCCACGCCCTGGCACTCGACTGCGTGCTGCTGGTCGTGGCCAACGACCCGTGGCAGAAGGCCACCCTGCCCGTCACTCCCGCTGCCCACCGCCTGGCCATGGTCGAGGCGGCGGTGGTCGGTGTGGAGGGGATCCGGGCCAGCAGCATCGAGATCGAGCGCGGCGGCGTCTCCTACACCGCCGACACGCTGGCTGAGCTGCACCGGGCCCATCCGGGGGCCGAGCTGTACGTCATCCTCGGCAGCGACGCCGCCGCCAGCCTGGCCACCTGGGAGCGGATCGACGAGGTCCTGGCCGCCAGCCGCCTGGTGGTGGTGACCCGGCCCGGCCCGGACGACGCCGGACCGCCCCCGCGCTGGGACCACCTCGTCGTGGAGGTGCCCCGCCTCGAGGTGTCGAGCACCGACCTGCGGGCCCGGGTCGTCGACGGGCGGCCGCTCGACTGGTTGGTGCCGGAACCGGTGGTGCACGTCATCCGCCAGCGTGGTCTGTACGCTGAGGGCCAGATGAGCCCGTCCCGGAGCGCGACGCCCTGACGACCGACGCCAGCAGCGCCGAGCGGGCCCGCCTGGCGGCGCGAGCCGCCTGGTCCAAGAACGGGGCCGACACGGTGGCGCTCGAGGTCGGCAGCGTGCTGGCCATCGTTGAGTGGTTCGTGGTGACCAGCGCCACCAACCCGCGCCAGGCCCGCACCATCGCCGAGGAGGTCGAGGACCAGCTCCGGCGCCGGGACGGCTCGGCGCCCCTGCGGGTCGAGGGTGCCGACGACGCCCGCTGGATCCTGCTCGACTACGGCGACGTGGTCGTCCACGTGCTGCTCGACGAGGCTCGTGCCTACTACGAGCTCGAGCGGCTGTGGGGCGACGTCCCCCGCCTCGACTGGAGTGACGACGGGCAGGCACTGGCCGACGACGGCGGCCGGGCAGCCGGCCAGCGCTAGTCGGCGTTCCGAGGTGCGGTTCGGCATCGAGACGTCCCAGCACCGCGTCGAGTGGCCGGAGCTGGTGGAACGGGTCCGCTTCGCCGAGGAGGCAGGCTTCGACGGCGCCTGGGTCTTCGACCACTTCAAGCCGCTCTACGGCCAGGGTCCCGGCCCTTGCCTGGAGGCGTGGACCCTCCTCGCCGGCCTCGCCACCACCACCACTCGCATCCGCCTGGCGACCCTGGTCACCGGCGTGACCTACCGCCATCCCTCCCTCCTGGCTGCCCAGGTGGTCACCCTCGACCACATCTCGTCCGGCCGGTTGGACCTCGGGCTGGGGGCGGCCTGGTTCGAGGAGGAGCACCGCCAGCTGGGCTTCTCGTTCCCGCCCGCCCGGGAGCGCGTCGAGCGCCTGGAGGAGGCGGTCGAGGTCGTGCGCCTGCTCCTGACCGGCGACGGGGTGAGCTTCGAGGGTCGCCACTACCAGCTGCGCAACGCCACCTACCGGCCCCGGCCGGTGCAGCGGCCCCACCCACCCCTCTGGATCGGTGGGTCGGGCGAGCGGCGCATGCTCCCGCTGATCGGGCGGGTGGCCGACGCCTGGCACTCCTTCGCCCCGCCGGACGTGCTGTCGCGCAAGTGGGCCATCGTGGCCGCCGGCGCCGAGGCCTCCGGCCGGGACCCTGCCGCCATCGTCCGCTCTACCAACCTCTCGCTCTCGGAGCCGTGGGACGAGGTCCGGCGCCGGGTCGACGACTGCCGGGCGGCGGGCGTCTCCTATCTGGTGTGCAGCTGGCCCACCGAGGGGCGGGCGCGGGTGGAGGAGTTCGCCGAGCGGGTGCTCCCCGAGCTGGTGGAGGCCTGAGGAATCCCTCTCAGCCGGAGATGGCCAGGCAGCGCACCTTGGAGAGCCCTTCCACCAAGCGGGTCCAGGTGACGCCGTCGTCGGTCGAGGTGTAAGCCTGGCCGTTGGGTGCGGCGAAGGCCAGGGTCTCGCCGTCGCTCACCAGGCAGCCGGTCTCGACGTTGCCGCCGAGATCCTCGGGCAGCCCCTCACCGCAGCGCTCGAAGGGCCCGTCCCCGTCGACCGCCCGGCGGTAGATCGCCGCCTGCTTCCCGTCGGGCCCCTTGGAGGCGCACAGCACCACGCTGCCGGCGGTGGCTGCCATCGCCCTCGAGTAGGTGGCGTGCAGCCCCTCGTCGTCGATGCGCCACGTCTCGCCGGCGTCCTCGCTGATGGCCAGGCCACGGGCGCAGGCGGCCAGCACCCGGCCCGGGGCCGTGCCGGCGAGCACCTGGTGGACATCGGCGTGGATGTCCAGGCCGCCGGGTCGCCACGACTGCCCCCCATCGGTGGACAGGACGATCCCACCGACGTGGACGCCGGCGTAGAGCGTGCCGTCGCCGTCGCCGTCGCCGTCGCCGTCGGGGGCCCACGACAGCGTCCGTGTTGCCGGCGGCCCACCTGAGGGCGTGTGCCACTGGTCCCGACCCTCGACGTGGTCGAACCCCTCGACCGGGTCGAGGCGGCCGTCGTCGCCCAGCCGGTTCAGGTGACCCTCGGCGGTGCCGGCGAACAGCCCCAACGGCGTGGGCAGCAGGCAGGTCAGCCGGGGGCTGGACGCGATGGCCTGCAGGTCCCACCAGCGCCGGTGGCTCGGCGCACGCCACAGCTCCCACCCCTCGACCACCGCCCACCAGCCGCTGTCGTCGGTGACGAGGGCGTCGACGGTGTTCCCACCCAGTTGGATGGCCGCCGACGGCTGCCCTCGGCGCAACTCGAAGAGGCCGTGGTCGGTGCCGGTCGCCAGGGTTGTCATCCGAGCGACGATACCGACCGCCGGTCTCAGCCCGCGACCGGACGAAGGACCAGGTCAGCCACGACCCGGATGGCGCCGGTCACCTCGGCGGAGGACTCCAGCGGCGCCATGTGCCCCACACCGGGCAGTTCCACCAGCGTTGCCCGTGGGAGGACCTCGGCCATGGCCCGGGCATGCACCGGGGGGGTGAGGCGATCGTGCTCCCCGGCGATCACCACCGTGGGCACCGTCAACGCCTCGAGCCCGTGCGCCAGGTCGAAGCTGGCGAGGGTCGCCCCAAAGGCGCCCCGCACCTCGGCGGGGACGTCCATGACCATGCGGGTGCAGAAATCCACCTGGGCCGGTGAGGCGTCGGGGCCGAGCACGGCGGCCGCCACCAGGCGCGACACCAGCGGACGAGGGTGGCTCGGCCATGGCGCCGCCCAGCCCAGCACCCGCCGCCCCACCGCCTCCCGTGCCGTCGAGAGGGCGGCGGGACCGGCGAAGATACGAGACCGGCCCACGAGCTGCTCGACGCCGGTGTTGACCAGGACGGCGCCGGCGAGCGTGGCCCGCGCCTGCTCGGGATGGGCATCGGCCCAGGCGACCAGGACCATGGCACCCATGGAGTGCCCCACGACGACGGCCTGCTGGCCGGCGGGAACGGTGTGGTGCATCACGGCGGCGAGGTCGCCGGCGAGGGCCGCCGTGGAGTAGTCGCCAGTGGCGGCTCGAGCGCTCTTCCCGTGGCCCCGCAGGTCCCAGGCCACGACCCGCAAGTCACCGGTCAGAGCCCGCAGCTGGTGGTGCCAGACCCGCCCGGTGCACAGCCAGCCGTGGGCCAGCACCACCGTGGGGGCGTCGTCGGGGCCGAAGACCTCGGCGTGCAGCGTGGTGCCGTCGGGCGCGCCCACGGCCAGGGGCCGGCCCTGGGGCGCCCGGGCCAGCTCGGCGTGCTGGGGATCGGCCAGCACCGCCCGGCGGTCGCGGCCCTCCATCAGCGTGCCGGCGGCCACCCCGGCGCCGACGACCGCACTGGCCAGCATGCCGGCGCCGAGCCGGCCGCTCTCCTTCTGGCGGGCCGTACTCACCGCCGGAAGGGCCGGGGGGCGGGGGACGTGGAGCTGATCGGACTCGAACCGACGGCCTCCTGCGTGCCACGCAGGCGCTCTTCCAACTGAGCTACAGCCCCGTACCGGCCTCCGACGCTACCAGCGCCGGCCTCCTGCACGAACCCCTGGGCTGTCGACCCGGTGCCACTACACCACCAGGTTGACGAGCCGGGCGGGCACCACCACGACGCGGCGCACCTCCCGCCCGGCCAGGGCCGCCTGCACCCGATCGTCCCCCAGCACCGCCGCCTCCACGACGGCCGCGTCGGCGTCGGCCGGCACCCGCACGTGGGCACGGACCTTGCCGGCCACCTGGACCGGCAGCTCGATCTCCTCTTCGACCAGCAGGGCGTGATCGGCCTCGGGGAACGGCGTCCACACCAGGGACGACTCGTGGCCCAGACGCGCCCACAGCTCCTCGGCCACGTGGGGGGCCAGGGGCGCCAGCATCAGCACCAGGCCCTCCGCCACCTCGCGGGGTGTCGCTGCGCCGGAGGCGGTGACCTCCCGAGTCAGCGTGTTGTTGAGCTCGGTGAGCTTGGCCACCGCGGTGTTGAACCGCAGGCCCTCCATGTCGGACCGCACGCCGTCGATGGTCCGGTGCAAGGCACGCCGCAGCTCGTCGCCGGCCGGCGCGTCGACCACGCGCGCCGCCCCGGTCTCCTCGTCGACGAGGTTGCGCCACAGCCGCTGTAGGAACCGGTGCACCCCGATGATGTCCCTGGCGTTCCAGGGCCGGTCGGCGTCGAGCGGGCCCATGGCCATCTCGTAGAGCCGGAGGGTGTCGGTGCCGTACTCGCCGTGGATCGCCTCGGGCGAGACGGCGTTCTTCAGGCTCTTGCCCATCTTGCCCAGCTCGCGGCGCACTGGCCGGCCCCGGAAGCTGAAGCCCGACTCGGGATCGCCTTCCACCTCCGACGCCTCCACGTGGAACCCGCGCTCGTCGAGGAAGGCGTCGGCGAGGATGTAACCCTGGTTGAACAGCCGTTCGAACGGCTCGGGCGTCGACACGTGCCCGAGGTCGAACAGCACCTTGTGCCAGAAGCGGGCGTAGAGCAGGTGGAGCACGGCGTGCTCGACGCCGCCCACGTACAGGTCGACGCCGCCGGACGCCGGCCGGCCGTCTGGCTTGGAGCCCTGCATCCAGTAGCGCTCGACGTCGGGGTCGACCAGGGCGGCGTCGTTGTCGGGGTCGAGGTAGCGCAGGTAGTACCAGCACGACCCTGCCCACTGCGGCATGGTGTTCAGCTCCCGGCGGTATCTCTCCGGGCCGTCGCCGAGGTCGAGCGTCACCTCGGCCCACTCCTTGGCCCGGCCCAGGGGTGGTTCGGGGACGCTGTCGTCGTCGCCCACGACCGTCGGCGTGTAGTCGTCGATCTCGGGCAGCTCGATCGGAAGCATGGACTCGGGCAGGGCCACCGGCCGGCCCTGGTCGTCGTAGACGATGGGGAACGGCTCGCCCCAGTAGCGCTGGCGGCTGAACAGCCAGTCGCGCAGCCGGTAGGTGACCGTGCCCTGGCCATGCCCCTGCCCCTCCAGCCAGGCCACCATGGCCCCCTTGGCCTCGCTCACCTTCAGGCCGTCGAGGAACCCGCTGTTGATGGCCGGGCCCTCGCCCACGTAGGCCTGGCCGGCCCAGTCGCCGGGCGGGGCTACGGTGCGCACGATGGGCAGGTCGAAGGCCTCGGCGAAGTCCCAGTCGCGCTGGTCCTGGCCGGGCACCGCCATGATCGCCCCGGTCCCGTACCCCATGAGGACGTAGTCGGCGAGAAACACCGGGATGTGCCCGCCGGTGGCCGGGTTGAGGGCGAACGAGCCGGTGAACACGCCGGTCTTGACCCGCGACTCCACCTGGCGGTCGACGTCGGACCGGCTGGAGGCGTAGCGCCGGTAACCGGCGATCGCCTCCGTGGGCGTGGCCCACCCGCCGTTGGGCACGCCGTCGACCATGCCGGCCAACCCGCCGCCCCGCCACGACGCCGGCGTCGCCTCGTCCCACGATTCCGCCGCCAGCCGAGGCACGAGCGGGTGCTCGGGCGCCAGGACCATGTAGGTGGCGCCGAACAGGGTATCGGGCCGGGTGGTGAACACGGAGATGGCAGCGTCGGGATCGGTGGCCAGCGGGAAGTCGATGCGGGCACCCTCGCTGCGCCCGATCCAGTTGCGCTGCATGGAGCGGATGCGGTCGGGCCAGTCGATGAGGGCGAGGTCGTCGAGGAGGCGCTCGGCGTAGGCGGTGATGCGCATCTTCCACTGCTTCAGGGGCCGCTTGTAGACGGGGAAGTTGCCCCGCTCGCTCCGCCCGTCGGCGGTGACCTCCTCGTTGGCCAGCACCGTGCCCAGTCCCGGGCACCAGTTGACCGGCGCCTCGTCGAGGTACACCAGACGGTGGGAATCGACCACCCGCCCGCGCTCGTCGTCGGACAGCTCCGACCACTGGCGTCCCTGGGGGTGGTCGGCGTCGACGGCCAGGCGGGCGCCCGACTCGAGCTCGTCCACCAGCTCGGCGACGGGGCGGGCCCGGTTGGCCTCGGGATCGAACCACGAGTGGTAGATCTGAAGGAAGATCCACTGCGTCCAGCGGTAATAGGCGACGTCGGTGGTGGCCACGCTGCGCCGTTCGTCGTGGCCCAGTCCCAGCGCCCGGAACTGCCGGCGCATGTTGGCGATGTTGGCCTCGGTGGTCAGCCGGGGGTGCTGGCCGGTCTGCACCGCGTACTGCTCGGCGGGAAGGCCGAAGGCGTCGTAGCCCATGGCGTGGAGCACGTTGAAGCCGGTCATGCGCTTGAACCGGGCGTAGACGTCGGTGCCGATGTAGCCGAGGGGATGGCCGACGTGGAGCCCCACGCCGCTGGGGTACGGGAACATGTCGAGCACGTAGAGCTTCGGTCGTTCCGCCACCCGCTCGAACCCGTCGGCCAGAGCACCGCTGGGATTGGGCGTGTGGTAGGTCCCCTCGGCGGCCCAGCGGTCCTGCCAGCGCGACTCGATGTCGTTGGCGAGCGCGGCCCCGTAGCGGAACGCCGGGGCGTCGTCGCCGCTGCGGGAGAGGGGGTTGGCGGCCACGAGCGGCAGCGTACCGGCCCGGGCTCAGGGGCTCTGGACGCTCGGCGGCGGATGCCCGGGCCGGTGGAAAGGGTTCTGGCTTATGCTTTGCATCGGTAGGGCCGAGATGCCCCCCGGGCGCCGACCCCGCCGCACCACCGACCTCGATCACATCGAGCAGGAGGAGCGCTCATGGCGTCCTGGCGACCGGACCCGACCTTCTATCCCTCGGCGCGCATGGCCATGGCGGCCGAACCCGAGGAGCTGGCCTACGTGGCCCTGCTGAACACCTCCGGCAACCCCGATGCGCTGGGGGTGCTCGACACCGATCCCGGGTCTCCCACCTACGCCCAGGTGGTCGGACGCCTGGACATGCCCAATGTGGGCGACGAGCTCCACCACTTCGGATGGAACGCCTGCAGTTCGGCCCTGTGCCCCTACGCCCCCCACCCTCACGTGGAGCGCCGCTACCTCCTGGTCCCCGGCCTGCGCTCGTCGCGGATCCACGTGGTCGACACCAAGCCCGACCCCCGCGCCCCGACCATCGCCAAGGTCATCGAACCCGACGAGCTGCACCGCCGCACCGGCTACAGCCGTCCCCACACCAGCCACTGCGGACCCGAGGGCGTGTACATGAACGGACTGGGCGCCCCCGACGGGAACGGGCCCGGCGGCATCTTCCTTCTCGACCACGACAGCTTCGATCCACTCGGCCGGTGGGAGGTCGACCGGGGGCCCCAGCACCTGGCCTACGACTTCTGGTGGCACCTCGGCCACGACACCATGCTCACCAGCGAGTGGGGCACCCCCAACATGGTCGAGGACGGGCTCAACCCCGAACTATTGGGCCAGTACGGGCACCACCTGCACGTGTGGGACCTGCGCCGCCGGCGCCACGTGCAGGCCATCGACCTCGGGCCCGAGCAGCAGATGGTGCTCGAGCTGCGCCCCGCCCACGACCCCACCAAGGCCTACGGCTTCGTCGGCGTGGTGGTCTCCACCGCCGACCTATCGGCGTCGGTGTGGACGTGGTACCGCTCCAACGGGACCTGGGACGTGCGCAAGGTCATCGAGATCCCCGCCCAGCCGGCCGAGCCGGAGCAGCTCCCGCCGGCCCTCCAGCCGTTCTCGGCGGTGCCGCCGCTGGTCACCGACATCGACCTCAGCCTCGACGACCGGTACCTGTACGTGTCGTGCTGGGGCACGGGAGAGCTCCACCAGTACGACGTGTCGGACCCGTTCGCACCGCAGCTCACCGGCACGGCCGGCCTCGGTGGCATCGTCGCCCGCTCGCCCCACCCGGCCTCCGGCCCGCTGACCGGCGGGCCGCAGATGGTGGAGGTGAGCCGGGACGGCCGGCGGGTGTACCTGACCAACTCGCTGTACGGCACCTGGGACGCCCAGTTCTACCCGGAGGGCATCGACGGCTGGGCGGTGAAGTTGGACGCCGACCCGGGCGGCGGCCTCACCGTCGATCCCGACTTCTTCGTTCCCTTCGAGGGGGAGCGGCCCCACCAGATCCGGCTGCAGGGCGGGGACGCGTCCTCCGACTCCTACTGCTTCCCGTAGCGGCGACCCTCGTAGGTCGCGGGCGCAGTGGACGGCTGGTGGCCCTGGGTCGCCCTCGCCCTGGTCGGCGCCTACCACGGGCTCAACCCGGGGATGGGATGGCTCTTCGCCGTGGGCCTGGGGCTCCAGGAGCGGTCGCGCCGGGCGGTGACCGGGGCACTGGTGCCCATCGCCGTGGGCCACGAGCTGTCGGTGGCCCTGGTGGTCGTCGCCCTCGGTGGCGCGCTGGCCGCCGGGGCGATGGCGGTGGTGCGGTCCCTCGGCGCCGTGCTGCTGATCGGCTTCGGGCTGTGGAAGCTGGTGAGGCCGCGCCATCCCCGCTGGGTGGGTTTCCGGGTCAACCGCCGCCAACTGGTGCTGTGGTCGTTTCTCATGTCGAGCGCTCACGGCGCCGGCCTCATGCTCCTCCCGGTGCTGCTCGGCCTCTCGTCGGGGCCGGGGAACGGGGCCGGTGACGAGCACGCCCTGCTCGACCTGGGCGCTGGCGGCGCGTCGCTGTGGACGGGAGCCATGGCGGTGGTGGTCCACAGCGTCGCCATGCTCGTGGTCATGGGGATCGTCGCCGTGGTGGTGTACGAGAAGCTGGGCCTGGGCGTGCTCCGCCGGGGCTGGGTGAACCTGGACCTGTTGTGGGCGGGCGCCCTGGTGGTCGCGGGGTTGTTCACGCTCTTTACCTAGCGCCGGCGATCATCCGCCGGCGCGTGATGCTGTGGCTACGACGGACGGTGAGCTGTTCGTGGACCGAGTGGAGAAGCGTTTCTTCCTGCTCGTCGCGCTCGTGGCGCCGGCCGCCGGGGCGTCGCCCTCGTTCGTTCCCACGCGTCGCGCGCGACCCTGCTCGCCTTGCCACCGCTCGGGGCCGCCTCTCGCGACGGTGACCGTCAGTCACGAGCGGGTCCAGGGTCGCGCTCGTCCCGGCGGACTACTGCGTCGGTCGCTGCCGCTCGACGAGCTCACCAGGCAGAGGTGGCTCATGTCCGGCCGCTCGCCTACGGGGGGTGGGGTTACCGTCTGCTCCCAGGGGTCTCCGCCATCATGATCAGGCGGGGAGACGGCCTCCGGCTGGTCAGGAGGGAACGACGTGACCTGGTGATCACGTCGCCCCGAGCGGCGCAGGCGGCCGCTGCAGTCGTCAATGAGTTGCTCATCCGGGCTCGGTGACGCGAGGGCACCGTCGCTGAGGAATCAGCTGTCGTCGCCGCGGGCCTCGAGGTCGCGCAGGAAGCGCTCGACCTCGCTGGCCAGCTCCTCGCCGGCGCCGGGGCCGGCGGTGAAGTCGGCGCCGTCGAGAGCGGGTTGCTCGGCGTCGTAGGCGGTCTCGAGGTTGTGCACCATCTGCGTGTGCTCGAGGTTGGCGGACACCAGGTCGTCGAGGCGTTGGCGATGGATGCGCGCCGTCTCGTGCAGGGACTCCAGGTCGAGGCGGAGATCGGCGAGGCGGCACAGGCCGTCCAAGAGCGAAGCACTGGCCTCGGGATAGGCCATGCCGGCGGCATAGTGGGGGACCTGGGCCCACAGACCGACGGCCGGGATCCCGACGGCGGCGCAGCGCTCCTCGATGGCCGCCCCCACGCCACCGGGCACGTCGACCGTCGTCTGCACGTGGCCGGCCCGGGCGGCCAGCTCGGCGTCGGTGGCGGTGGTGGCCAGGCGCACCGGCCGAGTGTGGGGGACCGGCGCCGGGTAGGCGCCCATGCCCACGACCAGGCGGACGCCCAGACTCTGGGCCAGGTCGACGACCTGGGAGGTGAACGCCCGCCAGCGGGCGTCGGGCTCGGTGCCGGTGAGCACGAGGACGTCGTGCTGGTCGAGGTCCTGGCCCCGGCGGAGCTCGATGCTCGGCCACGTGAGGCCGGTGTTGACCCCCTCGACGAGATGGATCACCGGCCGGCGGGCGCGGTGGTCGACCAGGAGGTCCACGTCGAAGGCGGCGACCGGCGAGGTCTCGGTCGCCTGGAGCAGCTGTGACATGGCGGCGGCAGCGGCGTAGCCGG
Organism: Acidimicrobiales bacterium; assembly: GCA_035942035.1. Taxonomy (GTDB): domain Bacteria; phylum Actinomycetota; class Acidimicrobiia; order Acidimicrobiales; family CADCSY01; genus JAHWJR01. The sequence continues at coordinate 21,323 of DASZDK010000005.1, forward strand.
CGTCGATCCACCCGTCGAGCACCACCACCAGCACCGGATCGGACAGCGCCGGCTGCTCGAGCAGGTGGTAGAGGCGGTCCCCGCTCTGTTCGGCCATCACCAGCGACAGTACCTCCGGTGGTGCCGCCGTCCGCCATGCGTCGCCGGGGACTGCCTTCTGGCGACGATCCGCCGGTACCGTGAGCGTCATGGCCGACGTCACCGACGCCACGTTCGACACCGAGGTCGTGCAGCGGTCCCGTGAGGTCCCGGTTGTGGTCGACCTGTGGGCATCGTGGTGCGGGCCGTGCCGCCAGCTCGGGCCGATCCTGGAGAAGGTGGTGGGTGCGACCGAGGGTCGGGCCGAGCTGGCCAAGGTCGACATCGACGCCAACCCGGGGGTGGCCCAGGCCTTCGGCGTGCAGTCCATCCCGGCGGTGTTCGCCCTGCGCGACGGCAAGGTCGTCGACCAGTTCATCGGCGCCCAGCCCGAGTCGATGGTCACCGACTTCGTGTCCCGGCTCCTGCCCTCGCCCGAGGAGGACGAGGTCAACCGCCTCGTCGCCGCCGGCGACGAGGCGTCCCTGCGGGCCGCCCTGGAGCTCGATCCCGACAACGCCGCCGCCGTGGTGGCGCTGGCCGAGCACCACGTCGCCGAGGGGCGCCGTGAGGAGGCCCTGGCCCTGCTGGCGCGCATCCCCGGCTCGGCCGAGACCCGCCGGGTGGCGGCCCTGGCCCGCCTCGGCGACGACGGCGTGGTCGGGGACGAGGGGATCGAGGCGCGTCTCGACGCCCTCCTCGACCGGGTGCGGGCCGACGAGGGCGCCCGCCAGGAGTTCCTCGACCTGCTGGAGCTGCTGGGCGCCGGCGACCCCCGGACCCTCACGTACCGCCGAGCGCTGACCACCCGGCTCTTCTGAGCTTCGTTCAGTGGCCCTGCGCCGGCATCAGGACTGGGACAGAAGTGGTGACGACGAGGCGACCCGATCAGCTGACGTGAGCTCGTCGACGGTGGGCGTGGGGTCGGCGGTGACGGGGGCGACCGTGGTGCTGCGCCGGCGAGTCGATCGCCGATTGTCGGCGTGGAGCCAGGCGTGGCGCTTGAACTCCTGGACGTGCCAGTAGCTGGGGTTGCCCTCCAGGGCGTGGAGGATGGCCTCGATGGTTGCCGCCGCCTCGTCGGGCGCCAGGTCGAGCGCAGCCCCGACCCGGTTGCGAAAGCCGCTGTCGTCCCCCAGAGCCCCCCAGCATCGCTTCAGGTCGCTGGCGGTGCGGATGCCCACCCGGCGGAGCCGGGCTCTCGGCGTCTCGGGGCTCCCTTCGGCGACCCCGAGCTGGCGGGCGCTGGGCAAGTGCAGGCACAGCAGCGCCTGGTCGATCCAATCGATCAGGCGGGCCACGGGAGCCCGGCTGTGCAACATCAGGTCGACGAGGTTGGCCGAGACCAGGTTCTGCATGTCCTCGATGCCTTCCTCGGCGAGGCGAGCCTCGTACCAGATGTTGAGGCCGTCGAGCTCGCTGAGCGGATGATCGAACCTGAGCGTGGGGATGAGCAGGCCGAGCGGCTTGGAGACCGCGGCGTGCAGCGCCTGGAGCCCGATCTACGGGAAGAAGCCGACCATGAAGCCGAGGGCGGCGTGCACGTCACGCGACCCCGGCAGGTCGACGACTTGGACGGCGAGGAGGATCAGCGTCACGAAGACGATCCTGGCCACCGCGGCCACGTAGGCGCCGGTCTTCAGGTCGTCGCGAAGTACCGGCGCACGATGTCCTGGAGGATGAACGAGTGGGCACCGAGGAAGCCGAAGCCGAGCACCTCGTTGGGCAGCTGTGGCTGGCCCGAGAGCGATCCTCCGAAGAGCTCGATGTCGCTCCAGCGCTCCGGCTGGAGCACGAGGACCCAGCCCAGTGCCAGCAGCACGGTGGCGAACAGCACCGGGGCGAAGGTCTCGGTTTGGGCGCGGATGGTCCGGCGCTCGTAGATGAGATCGAAGGTGCTGACCGACCCCTTGCCGTAGATGGCCTCGAACTTCTTGCGGTAGAGGTTGTCCTTGGTCTCGACGCCGAGCGCGGCGTGACGCTGGTGCCACAGCTTGTAGTAGCTGGTGTGCTGCGGGGGTGCGGGGAGGTTGGCGTACTCGTCGACGTGCAGGCGGAAGAGGTTGATCACGTACTCGTCGTAGAGGCTCCGACCCTTGTTCTTGATGAACTGGAGGTAGAGCCAGCCGGGCAGCAGCGCCAGCATGGTGGCAGCGGCCAGCTTGGCCAGGATCACACCACTGGCCTCGCGGACCACGACCGCCGGCAGCAGCACGGCGATGATCGCCAACAGCAGCAGCGCGGACAGGAACATCACGCTCCAGCGCTCGCCGGCGGACACGTCCCCCGCCCTCGGGGAGGAGTAGGAGCGGTCGTGGCCAGGTGCCTCGGTGCCCATGAGCCCTCGCTTCCCGCCTTGAGCGGCGGTCGGTCGCGCCCCGCCTCGGTGCGCTGCTGAGAGCAATACGGCTGCGCCTGCCACAAGTCAAGGGTTTGGGCCCTGGCAACCGAAATGTCCCTCAGAAGTCGGGACAACTGCCCCTGTTCGGTGGGACAAGCCGCCCTTTACGTTGCGCTCACTGGGCACGAGGCGGCGAGGAGAACGCAATGTCCGCAGTGGTGGAAGCAGGAGTGAGCACCCGCAGGATGCTGCAGCGGGGGGCCAAGGGCGAGGACGTGCGCATGCTCCAGGATCTGCTGGGGCGCGCCGGGTTCGTCGTCGACACCAGCGGAGGAGGGCTGGGGGTCTTCGGCCCCCGGACCGAGGAGGCGGTGCGCGACTTCCAGTCGGCGAGCGGCCTCGACGTGGACGGGGAGGTCGGTACCAAGACGTGGGCGGCGCTGGTCGTTGGCGGAGGGACAGCTCCGCGAAGCCTCAGTGACGCCGGCGCCCGCTTCATCGCCCGGTTCGAGGGGTTCCGCTCGAAGCCCTACGACGACCCCGCCGGTCACTGCACGATCGGTTACGGCCATCTCATCCACCGGGGCCGGTGCACCGGCAGCGAGCCGGCCGAGCTCCGCGCCGGGATCACCGAGCAGCTGGCGCTGCGGATGCTCCACGCCGACGCCGCCGTGGCCGTCGAGGCCGTGCGCACGAGCGTGAACGTCCCGCTCGCTCAGCAGCAGTTCGACGCGCTCGTCAGCTTCACGTTCAACCTCGGGGCCGGGAACCTGCGCTCGTCCACGCTGCTGCGCAAGCTCAACGCCGGTGACTACGGCTGCGTGCCCGCAGAGCTCAGCCGCTGGAACAAGGCAGGCGGCAAGGTGCTTCCCGGTCTGGTCAAGAGGCGGGAGGCAGAGGGAGCGCTGTTCCGGGACGGGACCTACTAGGACCCTCGTCCGGCCAACGACGTCCTGCCGAGAAGCGGCGGGACCGGTGAGAAGAAACGGAGAGGAAGGGAACGCGATGAACACCAAAGAGGTGCAGACGGCGCTACGGGACCTGGGCTGGCCCATCGGCGTGGACGGGGCCTTCGGGCCGGCCACCCGCCAGGCGGTGCTGGACTTCCAGCAGGGCTTCTCGCATCACGATCTGCTCGTCGACGGGTTCGCCGGCCCGCAGACCCACGAGGCGCTGCGTCACTGTCTCGGCGCCGGCGGGAGATGCGGTAGCCACTTCGCCTTCCGGGAGTTCAAGTCGAAGGGCGACGGGTGGATCAAGGTGCACCGAGAGCTGGTTCGTGCCCTCGACGGGTACCGACAGCGCTACGGGCCCACGAACATCGTGAGCGGGCACCGGGACCTGGGTCACAACCAGAAGGTGGGCGGGGCCAAGAACTCCCAGCACCTGTACGGGACCGCGGTAGACATCCCCGCGGTGGCCTCAGTCGCTGCCGTGGAGCGCCTGGGGTTGTTCTCGGGTATCGGCTACCGGGCTCGGGACGGGATGGTGGTGCACGTCGACGTGCGCCACGCCGCCATCAACACCACCGGAGGCTCGCCGGCGACACCGACCACCTGGAAGTACGGCTGAGCGGCGCACCCGGCTGACCGCACGGCTCCCGGCGGATGAGAGGGGAGGCAGCCAGCCCGGTGCACCGGTGAACTGCTGGTGACCGTGCCGTGCGGGCCCTAGGCTCTCGGTGCACCTCGGCACCGCTTCCCCGGCGCACTCCTCAGCTCCTGGGAGCCAACGTGGCCGAGTCCCCTGCCGCAGAAGACCCGTCCCCCGACGCGCTGGCGCCCGCCGGCTGGCGCGAGCGGATCGAACTGCTCACCGGGCCCACGCCCTTGGGCCCTACCCGGATGGCGGCCGGTGCCGTCACCGCCGTGGTGGCGGTGGTGGCGATCGTGCTCCTCCTGCGAGGCCCGGCGCCGCCCCCTGAGCTCAGCCTCCCTCTCGCCGGCGGGCCCGACGACCCGGCGGTCACCACGACCACCACCACGGCCGCGCCTGCCGAGGTTGTGGCCCACGCCGCCGGCGCCGTGCGAGAACCGGGCGTCTACCGCCTCGATTCGGCCGCCCGGGTGGCCGACCTCGTGGAGGCCGCCGGCGGCGCCCTCGAGGACGGTGACCTCGATCGACTGAATCTGGCCGCTCCTCTCACCGACGGCGAGCGGGTGTACGTGCCCCGGCTGGGCGAGCCGGCCCCGGAGGTGGGCACCGCCGGCGGGGCGGCCGAGGAGGCCGGCCGACTGGTCGACGTCAACACCGCCGGCGCCGAGGAGCTCGAAGCGCTGCCGGGCGTGGGCCCGGCGACGGCCAAGGCCATCCTCGATGAGCGAGAGCGACGGGGGCACTTCGCCACGGTGGACGACCTGCTGGACGTGCGGGGCATCGGCCCGGCCAAGCTCGAGGCACTGCGCGACCAGGTGAAGGTGTGAGCCGGCGGCACCGGGGGCCGGCACCGACGGGATCGGCGCCGTGAGCGATCGAACGGCCTGCGCCCTTGCCGTGGCCGTGTGCGCCGGCGCCTGGCTGGCGGGGGGGGTGCCGCTCGCTCCCGCGGCGGCGGCCGTGGCCCTCGCCCTGGCCCTGCGCCGGCCCTGGCTGGTGGTGGCCGGCGCCGCCCTGCTGGCCTCGGCGCTGGGGGCTCGGGCCGAGGCTGGCCTGGACCCGCCGCCTCCCGGTCACGTCGTGCACGGCGAGGTGGTGCTCGTCTCGGATCCTGTCGAGACCCGGGGCGCGCTGCGCGTCGACGTCCGGGTCGGCCGGCGCCGGGTGGAGGCGTGGGCCCGGGGTGAGGCGGCGGCGGCCCTGCGTCCCCGGTTGGCGGGCGAGCGGGTGGAGGTCCGGGGACGCCTGCGGGCGCCCTCGCCTGAGGCCCGTCCTCGGCTCGCTCGGCGCCACGTGGGCGCCCGCATGAGCGTCGACGAGGTGGGGGAGTGGCGTCCGGGCGATCCCGCCAGCCGGGTGGCCAACGGCCTGCGCCGGACGCTGGTGCGGGGAGCGGCGCCGCTGGCCGGCGACCGCCGCGCCCTGCTCACCGGCTTCGTCCTCGGTGACGACCGCGAGCAGTCGCCCGCCGTGGCCGACGACTTCCGCGCCGCCGGCCTGACCCATCTGCTGGCGGTCTCGGGCCAGAACGTGGCCTTCGTGCTCGTCCTGTGCCGCCCCCTCCTGAGGCGGCTGAGCCTGCGAAGCCGGTGGCTGGCCACCCTCGGCGCCATCGCCTTCTTCGGGCTGGTCACCCGGTGGGAGCCCTCGGTGCTGCGGGCCTCGGCCATGGCGGCACTGGCGTGCACCGCCTCGGGGCTGGGGCGACCGGCGTCGGGGCGGCGGCTGCTGGCGCTGGCCGTGGCCGGGGTGGTGCTGGTCGACCCGCTCCTGGTGCGTTCAGTGGCCTTCCAGCTGTCGGTGGGTGCGTCGGCGGGGATCCTCACGCTGGCCCAGCCGCTGGCGCTGCGCCTGCCCGGCCCCCGGTGGCTGGCCGAGGTCCTCGCCGTCACCCTTGCTGCCCAGCTGGGCGTGGCCCCCGTGCTCGTCCCCGTCTTCGGCGGCCTGCCGGTGGCCTCGGTGCCGGCCAACCTGCTGGCGGTCCCCGCTGCGGGGCCGCTCATGGCCTGGGGGCTCACCGCCGGCCTGGCCGCCGGCGCGCTGGGCCCGCCCGCCGACGGCGTGCTCCACCTGCCCACCGCGGTGCTGGTGGCGTGGGTGGCGGCGGTGGCCCGATGGGGGGCGTCGCTGCCCCTGGGGCGCATCGAGGCCGCCCACCTGGTGGCACTGATGGCGGTGGTCGTCGGCGGGCTGGCGTGCCGCCGGCGCCGGCCCCTGGCCGTCCCCGTCGCCGCCGTGGGCGCCACGCTGGTGGTGCTGGCGCCGGCACTGGCGCCACCGAAGGGGCCCCTCGAGGGCGTGCCGGTGGCCTACGGGGCCGTGGTGTGGCGGTCGTCGGGCGCGGTGGTGCTGGTCCTCGACGGCGCCGACGGGGGCCGCCTGCTCGAAGGCCTCCGGGCCGAGGCGATCCCCCGGGTCGACGTCGTGGTGGCCCGGCGGGGCAGCCGTCCCGCCGCCGCCACGGTGGCCCTGTTGCGGGGCCGCCTGCCCGTGGGGGCGGTCATGGCCCCGGAAGATCATCGCATCCGCGATGCCCTGGTGCCCGCCGCCGGGGCGGTGGTGCGAGCCGGCGACCTGCGCATCCACGTGCTCGCCACCCGGCCCACCCTCGAGGTGGAGGTCTCCCGAGCACCGCCACCTCCGGCCCCGATCTCGGTGACGGCGGGGGGAGGCGCCGGCGTAGGGTCGCCTTGATGCGGCTCGTCCTCGGTGTGCGCACCTACGACCTGACGACGAGGGCACTCGTCATGGGCGTGCTCGACGCCGCTGGCCGTGGCTTGGCCTCCGACTCCGGTGCTGCCCCCGTCGACGCCTACCTGGCACGGGCGGAGCGGCTGGTCGACGATGGTGCCGACCTGCTGGAGGTGGGCACCGTCACGGTGACGCCAGTGGCGCCCCAGCTCTCCGAGCCCGAGGAGCTCGACGTGGTCGTCCCGCTGGTCGACGCCCTGGCTGCCGCCGTCGGCGTGCCCGTGGCGTGTGCCACCACGCGTGCCTCGGTGGCCCGGGCCGCGTACGCCGCCGGGGCGGTGGTCGGCGACGATCCCAGTGGCTTCTCCGACCCCGGCTACCTCCCCGCCGCGGTGGTGGCCGGCGCGTCGGTGGTGGCCCGCCACCCCGCCGCCGCCCGAGGTGCGCCCAGCCCTCCTTGCGGCACCGACGACGTGGTGAGCCAGGTGCGGGCGTTCCTGGGCGAGCAGGGGGGGCGGGCCGAGAAGGCGGGTCTGCCCCGGGAGCGGATCGTGCTCGACGCCGGTGTGGACGGGCTGGCGGCGACGGAGCAGTCCCTGGAGCTGCTGCGGGCGTCGCCGTTCCTGGCCGAGCTGGGCTACCCACTGGCGTCGGCATTGGGATCCGGCTCGGCGGGGCCGGCGGACGAGCGCTCCGACGATGCACGGGCGACCACCGCCGCCGCCGCCGCCCTCGCCGTCGTCGGAGGCTGCCGGGTGTTGCGGACCTCCGACGTGCGCACCGCCCGACGTGTCGCCGACGTGCTGGCGGCCATCCTGG
>DASZDK010000006.1:0-7737 GCA_035942035.1 Acidimicrobiales bacterium
GACAACACGCTCATCGGGAACCGGGGCTTCGGCAACGGTGACTTCGACGCCTTCGACCCCAACCTCGACCCGCCCTGTGACAACAACAAGTGGCGGGCCAGCCGGTTCGGCACGGTGAACCAGCCGTGCGTCATCGGTCCAGGCGGCTCCGGCAAGGCCAAGGGACGCACGGGCGAGCGCCCGGGCAACGCCGACAAGGGCGCGGACCTCGGTGAGGTTCGCGGCAAGTCAGTGGGTAGCCGCGTCTAGTCAGAATCGCAGCTCGTGACACCCGGCCCCGCCACTTGGCGGGGCCGGGTTCGCGTCCACGGGCTGTTGCGGTGGCCCCATCCCTCCGCCGTCGGCCGGGCCCGTCCTCGTTCCTGGGAGCCTGCACCACCTTCTCCACCTTCGCCGTCGCCACCGTGCGCATGGCCGGGGACGGCTCCCCCGGCGCCGCAGCGCTGAACGTGGCCGTCACACTGGTGTCGACTGTCGGCCTGGCCGGCGCCGGCGACGCCCTCTGAGCGAGGGGAGTACCTGCGGCTTCAGCCGATCCCGGATGGGAAGTCGGGTGGCTCGGGGAGCAGGATGTTGTCGACCGCGTTGCGGACCTCGGCCGGGAGCTTCTCGGTGGGCAGCTCGCGCCCGCCGTCCTCGGTGGTCACCGGGCTGCCGAGGGTTCCTTCGTCGATCACCAGCGTCTGCCCGAAGAAGCTCTCGAAGCGAGAACGCGGACCCCCGATCGAGAAGCTGCTGCGCAGCGGGGCGTGGACCTCGAAGGCAGCGTTGGTGAAGTAGCCCTTCACCCGGGTGGTGAGGTCGCCTCCCTCGGGGACGGAAATGTCCGCCGGTCCGGCGTGGCGCCGAGCGGCGATGTTCGGGGAGGGGCTGCCGCCCGCCAGCACGGCCGCCGCCTGGGACGCCACCTCGGGATCCGGCACCGTCGACTCGCCGGCACCTCCACCCTGGTTGCTGCGAAGCGTGACTACTGCCGAGACGTACGGATCGGAGCTCATAGCCCGAGGGTATTGGGTTGCGGCGGTTCCTCACCGAACGTGGTGGACTGCGAGGATGCGCAGGCGACCGGTGCTGCTGGGGCTCGATCTCGGCACGACGAGGGTCAAGGCTGTGCTGATGGACGAGGCAGGGGCCGAGGTGGTCGTGGCCTCGGCGCCCACGCCCTTCGCATCCGGCCCGGCCGGCACCGAGATGGGCGCGGGCGAGCTGCTCGACGTGGTGGGCACGGTCCTCACCACGCTGGGCGACGACCGGGCCGGCGTGGCGGGCGTGGGCGTCGCCGGCATCGCCGAGAGCGGGGCTCCCGTCGACGCCGAGGGCGCGCCCCTCGCCCCGGTCATCGCCTGGCACGACCCCAGGGGTGCCGAGGTGGTGGCGCGGCTGCAGGAGCGCTTCGGCGACGAGCTGGCCCTGGCCATCGGCCAACGGGTGCGCACCGTCACCTCGGTGGCCAAGTTGGGGTGGCTGGTCGACGCCGGCGTGCGGGGCACGCACCGCTGGCTGGGGGTCCCCGAGCTGTGCCTGCACGGGCTCACGGGTGTGCAGGCCACCGAGCACTCCCTCGCCGCCCGTACGGGTTGCTTCGACGTGCAGAGGCGTTGTTGGCTGCCCGAGGTCGCCGAGGCAGCAGGCTTCGACGTCGGCGTCTTCCCTCCCGTCGGGACGGCGGGTTCCACCCTCGGCCGGGTGTCGACCCGGGGAGGGGTGTGGTCGGGCCTACCTGAGGGGGCCCCGGTGACGCTGGCCGGCCACGACCACCTGGCCGGGATGACCGGTTGCGGTGCGGCGAAGGCAGGCCTGGCCAACTCGGTCGGCACCGCCGAGACCGTGGTCGGTCGCAGCTCCAAGGTGCCTGACGTGGCCCTGGCCCTGGCCCACCGGGTGGCGGTGACCCTCGCACCGGGCGGCGACGGGTGGGCCGTCCTGGCCAGCGCGGCGCGTGCCGGGCGGATACTGGAAACGACCGCCGCCGCTCTCGGCCGCTCGCCGGCCGAGCTCGACCGCCTGGCCGAGAACGCCGGCCAGGGCGCAGAGGTCGGCGACCTGCTGGCCGACGTCGACGCCGGCGATGACCTCCGAGTACCACGGGAACCCCCCGGCGAGGTGTGGTGGGGGCTGCTGCGGGCGCTCTCGGCGCGGACCGGCGAGGCGGTGGACCGGGCGTCGGAGATCGTGGGACCGGCGCCCGGGCTGGTGGTCTTCGGAGGCGGCAGCCGCAGCCGTCCGTGGCTGCGGGCCAAGGCTGATGCCCTCACCCTTGCGGTCGTCCGCTCCACCGCCGCCGAGGCCGCCGCTCGGGGGGCGGCGGTGCAGGCCGGGGTGGCCGCCGGCTGGTGGCCGTCGGCCGAGGCCGCCCCTGCGCCCGTTCTGGAGCCGGTTCCCGCTCAGGAGCGCCCGTAGAACACCCGCTCCACCACCGCCCTCGAACGGCGGGTGACCCGCCGGTACTGCTCCCGCAGTTCGACGGGCGTGGTGTCGAGTGATCTGGCCAGGCGGGCCAGGTCCTCAGGCGCCTGCGGCAGGGCGTCACCTCCGGCGCCCAGCAGGTACAGCCGGTTCCGGGTGAGCTCGCAGAAGCGGTACGCCTCGGCCAGCACTGCTCCGTCCTCGCCGTCGAGGGCGCCGGCTTCCACCAGCCGCGACAGCGCCTGCATGGTCCCCGGTGAGGGAACGCGGTGCTCGAGCTGGAGCAGCTGGGCGCAGAACTCGACGTCGGACAGCGAGCCCCGCCCCAGCTTCAGGTGGAACTGCGGATCCTCGCCCGCAGGGATCCGCTCACGCTCCACCCTTGCCTTGCTCCGCCGGATCTCCCGCACGTCCTCGGCCCCTACGGGCCGTTCCCACACGAAGGGGGCGAGGGCGTCGACGAACCGCCGGCCCAGGTCGGCATCGCCGGCGACAGGACGGGCCCGCAGCATGGCCTGGCGCTCCCAGACCTGCGCCCACCGCTCGAAGTAGGCGCGGAAGCCGTCGAGGCTGCGGGCGAGCGATCCCTGGCGGCCTTCGGGCCGCAGGTCGGCGTCGAGCAGGTAGATGCGGGCCGTCGGCGTGGCCCCCTTGAGGTCCCGCAGCAGCGTGGCCGCCAGTCGTTCGGCCTCGGCGAAGTCGGCTGGGCCGTCGCCCTCGTAGACGAAGACCACGTCCAGGTCGCTGGCGTAGGACAGCTCAGCGCCGCCGAAGCGGCCCATGGCCACCACGGCGAAGGGCAGTTCCGGCTCGAGGGCTGTCACGGCGGCATGCAGCGTGGCCTCGGCCAGCCCCGTCAGGGCGGCCGCCGTGGCCTCGACGTCGGACCGGCCGATGACGTCGCGCACACCGATCTTGAGCAGCTGTCGCTCCTTGAAGCGCTTGAGCCCGGCGACCCGGGTGTCGGCGTCGCGCCACGCCAGGGTGCTGCCCGCCTGTTCCAGCAGCTCGGACGCGCTCGGGACCGTCAGGGCGTCGTCGTCGCCGATGGCGGAGATGAGGTCGGGGTTGTGGTGGAGGATCTCGCCGAGGAGCCGGCTGGTACCCAGCACGGTGCACAGGCGCCGGGCGGTCTCGGCCGACTCCCGGAAGGCGCGAGCCAGCTCCGAGGAGCGCTGGGAACCCGAAGCCAGGGTGCGCAAGCCCAGCAGTCCCCGATCCGGGTCCGGACTGTCGGACAGCCAGCCGAACAGCAGGGGCAGGAGCTGGTGCATCATCCGCGACGACCGGGTGAGACCGCGCGTCAGCTCCCGGACCGCCTGGCGGGTGCGCTCGGCGTCGCGAAACCCGAAGGCGGCCAGGCGGGTCTCCGCCGCCTCGGGGCTCAGGCCACCCTCGGCCCCGGCGAAGGCCTCGAGCAGGGGTCGGAAGTAGAGCCGCTGGTGGATGGCGCGCACGCTCGCCCGCCGGCGGGCCAGCTCCCGGTCGAACCCGGCCAGGGCGGTGGCGTCGGCGGTGCCGCGGAAACCGAGGACCCGGGCGAGGAGCTCCCGGTCGGTCTTTTCCGCGGGCACGACGTGGACCTGTCGCTCCTCGGCGAGCTGCAGCCGGTGCTCGACGGTGCGCAGGAACCGGTAGGCGCCGTCGAGGGTGGCGGCGTCGCCGGCGGCGATGTAGCCCGCCGAACCGAGCTCGGCCAGGGCGTCCTGGGTGGTGGGGGACCGCAGCGCCGGGTCGTGACGCCCATGGACCAGCTGCAGGAGCTGCACCGAGAACTCGATGTCACGGATGCCGCCCGAACCCCGTTTGAGCTCCCGGCCTTCCAGCCCCTTGCGCGCCACCTCCTCTTCGGCCCTGACCTTCATGGTTCGCAGGGAGCGGAGGTCGTCGGCGTCCCACGGGCGGTCCCACAGGGCCGCCTCGGTAGCAGCCGTGAAGGTGGCCGCCAGCTCCGGCGAGCCGGTCACCGGCCGGGCCTTGAGCAGGGCCTGGAACTCCCAGGGGCGAGCCCACCGCTCCCAGTAGGCCCGGTACGACGACACCGTGCGGACGAGGGGACCGTCGCGGCCCTCGGGGCGGAGGTTGGCGTCGACGCGGAAGCAGCGGCGGGCGACCCGCATGAGCTCTCGCGCCTGCGCTTCGATCCGGCCCGGCCCGGTCCCGTCACCGCCCACGAACATCACGTCGATGTCACTGGCGTAGTTGAGCTCGGTGCCCCCGAGCTTGCCCATCCCCACCACCACCAGGTCTTCCGGGGCGTCACCGGCGGCGAGAGTGGCTGCGGCCACCAGCACGTCCCGGGCCAGCGCGGCCAGGGCGGCGGTGGTGTGGCGCAGGTCGTCGAGCCCGGTGAGGTCCCGTCCGGCGATGCGGAGGTATTCGTGCGCCTTCCACCGGCGGAGGGTGTCCTCCTCCAGCGCCGATTCCCCGGGCATCCCGGGCCGCGTGCCAAGGTCGCGCAGCACGGCGATGGCGTCGGCGTCGGTCTCCAGGAGCAGGGTGAGCGACCGGCTGGCGGCGAGCACGGCCACCACCGTCCGGCACAGGGGCTCGTCGTCCTGCAACATCGTGGACAGGCCGGCATGGGCGGCCTCGAGCCGCTCGAGGCCCCGGCGCGCCGCTGAGGGCGCCGCCGAGCGTTCGATCGCATCCTCGAGCTCGCTCAGCTCGGCCGGGATTCCCGTCACGTGCCCAGTGTGGCGGCTTCCGGACCTGCGCCGGCTCGTCGGTAGGCTCCGCTCATGTCCGTCCTGCGGGTCGCCGCCTGCCAGGTGAACCCCGTGGTCGGCGACCTCGAGGGCAACGTGGAGCGCATCCTGGCCGGAGTGGAGGAGGCCGAGGACGCTGGTTGCGACCTCGCGGTGTTTCCCGAGCTCGTTGTCACCGGCTATCCGCCCGAGGACCTATTGCTCAAGCCCGGCTTCGTGCGCGACAACCGGCGGGCGCTCGACTCCATCGCCGCCGCCACCCGAGGCTGCGCCGCCGTGGTGGGTTTCGTCGACGCCGACCGCGACCTTTACAACGCCGCCGCCGTGTGCGCCGGCGGGGTGGTGGTGGGCACCTACCGCAAGCGCCGGCTGCCCAACTACTCCGTGTTCGACGAGCAGCGCTACTTTCGGCCCGGGCGGGGGGTGCCCACGCTGTTCGAGGTGGTCGGCGTCCGCGTCGGGGTGTCCATCTGCGAGGACGCCTGGGACCCGGCGGGGCCCATCGCCGCCGCCGCCGCCGGGGGTGCCGAGGTGGTGGTCAACCTCAACGCCTCGCCGTACCACGCCGGGCGCCTGGCCGAGCGTGAGCGGATGCTCGCCACCCGCGCCGCCGACGCCGGCTGCGCCCTCGTCTACGTGAACCAGGTGGGCGGTCAGGACGAGCTGGTGTTCGACGGCGCCTCCCTGGTTCTGGGTGACGACGGCACGCTGCTCGCCCGTGCCCCGCAGTTCGCCGAGCGCACCCTGGTCGTGGACGTCGAGGTGCAGCCGGCCTTCCGCAAACGGCTCCTCGGGCCTGGTGGCCGCCCCCGGGCCCGGCCGCTGCCGGTGGTGACGGTCAGCCCGGCGCCGGCCGCCGACGGGCCCCGCCGCCACCCGCTCGGCACGGAGGCCGTGGCCCCCGCCCTCGAACCGCTGCACGAGATCTATCGGGCGCTGGTGGTCGGCACCCGCGACTACGTGGCCAAGAACGGCTTCACCGACGTGGTGGTGGGCATGTCGGGCGGCGTCGACTCCTCGCTGGTGGCCACGGTGGCGACCGATGCCCTCGGTCCCGAACGGGTGCACGGTGTGGCCATGCCGTCGCGGTTCTCCAGCTCCGCGTCCACCGAGGACGCCGTGAGCTTGGGCCGGCACCTGCGCATCGACATACGCACGATCCCCATCGAGCCCGTGCACGCCGCCTTCCTGGAGGTCCTCGGCCCAGTGCTGGGCGAGCGTCCTCCGAACCTGACCGAGGAGAACCTCCAGAGCCGGGCACGGGGAGTCCTGCTCATGGCGCTGTCCAACGAGTTCGGCTGGCTCGTGCTCACCACCGGCAACAAGAGCGAGGCGGCGGTCGGCTTCTCCACCCTCTACGGCGACACCGCCGGCGGCTTCGCGGTGATCAAGGACGTCCCCAAGCACCTGGTCTACGCCCTGTGCCGGGACCGCAACGTGCGGGCCGGGCGGGAGCTCATCAGCGAATCCGTGCTGGCCAAGCCGCCGTCGGCCGAGCTCCGCCCCGACCAGCGTGACGATCAGTCGCTGCCCCCCTACGAGGTGCTCGACCCGATCCTCGCCGCCTACGTCGAGCACGATCGCACCCGCAGCGAGATGGAGGACGACGGTTTCGACCCTGACTTGGTGCGGTTGGTGATCGACCTGGTCGACCGGGCGGAGTACAAGCGCCGGCAGATGCCCCCGGGCGTGCGGGTGAGTGCCAAGGCCTTCGGCAAGGACCGCCGCGTGCCCATCACCAACCGCTACCCCGGCTGAGGTGGAGCCGAGGGACATGACCGCCGACGCTCGCCCCGGCGAGGCCACACCGCCGGCCGGCGGGCCCCTGCCGGCTCCCGCTCCGGTCTCCGCCCGTCAGACCGAGCGGCGGGTGGGGCACTACGTCTGGCTCGAGCGCCGGCGCTTCGAGGTGCTCGGTCGCCTGGCGGCATCCGTGGCCGAGCCGGAGGCGAAGGTCCTGCTGGCCACCTCCGCCCGCCACCACGCCTGGCACGCCTGCCTGTGGGAGGCCCACCTGCCCCGGCGCAGCGGACCGGGCACGACCGGGCTCGTCGCTCCCGACGACACCGGCCTGGCGGCGTGCCTCGAAGCCGGCGGTGGGCACGACGCCGAGCTCACCACCATCGAGGGGCTGACCGGCGCCTACCGCGTGGTGGCCACCCGCGCCATCAGCGCCTACGGCCGCCACCTCGAGCGTGCCTCGGCGGTGAGCGATGCCGCCCTGGTGCGGACCTGCCGGCTCGTGCTCGTCGACCAGCTCGACGACTGGCGTGAGGGTGAGGCGCTTCTCCAGTCGCTGCTGACCACGGCGGCGGCGGTGGACCGGGCGGCGGCCCATCAGGCCCGCCTCGAGCACCTGCTGGCGGGGTCGACCAGCGGCGGAGCGGACGGGTAGCCCTGGTCCGGACGCGAAGGATTGGGCGCCCCGTGGGGCGCCCCTCCTTCGCGTGATGCGCAGTTAGCGGGCCGAGCGCTTGGCCCGGGCCTCGGCCGAGATCTGGCGGCCGTCGACGCCCTTCTCCCCGTCGCTCTCGCCACGGGCGTCGGCGCTCACGCGGGCGCCGAAGTTGTCCTTGCGGGGGCCACGCTCGCCCTCGTCGTCTCCGAGCTCGTCATCGAGCTC
>DASZDK010000007.1:0-6440 GCA_035942035.1 Acidimicrobiales bacterium
GCGCGCAGGGGTTCGAGAGCCCGGGCCTGCAGCTGCTCGTGCAGCCAGCGGGCCTGGGTCCCCATGTAGGCCTGCTGGTGCCACGCCCGCTCCCAGGTGCGCAGCAGGCCCAGCTCCTGGACCGACGCCAGCTCGCCCGGAGCGAGCACCTGGGCGGCGACCCGGGAGCGCATCTGCAGGTACAGCTCCCCCGAGGTGGCCCACGAGTGCAGGTCGCGCCACCGCTTGAGGACCCGGAGGCACTCGCAGGTACCCCCGCCCAGGGCCTGCAGCATGCGCTCGGCGGCCAGGTCGTGGTCCTCCAGCACGACCTTGCCGGTGCGCCAGGTGACCCGGTGCTGCTCGCCGTTGCACTCCACCAGCTCGGTCACCGGGGCGACGTGGTCGCACCACCGTGAGGCCACGGTGGTCAGGCGGCGTCGTCGACGTGGACCACGCGGGCCCACGCCGGCGTGGCCCACACCTGCCCGCCCCGGGCCCGGAGCCCGTCGTCGACCAGGCCGATCACCACCTGCATGCCCTTGGGCGCCTCGGCTGGCCACGGGGTCATCCCGTCGGTGAGGACCACCAGCACGGCCGGCCGCGGGCGCAGGCGAGCGGCGGCCTCGATGCCCGCCCCCATGTCGGTGCCGCCCCCGCCCACCAGGTCGACCTGCGACGCCCGGGAGACCCGCCGGGCGGTGTGCACGGCGGCGTCCCCGGCGAGGACCCGCAGCTGGCCCCGGCCCACGCCCACGCTGCGCAACAATCCCTCGACCTCGGCCAGCACCTGGGCCAGCTGCTCCTCGACCATGCTCCCCGAGGTGTCGCACAGCACCGCCACCTCGGGGACTGGCTGTTCCAGCGCCGGCAGGATCACCGACGGGCTGGCCCCGGCTCGGCGGGACGGGCGCCGGTAGCTGTAGTCGACCCGGCCGGCAACGGCGGTCAGGCCCTTGCGGATCTCACTCGCCAGCACCCGGCGCCAATCGACGGAGGGCTCCAGCACCTGCTCGGCCCACCGCTGCCAGCCGGCGGCCACCCGCCCCCGCCCCTGGCGGGCGAAGTCGATGACCCGGCTGGCGGTGTGGCACTGGACCAGCTCCCGTTCACCGGGGGGGAGCCCACCGCCGATGTCGCCGACCAGCTCCCACGGCCGGGGCCGGCCGTCGGCGCCGCTGCCGCAGTCGATGTGAGGATGGTCGGCGTTGTCGGGGGGGGTGAACGAGGAGGTGGCGTGGAAGTACTCCTCGGCCAGCCGCCCGGTCTCGCAGCCGAGGGAGCGGGGCAGCACCACCTCGCCCGGGAGGCGGAGGTCGGGGTGCGCCAGGTCGTCGTTGATCTCGGCATCGGCGGCCAGGGCCCACTCCTGGGCCTGCCCCGGCCCGAGGCCGAGGTTGCGGGCGCGGCCGGCGTGGTCGCGCAGCAGGTGCCCGGTGTGATGCACCATGAGGCTGCCCAGCTCGGCCACCGTCCACTGGTCGACCACCTCCGGGTCGAGGTAGAGCCGCCACGCCTCGTCGACGGTCGCCCCACCCAGCTCGGGCACGGCGATCACGGTGGAGGCGAACAGTGCCGAGGCCAGGTAGGGGTGGCGGGCCACCGCCCACAGCCGGGCGGCGCTCACCTTGGCGGCGTCGAGCTCCTCACCCATGCGCCACGGCCGCGGCGGCGCTGCTCACAACAGCCCGGCGTCCTTCAGCAAGGGGGCGAACAGCTTGATCTCGGGTGGGGCCACCGTCGCCGCCGGCCGGCAGCGAGCCAGTGTGCGGGCGGCCACGGCAGCCACGTCGGGGGCGCCCTCGCCCACCTTGGCCACCACCTTCCACCCAGCCTGCCACCGCTCGGGGGTGGGGCGGGCGGCCACCGCCGCGGCCACCGCCGACAGGGCGGCGTAGGCCCGGTCGCCCCGCTGGGGCACGACGAAGGTGTCGGGGTCGGCCAGCACCGTCTCGGGATCGGGCAGGTCCATCTCCTCCTGCCACAGGAGGAACTCGGTGCCGGCGCCCGGTCCGAGCGCTCCGTTCACCAGGGCGGTGCGGGCCTCGGTGGAGGCGCCGGCGGCCAGCGCTGCGCTCGACAGCCGGGACGCCATGTCCCAGGTCCGGGGGCTGGGCCAGCCGCGACCGGCCCGGGCGGCGTCGGTCGGCCGCGCGCAGGCCAGACCCGGGCGCACCGAGACGAAGGCGGAGACCAGGGCCCGGGCCTCGGCCAGTCCGTCCTCCCAGCCGTTGGGCAGATCGGGGATGGCCGGCGCCGGCCACCCTCCGACGATGCCCTGGGCGAAGGCTGCCGGGTCGACCTCCCAGTCGAGGTGGCAGAAGCGGTTGGCCAGCGGGGCAGAGAGGTCCCAGCCGTCGGCCGCCTGCTCCGGTGGGTTGGCGGCGGCCACGATCACCACGCCGTCGGGCAGCTCCAGGTCGCCCACCACCCGCTCGAGCACCACCCGCAGCAGGGCGGCTTGGACCGCCGGCGGTGCGGTGGAGATCTCGTCGAGGAACAGCAGGCCCCGGCCGGCGGCGGCCAGTCGCTCGGCCCAGCGGGGCGGGGCGAAGTGCACCACGCCGTCGACCACCACCGGCAGCCCGGAGAAGTCGGACGGCTCGCGGATGGCGGCGATCACCGTCTCGCACGGCCAATTGGCGTCGTCGGCCATGGCCCGGATGGCCGAGGTCTTGCCCGTACCCGGTGCGCCCCACAGCAGCACCGGCACGCCGGCGGCCACGGCCACGCCAAGGGCTTCCACGGTGCTGCGCTGCCCGCCCATTCCCTGAACCCTACGGCGTGGAGCGCCGGCTCCGTCAGGCCGGGCCCCCGGTCAGGCCTCGGCCTCGCCATCCTCCTCGTCGAGGGGCTCGATGACCGTGCGGTCGATGCGGAAGCTGCCGCCGATGCCGCCGAGCGAGACGTAGTCGACCACGACCAGCCGGCCGTCCTCGAAGTGCAGCACCTGGGCCTCGTAGTCGAGCTGGGTCGCCACGGTGAACGACCCCAGCCCGGTGGCGCCGGTGGAGCCCACGCTGAGGTAACGGGTCCCTTCCCGGACCTCGTCGCTGCGCTGGTGGCGGTGCCCGGCCACCACCAGCGGCACCCTGCCGGCCGCCTGCTCGGCCAGGGCGGGATCGTGCACGGCGAGCACGTCGGGACGGCGCGCGGCGGTGAGCCGACCCACGGCCGTGGCCTGGCGCCGCTTCTCGGCGGCGGCGTCGGCGGTGCCGATGCGGTTGTCCGCCGTGAAGGTGGGGTCGGCCACGCCCAGCACCCGGACGCCGCCGATGTCGACCACCGTCCCGGCGAGCACGGTGACGTTGGGCACCGCCGCCAGGGCGTCGCGCACGGCTTCGGAGTCGTGGTTGCCCGGTGCCAGGTAGTACGGCACCGGGATGTCGGCGAGGAGCTCGCCGATGCGGGCCTCCAGGGGGAAGCCGAACGAGGTCAGGTCCCCGGTGTCGAGGACGGCGTCGACCCCGAACTGCTCGGCCAGTTGGCGGGCCACCTCCACGCCGACCGGGTTCAGGTGGATGTCGCTGACGTGGAGGATCGCAGCGTCGTCCGCGTCGTCCTCGGGACCGACCACCGTGGCCCGGTAGAGGTTGGCGATCTGGTGGCTGAGCGTGTTGACCCGGCCCCGGATGTCGTCGAACCCCGCGACGTGCTTCTGGACGGTGCGCAGGATCTCCGGGGCGCGCTCCAGCGATCCCTCGAAGCGGGGGTTCAGAAAGGCGTCCTCGTCGTAGGTGGACCAGGTCTGGCCGAGCAGGGCGCCCACGGCGAGCACGCCACCGGCGGCGCCGGCGCCCACCCAGCTCCAGCGTCGCCCCGGCAGGACGGCGCCGACGACGATGCCCACCACCAGCGACGTCAGCAGCGCCTGGCGGGCGAAACGACCCACGAGCGGCTCGATGTCGCCCCTCAGGCTCTGCCGCAGCCGGACCTCCGGGTCCGGCCCGGCGAGGAGGTCCTGCACCCGCTCGATGTCGAGGCGCTGCACCCGCAGGTCGAGGGCCAGGGGTGCGTCGTGGGTGGAGGCGGAGATGGCGCCGAGCGGGGGGAGGCCGAGCTGGGTGCGGCCGTCCGTGGCCCACCTGGCCCGCAGCTCCACCCGGCCCGGGCCCAGCTCACCTTCGGTCGCCCGGCCCATCCCCACGGTGGCGACGGCGGCCACGCCGGCGAGCACGGCCACGAGCAGCAGTGGTGCGGCGCGGTGACCGGACCGAGCGGCGCGTCCGCGGACGTCGGGGGAGGACCGTGGGCCGCGGTTGGTGTCGATGAGAGGTGACGGTAGAGCCGCCGGCCGGCAACGCCACTGGAGCCGCCGGCGTCGGCGGCTCCGGGGCGAGAGGTGATCGGGCTACGTCGCCGCCACCGGCCGCGGCGTCGGCTGGGCCGCCGTCATGGCCGCCAGCATGTGGGCGAACTCCTCGTGGCTCGGGGCCACGGCGGGCTCGGCGTCGGGGACCGAGTCCAGCACCTCGAGGAAGCGCTCCAGCGAGGTCCCGCTGGCTGCCGGGAGGTGGGATGAGAAGATGCGGGTCGGCTGGAGCCGGCGCACCCCCTCCAGCACCTGACCGAACCGCTGCCGGTCGAGGAGGTGGGCCCACGGCGAGTCGGCCGTGGCCCACGCCCGCATGCCCCCGGCCAGGGCGTCGTGGGGCACCTCAGCGGCGTCGTGGGTGGCCTCGGGCAGGATGGCCCCGAAGGAGTCCACCGAGAACAGTGAGCCGGTCGCCTCGTCGAGCAGACCGGTCGACATGGGGTTGTCGTACAGCGGCGGGGCCACGGCCCGCAGCGTGCGGTCGCCGACGGGGAGCCGGTCGCCGACCCGGATGGCGTGGACGCGGTCGAACGGCACCGGCCACCACGTCGACATGCGCAGGGCGCTGAAGGCGTGGGTGACGAGGCGGGCGTGGGGGGCCAGCTCGAAGACCCGCCGGATGGACCCGGTGTGGTCGGCGTCGTCGTGGGTCAGCCAGACCCATCGCAGCGCCGTGGGGTCGACGACCGACGACAGGGCGTCGACGAACTCGTCGACGTCGGGGCCGATCCCCGTGTCGATCAACACCGGCTCCTCGGCGAGCAACACGTAGGCGTTGATGGGGAGGACCCCCAGCCCCGGCAGGGGCAGGGTCGTCGGGAGAACGTGGACGTCCGGTGCAGCCTGGTAGGGAGCGTCCATCATCGGGTTCCCGTCGCTGCGTGGTGGATCTGGGTCATTGCCATTGCCTCCTGGTCGTGGAAAGTGGTTCCACCTCCAGGGCGTTCGCTCGGGACCGGTCCCGTTCAGTCAGGACTGAACGACCCAGCGAACGTCGTCGGCCTCGTCGGGTTCGTAGGCGCAGTAGAGGCCGGTGCGAAGCCGGTGATCGAGGGCGGTCCCCGCCTCGGGCAGCGCCTCGGCCAGCTTGGCGGTGGCCGCCCGCAGTGCCCTGGTGACGTTGAGCCGGGCCCGCTCGGCCGCCGACGAGGCCCGGCGGCTGCGCCCACCCAGGCCGAACGCCTGGGCCAGCTGGGCCACCAGCTGGTCGAGCTCGCCCTGCAGCGCCTCGGCCCGCTCGTCGGCGCCGGTCTCCAGCGCGTCGTCGATCTCCGCCCGCAGTGCCTCGATGCGGTGGCGGTAGGCGGTCCGGGCCCGGGAGTCGGCCAGCTCGCCGGCGTCGCCGAGCTGGCGGCGCAGGCCCGGCTGGCCGGACGCCACGCCTTCCACCCGGTCGACCAGGTCGAGCGCGTGGCGCTCGACGCCGGGGCTGCGCAGGAGCTCGGCCAGGTAGCGCAATCCCTTGGTGTCGCCCACGCGGGCCCGGGTGTCGCCGCAGGCGACCACCCAGCCCCGCTCGTCCCGGGCGAGGGTGGCGGTGTGCCGGGGGGTGCGGCCGGCACCGGCGGGCGGGGTCGTGCCCAGGCGTCGGAGAAGGGCGGCGTCGTCGGTCGGCACCACCACGTCGAGCCCGTCCAGTGCGGCTGCGGCCCGTGCCGCCTCGACCCTGGCCGCCGCCCGGTTGCCGGCACGGTCGTGGAGCCGCACGAGGTCGAGGAGGAGAATGGCCCGCAGGTAGGGCACGCCAGCCGCAGGCAGCCTGTCGAGCGCCGTCTCCATCGTCCCGATGGCGGCGGCCAGGTCGTCGGTGGCGGCCAGCACGCGGGCGTGCACGGCGGCGATGCGGGCCTGGAGGCCGGGGACGTCGAGGCGGTGGGCGCGGGCCAGGAGGTCGTCGCACGCAGTCGCGGCCGCGTCGAGGTCACCGACGCCCACCTCCACGTCGACCAGCACGGCGAGCAACTCGGCGGCACGGAGGCGGTCGTCCCCCACGGCCCGCAGGCCGCGGGCCGCCGTGGCCCGGGCCAGGTCGTGGTCACCCCGAGCCAGGTGGAGCCGGGCGGCGGGCAGCAGGGCCTGGAGGTGACCCTCCTTTCCCAGCAGCAGCATCTCGGCGTCGGCCAGGCGGCCTTGGCGGATGCGGAGC
>DASZDK010000008.1:0-2076 GCA_035942035.1 Acidimicrobiales bacterium
CTGTTGTGCGGCAGCGAGGGCACCCTGGGCGTGGTCACCGCCGCCCGCCTCCGGCTGGTGCCGCCGGCACGGGAACGGGTGGTCGCCCTGGTGGCCTTCGACGACATCGAGGCGGCGGTGCTCGCCGCCGCCGAGCTCCGCCACCACGTCCGCAGCCTCGAAGCGGCCGAGCTGTTCCTGGCCGGTGGGCTCGACCTCGTGTGCCGGGTGGACCGGCTGCCGCACCCGTTCCCCGCTCCGCACGCCGCCTTTGTCCTCGCCGAGGCGGCCGCCGACCGAAGTCCCCTCGACGACCTCACCGCCGCCGTCGACTTCCTGGAAGGCGTGGCCGACGTGGTGGTGGCGGCCGAGGAGGGGAGACGGAACGAGCTGTGGCGTCTCCGGGAAGGGCACACGGCGGCCATCAACGCCTTCGAGACGCCGCACAAGCTCGACGTCGCGGTTCCGCCGGCTCGCCTCGCCGAGTTCCTCCGCCGGGTCCCCGGTGCGGTGGCCGCCGTGGCGCCCGGAGCCACGACGTGGCTGTTCGGGCACGCGGCCGACGGCGGCGTCCACGTGAACGTGACCGGGCTCCCGCCCGGTGAGCACCTGGTCGACGACACCGTGCTCAGCCTGGCGGCAGAGCTCGGGGGCACCATCAGCGCCGAACACGGAATCGGGACGGCCAAGCGTGCCTACCTTCACCTCAACCGCAGCCCGGCGGAGCTGGCCATCTTCCGGGCGGTCAAGCAGACCTTCGACCCTGACGGCATCCTGAATCCCAACGTCCTGCTGCCCGAGTCGATGACGACCGCCTGAGCTGGTTCAGGCGACGGCGGCGGCGAAGGCGGCGTAGCGGTCACCGGCAAGGGCGTGGCCGGTCCGAGGAACGAAAAGGCCCGGTCGTTGGCTCGCAGCCGGCGAAGAAGAGGATGCATCTGCCGTCGCGCTCGTGGTCGCGGTAGCGCAGCCTGGTAGCGCTGTCGGCTCGGTGCTCGACTGGCTCTCCCGGTGGATGAGCGTGCGGCTGATGGCGTAGTCCCCGTAGCGGGTCGTGGACGAGAAGTTGCCACTGGTCCTGTCGAACCGCCCTGGCGGAGATGGCATTGCGAGCGGGCACCGCTCCATCCGACGGGCGCCGGCCCGAGCCGCTGTTCACGGTCCTGGTGGGCTACGAGACCTTCCACGGGCGCATCCGCGAGTTGGCGAACCGCGCCGTGGTGAGCCCTGGAGCCCTGGTCCCGTGGCTGGACCAGGCCTGGATCGAACGGGTGGTGTTCGACCCCGAGTCTCGGGTCATCGACGTGGGCGTGGCCCGCCGGCTGTTCAGCGGAGCCACCCGACGAGCGGTGCAGGTGCGCGACCAGGAGTGCTTCCATCCGCTGTGCGACGAGCGGCCGAGCTTTGCCAGATCGACCACGTCGAGCCCTGGAGCGCCGGCGGCCACACCGTGGCCGCCAACGGGAGGCCGGCGTGTGCGTATCACAACCGGCAACGGCACCGACGACCGTAGCCGCCGCTCCCGGGGTGACGGGGTGGCGGCTGCGGGCTTCCTAGATCGGAGTGAAGTCCCGTGCGGCGATGAAGTCGGGCCGGGGCTTGCTGGCGGAGAACGGTTCGCCGATCGCGTTGTCGACGCTGTTGTAGACGAAGAAGACGTTGCTCCGAGGGAACGGTGAGAGGTTGTTGCTCGAGCCGTGCATGGCGTTGCAGTCGAAGATGGCGATGGAGCCGGGAGGACCAACCTGGGTCAGGATCTCGCCGCCGGCCCGCTCGGCAAGGGCGCGAAGGCTGGCGTCGTCGGGCGTGCCGATCTCCTGGGTGCGCAGCGAGTGCTTGTAGTGATCGTCGGGGGTCTCACCCACGCAGGCCACATAGGCGCGATGAGAGCCAGGCAGCACCATCAGGGGGCCGTTGAAGTGGAAGTTCTCGGTGAGCCCCACCGAGAAGCTGACCGCGCGCATCGCCGGCATCCCGTCCTCGGTGTGCCACGTCTCGAAGTCGGAGTGCCAGAAGAAGCCTTCACCGTGGATGGCCGGCTTGAAGTTGACCCGGCTCTGGTGGAGGTAGACGTCGCTGCCGAGGATCTGGCGCGCC
>DASZDK010000009.1:0-12600 GCA_035942035.1 Acidimicrobiales bacterium
ACGTCGAGACCGACGAAGGTGGTGTCAGGATGGGCAAGAATGGTCACGGCCGGCTCCTTCCGTATGTTGGCTCCGTCCGCGTCAGCGTGATGGATGATCCACGTCGATGCGGAACGGGCCGGCCGTTCCATCCTGACTAGCCGGGCGGGCGGAAGCCCGCCTCGAAGGCCCGGCGGACGTCCTGGCGTTCGTCCCACCGGTCGGCGGCGGTCTGGAAGTTGAGGGCGAAGCCGTAGTCGCCCGTGACGAAGCCGAGGTTGGTGGCGTGCTGGCCCTGGTAGGTGTACTCCCAGAGTGCCGCCTCGAAGCCCTGGTACTGGGTGGGCTCGATGCGGATCTCCTCGTAGTCGTCGTAGCGCTGGGCGAAGCTGGCCGAGGACCGCTCCCAGTCGGCCACGGGGTCGTCGCCGGGTGGTCGCACGTAGTCGACACGGAGGTAATCGCCGCTGCTGTCCCGGAAGTCGGTGGCGCGCCCCGGGCCCGAACGGGGGGCCCACGAGGGCGGGTGCCAGACGGTGTAGCCGGTTGCCCGGTCGCGATACGCCACCCAGTCGCCGGGGACGCCGTCGGGCCGTCGCACGTCGCTCCGGGTGTCGCTCGTCGGCTCCGGCGCCGTGGTGGTCGTCGGCTCCGCAGACGCCTCGGTTTCAGGCGGGGCCTCGAGTTCGGCCGTGGTGTCGTCCGGCGCGGCGGCCGTGGTCTCGGGCCCGGGCGCCGCCTCCTCGGCACCGTTGTCCCCGGCGTTGGCCAGGGCCACGGCGGCGAGGGCGACGAGGACGATGACGGCGGCGAGGGCGCCCAGCCATCCCCACCCGGACTTGTCGGGTCGCGGCGCCGGGCGGGGAGGCGGGGGCGGCGGGGCGGCGCGGCGTTCAGGGGGCGGCGGCGGCTGCTGGGCCGGGAGCACGGCGGTGGCCGAGGCCGGCGCCGCCACCGTGGTCGGGGCCGCCGCCCGGCGGTCGGCCACCTCCTCCAGCGCCTCGCGTGCCTGGGCCACCGAGAGTCGACGCGCCGGGTCCTTGTCGAGCAGCGCGGTCACCGTCGGCTCCAGGCCGTCGGCCCGTTCCATGGGGCGGGGCGCATCGTGCAGCACGGCGTTGAGGGTGGGCAGGGCCTCGCCGCGGTCGAAGGGGGGTACCCCCTCTACGCTGTAGTACAGCAGGGCGCCCAGGCCCCACAGGTCGGCGGGCGCCTCGGTGGGTTGTCCGGTGGCCTGCTCGGGCGCCATGTACGAGGGCGTGCCCAGCACCAGGCCGGCGGAGGTGATGCGGGTGTCGTCCTTGACCGAGGCGATGCCGAAATCGGCCAGCTTCACGCCGCCGTCCTCCAGCATCATCACGTTGCCGGGCTTGACGTCGCGGTGGACGATGCCCGCCTGGTGGGCAGCCTCGAGGGCACCCAGCACTCCGAGCCCGAGGGTTGCGACCTCCGGCACCGACAGCGGCCCCCGCTCCTCGACGACCTCGGCCAGCGTGGGGGCCCGTACGAGCTCCATCACCACGTAGAGCCGACCGCCGTCGTCGACCACGTCAAAGACACGGACGGTGGCGGGATGATTGATGCGCGCCGCCGACCTGGCCTCGCGCAGCACCCGCGACCGCAGCGAGTGCCGGTCGTCGTCGGTCAGATGCGAGGGAAGGTCGACGGCCTTGACGGCCACCGGTCGTTGCAGGACGGTGTCCTCGCCCTCCCAGACCACACCCATGCCCCCGGTCCCCAGCCGGCGACCCAGCCGGTACCGGCCGCCGACGAGCCCGGGATCATGGTCGGCCATGCGCCGACCCTACCCAGACGGGCTCGCTGCGCTCCCGGTTCGCCCTTGTTCGCTCGCTGCGCGCGCTACTACGCCTGGGCGGCGAGGGGAGGTTCGGCGGGAGGCCGGTGGTGGTTCCGGGAGGCCCGGCGGCGCACCTCCAGGCGCTGCTCGTCGTTCTCGGCACCCCAATAGCCCTGCTCGCGGTGCCGGCGTGCATACTCACGGCAGGGCAGGAGCACCGTGCAGGTCAGGCAGATGGCGCGGGCCACGGCCTCGCGCTGTTCCCGGGCCTCGGCCTGCTCGCCATGGGGCGGGAAGAAGTGCTCGGTCTGCCCCTTGCAGGCAGAGTCCCGCATCCAGTCCTGCTGGGTCCACCGAGGCAGAAGGCGGTTGAGCGCTCCGTCGGGCGCTGCGACGCTTGTGCTTCCGTTCACTTGCTCCAATGTACCCCATCGAGAACCTTTTTGAGCACCAGTCCGGGAGAGTTCCGGACGATGGCGGGCCTGGGCCAACGGTTAGCTTCGTCCGGTGGCCCACGAGGAGGTTCGATCGGCGATGGAACGGGCGGTTGCCGCCCTTCCCGGCGGTGGTGAGCAGCGTCCCGGCCAGCTGCGGATGGCCGAGGAAGTGGCCGCCGCCATCGCCTGCGAACGACACCTCCTCGTGCAGGCCGGCACCGGCACGGGAAAGTCGATGGCCTACCTGGTTCCGGTCCTGCTGTCTGGCCGGCCGACGGTCGTGGCCACCGCCACCAAGGCCCTCCAGGAGCAACTGGTGGCCCACGACCTGCCGTTCCTGCACGGTTGCCTCGGGGTCGACTTCAGCTGGGCCCTGCTGAAGGGGCGGTCGAACTACCTGTGCCGGGCCGCTCTTGCCGACGTGGCCGGAGCAAGCGATGGCACCAGGCCCGCCCAGGGCGCGCTCCTGGAGCGTGCCGAGGTCGACGGCGGCCGGCTGGCCGAGGTGGTGGCGTGGGTGGCGGAGACCTCCACCGGTGACCGGGCCGACCTGCCGTTCGTGGTGCCCGACGACGACTGGTCTCGGTTGTCGGTGGGCGTCGGGGAGTGCCCCGGCGCCTCCCGCTGCTCCTACGGCGACACCTGCTTCGCCGAGGACGCCCGCCAGCGGGCGGCGGAGGCCGACGTGGTCGTGGTCAACACCCACCTCTACGGCGCCCACCTGGCCAGCGACGGCGCCGTCCTGCCCGAGCACGAGGTGGTCGTCGTCGACGAGGCCCATGCCCTGGAGGACATCGCCACGGCGAGTTTGGGCGCGACCATCTCTCCTGGCCGCTTCGCCAACCTGGCTCGCTCCTGCCGGGGACTCTTCACCGCCGACCACCCGGCCGCCGCCGGACTCGAAGCCGCCGGGGCCAGGTTGCATGCCGTCCTCGACGGCCGGGAGGGAGACCGCGTCGACCCGGGGGGCGGCGAGCTCGGCGTGGCCCTGCTCGCCGGCGCCGAGGCGTCCGCCGCCGCGTCGGCCGCCGCCCGCCAGCTCGACCTCAGTGGCGAGGCCGCCACCCGCCGGGAGCGGGTGTTGAAGCTGGCCAGCGGGTTGACGAGCGACCTGCGGTGGGCGGGCGAGTTGGGCCTCGACGAGGTGGCGTGGGTCGAGGGCCGCCCGGCGCCGGCCCTGCGCATCGCCCCGGTCGACGTCGGCACCCAGCTGGCCGAGCGGATGTTCGCCTCGGCCACCGTGGTGCTGACCAGCGGCACCCTGGCCGTGGACGGCAGCCTGGCCCCGACTGCGTGGCGGCTCGGGCTCGATCGCCACGCCGGCCCTGGCGGCACCGCCGGCGGGGCCGCTGGCGACGACGACGACGAGCCGACGGACGTCGGAGAAGGACCGCCGGGGCCGGCACCGGCGTGGCGGGGGCTCGACGTGGGGAGCCCGTTCGACTACGCCGACCAGGCGCTGCTCTACTGCGCGGCCCACCTTCCCGATCCTCGCAACCGGGACTACGACGCGGCCATGCTGGACGAGCTCGCGGCCCTCGTCCGGGCCGCCGGAGGTCGCACGCTCGCGCTGTTCACCAGCCGGCGTGCCGTGGAGGCGGCCGAGGCGCACCTGTCGGGGCGCCTGCCCTGGAAGATCCTGGTCCAGGGCGAGCTCCCGATGCCGTTGCTGCACCAGGCGTTCCTCGACGACGAGACGTCGGTGTTGCTCGGCACCATGAGCCTGTGGCAGGGCTTCGACGCTCCGGGGCCGACGTGCTCGCTGGTCGTGGTGGACCGGCTGCCGTTCCGCCGCCCCGACGACCCGCTGGCTGCCGCCCGGCGGGATGCCGCCACCCGGGCCCGGCGCAACGCCTTCGCCGCGGTCGACCTGCCGCAGGCGGCGGTGCTGCTGGCCCAGGGCGTCGGTCGCCTGGTGCGCTCGTCGCAGGACCGGGGGGTGGTGGCGGTGCTCGACCGCCGCCTGGCCACGGCTTCCTACCGCTGGGCCCTGGTCCGCAGCCTCCCACCCATGCGCCGCACCAAGGACCCGGCCGAGGTTCGCAGAGTGCTCGGCGAGCTGGCCGCCTCCAACGCCACCCCGGCCTCGGCCTGACTGCCGGAGCGCTCCGGTCGCTGAGGATCAGACCCGGCGCCGGGGCCGTCCACCATGCCTTT
Source organism: Acidimicrobiales bacterium (assembly GCA_035942035.1). GTDB lineage: Bacteria > Actinomycetota > Acidimicrobiia > Acidimicrobiales > CADCSY01 > JAHWJR01. The sequence goes on from DASZDK010000009.1 coordinate 4,372, forward strand.
GGGCAAAACGGCGATACTGGACGTACATGAGTACGAGTCCCGGCGGCGGGCGGGAGCATCACGGCTTCGCCGTCTCCGTGTTGACGGTCGTCACCGCTGCTGCCGTGGCCCTGGTCCTCCTCATCGGCCTGCTGGCCGCTGTCGGGAAGGTAGGGGGCGCCGGCAAGCTGCCGCCCGAGACGCTGGTGGCCGCCGTCGCCGAGGAGTACCTCGGTGCCTGGGCACGGCTGGACCTGGCGGCCATGCGGGCGCTGGTCGCCGGCCCGGCGCCGGCCTTCGAGGGGGTCACCGCCGAGGTCGCCGAGCGGCTCCAGGTCCGAGACGCCCGCTTCCGCCCCGGGGCCCCGGTGGTCGGGAACGGCGACACGGCCACCGTCCCGTTCGAGGCCGAGCTCGACCTGGCCGGCCTCGGCACCTGGAGCTACCGGGGCCGACTCGAGCTCGTGCTGGCCCAGCCCGATGAGCTGCCGCCGCCGCCCGAGGCCGTGGCCGGCGTGGGTGAGGTGGCGTCCGGGGAGGCGACGCCGGACGACACGGTGCGGGACGACACGGTGCCCGTGGGGGCGGCCGACCCCGATGGTCCCCGTTGGGCGGTGTCGTGGTCGCCGACCACCGTCCACCCCGCCCTCGAAGAAGATCTGCGGCTGGACCGCTCCCGGACCCGCCCGGCCCGGGAGCCACTGCTGGCGGTGGACGGGGCGCCCCTCACTGGTGACGGCTCCCCCTCCCTGCCGGCGCTGTCGGCCCAGTTGCTGGGCAGCGTGGGAACGCTCGACGAGGAGGCAGCCAGGGCCCGGGGGTTGGACTACGCCGCCGGTGACGTGGTTGGCGTGTCCGGCCTGCAGGCCGCCTTCGACGCCCAGCTGGGCGGGGCGCCGTCCGGCGAGGTGCAGCTGGTCCGCCCCGACGGCACCGTCGTCGAGGTGCTCCGAGTCTTCCCCGGCGCCAGCCCGTCGCCGGTGACCACCACCATCGACGCCCGGGTGCAGGCGGCGGCGGAGGCAGCTCTGCTGGAGGCGCCGGGCCCGTCGGCCCTGGTGGCGGTCGACGCCACCACGGGGCAGCTCCGGGCGGTGGCGAACCGTCCGGTGTCCGGGTTCAACCGCGCCCTGGTCGGCCAGTACCCGCCCGGCTCCACGTTCAAGGTGGTCACGGCGACCGCGCTGCTGCAGTCGGGCGTGACGCCCGACACGCCCACCTCGTGCCCGGCTCGGGCCTCCGTCGGCGGTTTCACCTTCTCCAACGCCGGCGGCGAGGCCCTGGGCGACATTCCCTTCCGCATGGCCTTCTTCCGGAGCTGCAACACCGCCTTCGTGCAGCTCGCCGAGCAGCTCGACCTCGCCGAGCTCGGCGCCGCCGCCGAGCAGTACGGCTTCAACGGCGACTGGGAGCTGCCGGTGCCCGTGGCCATCGGGAGCTTCCCGGAGCCTTCCGGGCCCGTCGACCGGGCCGCCGCCGCCCTCGGCCAGGGCCGGGTCACCGCCAGTCCCGTCCACATGGCCACGGTGGCGGCAGCGGTGGCATCCGGGGCCTGGCGGCCGCCCTCGCTGGTGGTCCCGCCGGCGCCCCCGCCGGAGCAGCCGCTGGCCGAGGGCGTGGCCTCCACGCTGCAGGAGCTAATGCGCCTGGTGGTGGCCGAGGGCACGGGCACCGCGGCGCAAGTTCCCGGTGTGCCGGTGGCAGGCAAGACCGGGACCGCTGAGTTCGGCACCGGCCGACCGCCCCGCACCCACGCCTGGTTCATCGGGTTCCGGGGAGACCTGGCCTTCTCCGTCCTCGTGGAGGGCGGCGGCTTCGGGGGCTCAGTGGCCGCCCCGCTCGCCCAAGACTTCCTGACCCGCCTGCCCTGAGGCCGGGGCGGTAGGGAGGTGGGTTGCGGGTGGCACCCAGGGGTGGGAGGGGTCCCACTGGGTGACAGGACCCGCAACCCACCGGCAGGCTGGCGGGGCAGGCTTCAGCCGCCGCTCTCGAGGGCCAGGCGGGTCACCCAGCGGTACTTGGCCGAACCCGGGGGGTGGCAGGCGAAGAGGGTGGCGGTGGGCTCCGCCGTCTGGTCGGTGATCCACATGGCGTACTCGTCGACCACCTCGTGGCCGGTCACCCGGTACACCCACCGGCGTCCCTCGACGGTGAAGATGACGTGGTCGCCCCGCTGCAGGGTGTCGAGGTGGCGGAAGGGCCGGGTGTTGGTCACCCGGTGCCCGGCGACGACGACGTTGCCGGGCTCGCCCGGCAGAGCAGTGCCGGGCCAGTGGCTGGGACCGTGGTCGATGGTGCTGAGCTCGATGCCCTGGTGGAGCGGGGCGGCCAGGCCCAGGGCGGGGATCTCGATGGTGCCGATGACCACCACGCCGGCCGGCGCCGGCGGGGGCGGAGGCGCCAGCGGCTCCGGTGCGGGCGGCGGAGGGGGCGGAGGCGGTGGAGGCGGAGGCGCCGGAGGCGGCGGCGGCCGCACCACTGGCGCCTGGGCCAGCTCGGGCGGGGCCTCGGACGGCGCCGCGCCGACAGCCTGGACGGCCAGGTTGCTCACGAGCAGGGCGACGACGGTCTTGGCGAGGAGGCGGCGGCGGCGATGCCGGGGGGGCACCTGTGTGATGGTACGGGTGTTCACCGAGAGGCGGGCGCCGCCTTCTTGAAGCGGTACAGCCGCAGGCTGTTGGTGACCACCGACACCGACGAGAACGCCATGGCCGCCCCGGCGATGACCGGGTTGAGCAGGCCGAGGGCAGCCAGGGGCAGGGCGGCGGTGTTGTAGCCGAAGGCCCATCCCAGGTTCTGCAAGATGGTGCGGAACGTCCGCCTGGCCAGCCGCAGGGCGTCGGCCACGCTGGCCAGGTCGTCGGACAGCAGCGTGATGTCAGCCGACTCGATGGCCACGTCGGTGCCGGTGCCGATGGCGATGCCGAGGTCGGCCTGCACCAGGGCGGGTGCGTCGTTCACACCGTCGCCGACCATGGCCACCACCCGTCCCTCGCCCTGGAGCCGGCGGACCTCTTCGACCTTGTCCTCGGGCAGCACCTCAGCCAGCACCCGGTCGATGCCCACCTGGGCGGCGATGGCGCTGGCGGTGCGGGCGTTGTCACCGGTGATCATGGCGACCTCCACGCCCATGGCGGACAGGGCGGCCACCGCCCCGGCGGCGTCGGCCTTGAGGGTGTCGGCCACGGCCAGCACGCCCCTGGTCTCGCCGTCCCAGCCGGCGAAGATGGCGGTCTTGCCCTCGCCCTCCAGCCGGTCGGCGGCCTCCTCCAGTGCGTCGGGTACGGGGAGGCCGGCCTCGGCCATGAGCTTGCGCCGGCCCACGTGCACGGCAGTGCCCTCGACCACGGCCCGCACCCCGTGGCCGGCGATGGCCTCGAAGTCGTCCACCCGAACCACGTCGAGCCCCCGTGCCTCGGCGGCGTCGACCACGGCCCGGCCCACGGGATGCTCCGACGCTGCCTCCACCGCCGCCGTGCGGGCCAAGAGAACGTCCTCGTCGGTGCCCTCGCCGGGGCGGACGTCGGTCAGCGCCATCTTGCCCTCGGTGAGGGTGCCGGTCTTGTCGAACACCACGGTGTCGACGCGCTTCGAGCGCTCGAGCACCTCGGCGCCCTTGATGAGCACGCCCAGCGCCGCTCCCCGACCGGTGCCGACCATGATGGCGGTGGGCGTGGCCAGCCCGAGGGCGCAGGGGCAGGCGATGATGAGCACGGCGACGGCGGCGATCAGCCCGCTGCGGGGGTCGCCGGCGAAGAGCCACCAGCCGGCGAAGGTGCCGGCGGCGACGAGCATGACGGCGGGGACGAACACGCCGGCGACCCGGTCGGCCAGCCGCTGGACCGGCGCCTTGGAGGCCTGGGCGTCCTGCACCAGGCGGACGATCTGGGCCAGAGCGGTGTCGGCGCCCACGGCCGTGGCCCGCACGGTGAGCACGCCCTGGCGGTTGATGGTCGCCCCTGCCACCCGGTCGCCGGGCACCTTGTCGACCGGCACCGATTCCCCAGTCAGCATCGACTCGTCGACCGCCGAGGCGCCCTCGACCACCTCTCCGTCGACCGGCACCTTCTCGCCGGGACGGACGCGGAGCAGGTCACCGGGACGGACCTGGTCGACGGGGACGGTCTGCTCGTGGCCATCGACCACCACCCGGGCCTCCTTCGCCCCCAGCTCGAGCAGGGCTCGGATGGCCCGCGACGCCTTCCCCTTGGCCCGGGCCTCGAAGTACCGACCCAGGACCAGGAAGGCGATGATCAGCGCCGCCGTCTCGAAGTACAGGTCGCCGCCGGCGAACAACTCGTAGGCGGAGTACCAGAAGGCGGCCAGCGTGCCCACGGCGATGAGGGTGTCCATGTTGGCCGTCAGGCTCCGGGCCCGCTCGGCCGCCGCCCGCAGGAAGGGCCAGCCCACCCAGAACTGCACGGGGACGGTCAGGGCGCCGGCGGCCCACCGCGCCCACGACTCGTGATGGAACCCCATCGACAGGACCATGACCGCCACCGCCAGGGGCCACGCGGCGACGACTCGCCAGAACCACGCTGCCGCAGCGGCGGCCTCGGCGGCGTCGTCGTCCTCGCCGCCGCCCTCGCCCACGGGGGCCAGCTCGTAGCCGATCTTGTCGACCGCGGCGGCCAGGTCGTCAACCGTGGTGGCCTGGGGATCGAGGGCCACCGAGGCCCGGGAGGTGGCGAAGTTGACCTGGGCGTCGACGACGCCGTCCTGGCGACCCAGGACCTTCTGCACCCGCGCCGCGCACGAGCCGCAGGTCATGCCGCGCACTTCGAGGTTGACCCTCGTGAGGACGGCGCCGTTGGCGGCCTCCAGCGCGGTTGCCTGCTGGTCGGTGGAGTTCTTGAGGTCAGTCATGCCGGCACCTCCGTGGGGGTCGTGCCCACCGCCGCCGGCGCCGCCGCCGCCACCGGTCCCGGATCGAACCGCAGGGCTTCCATGAGCTCGTCGACGACCTGCTCGGTGCGGCCTGCTCGCATGGCGTCGGCTACGCAGGTCTCCAGGTGGTTGCGCAGCACCAGCCGGTTGGCCTGTTGCACCGACCCCTGGACGGCCGACAGCTGCTTCATCACGTCGGGGCAGTAGGCGTCGGCCTCCACCATGCGGATCACCCCGTCGAGGTGGCCCCGTGCAATCCGCAGCCGCTTGAGCACTGATGTCCGGTCGTCGTTGCGCATACCGGCATGCTACCCACCTGGGGTGGGTCTGCACGCTACGGGCGGCAAGGAACGGTTGCGGCTTGCGCCTCGGTTCTACCGCCACAACGGCGGGGGATGAGCCCGCCGGCCGGCGTCGGCTGAGAGACTGGGGCCGTGGCACCGATCCCGGTCGTAGCGGCCATCGCCTACGACCCGCTCCTGCGCATCTCGCTGGGCCCCCTCGAGATCTCGCCCCACGGCATCATGATCGCCGTGGGCGTCCTGGTGGGCGCCCGCTTCGTCCTGCCGGGCGCCGCCCGGCGGGGGATCGGCGCCGAGCAGCTCTACGACGTGCTCACCTGGGCCCTGGTCGGCGCCCTGATCGGCGCCCGGGTGGCCTACGTGGTCAACCACCTCGGTGACTACACCGGCGACCTCCTCGGCATCCTGCGGGTGTGGGAAGGGGGCTTCTCCCTGCTCGGCGGGTTGGCCGGGGCGGTGGTCGCCGGCTACCCGAAGCTGCGGTCGCTGGGCATCCCCTTCTGGCGGTTCCTGGACGCAGCCGTCCCCGGCGTGGCCCTCGGCATCGCCGTGGGCCGCATCGGCGATCTCGTCATCGCCGACCACCTGGGCAAGCGCACCGACTTCGTCCTCGGTTACGTGTGCCCCCAGGTCGACACCGGGTCGCCCTGTGTGGCGCCCGTCGGTGAGGCGGTGCACCAGACCGCCCTCTACGACATGGTGGGCGCCGCCGCCGTTTTCACCCTGCTGGTCGTGCTGTCCCGCCGGCGCCAGCCCGAGAGCCTGCCCACCCTGGTCTTCGGGCTCGGCTACGGCCTGGTCCGCTTCGTCGAGGGGTTCTTCCGCCTCGACGTCACCCACGGCACCGGCCTCAACGGCAGCCAGTGGACCGCCCTGGCCGTGGCCGTGGCCGCCGCCGTGGCCCTGGTGGCCCGCCGCCACCTCCCTCCCGAGGATCTCCTTGCTGAGGGTCACGTGGCTCCCGGTGCCCAGGCCGAGGACCCCGGCGCCGAGGCCGCCGAGGAGGTCACCGAGGGTGAGCCCGCCGGCGATGAGCGCAACGAGGATGAACCCGCCCAGGGTGAGCCGGCCGGCGACGATGTCCATCCCGATCCGAGGACGCTACGTTGACACCCATGGAGGGGGTGGCCACCGAGGGTCCCCCGGCCCGGCCGAGGCGTCCGTCGAGCCCGGCCGACGTGTTCATGCGCCGCCTGCTGCGGGTTCCCGACCGGGTGGAGCCCATCTCCGAGGGCGAGCTGCGGCGCGGGGTCAGCGCCTCGGTGCTGGTCTCGGCCACGCGCTGCCTGCTCACCTACATCGTGCTGCCGTTCGTGTTGCCCGCCCTGCGCCTGGCCTCGGGGGTCGGTCCGCTCGTCGGGTTGCCCCTGGGCCTGGTGGCCATGGGCGCCAACGTGGTCACCGCCCGGCGGTTCTGGTTGGCCGACCACCGCTACCGCTGGCCCTACACCGCCCTGGCCAGCGTGATCCTGGTGATGCTGGCCGTCCTGGTGGGGCGCGACCTCGCCGCGCTGCTGGCCTGATCATGGCCGGTGGCGGCAGCACCAGCGGCGACAGCGCCAGCACCAGCGGCGGTGAATGCGACGGTCGCCGGGGCCGGCGGATGCTGCGGTGGGTATGGCTCGTCCTGGGTTGGTTGTCCGTGGCCCTGGGTGGGGTGGGGGTGGTGGTGCCGGGCTGGCCCACCACGGTCTTCTTCATCGCCGCCGCCTCGTGCTTCGCCCGCTCCAGCCCCCGCTTCGAGCGTTGGGTGCTGGGCCTCCCCGGGATCGGCCCGTTGGTGCGCGACCACCGGGCTGGGCTGGGGATGCCCCGGCGGGCCAAGGTGGTGGCCGTGTCCATGATCGTGGTGGCGGTAGCCGCCAGCGTGGTCCTGGCCATCTCGGCCCCGCTGTGGCGACTCGTGGTGGTGGCCCTGGGCCTGGTCGGCGTGGCCTACGTCGGCTTTCGGGTGCCCACGCGCGAGGTCGTGCTAGCCCGCTCCAGTGGGAGCGAATAGCACCAGAGTGCGGCCCCGCCGGGGATCTGGCCGTCGCGCTCCGGACACCGCCTGAAGCCCAGGCGCAGGTACAGGCGCTGCGCTGCGGTCATGGCCGGCATCGTGCCCAGCACCAGCGTGCGCTTGCCGGCCGCCTCGGCCCGACCGATGCACGCCCCCACCAGGGCGGCGCCGATCCCCCGGCCCTGGGCCGCCGGGTCCACCACCAGCATGCGGATCTCGGCCTCGTCGTCGTCGATGAGCTGGGCGTAGGCACCCGGGCCAGGAACGTAGGTGACGCCACCCAGCACCCGCCCCTCGCTCCTGGCCACCAGGACGTCGCACCCGGCGGCCAGGCGGGCGTCGACGTCGCGCAGCACGGCGGCGTAGGTCTCCAGGTCACTGGCCAGCACCTGGCGGTAGACACGCACGGTGAGCTCGCCCAGCTCGGCGTACTCCTCGGAGCGGATCGGCCGGACCGACTGCGCCAGCATCGCCGGTACCGGTCGTGGCGGTGGCGTCGTGCCACCATGCTCCCCGTGCTCTCCCCCCACCCCGTGCCCACCGGTCCCGTGAGCGACCAGGATCCCGTCCCCTTCTCCTGGGAGGTGGGGACCATGGTGGTGCTGCCCTCGCTGTCGTTCCCCGTGGCCGAGCTGGCCAAGATCACCGGGATCGACCACTACGAGGAGCGCCTGCTGTGCGTCATCCTGCTCCTCGCCCGGCCCGACCTGCGCATCGTCTTCCTCACCTCCCAGCCCGTCGACCCTGTCGTGGTCGACTACCACCTTGGGTTCCTCCCCGATCCTGGCGCCGCCCGCCGCCGTCTCCACCTGGTGGCGGTGGGCGAGTCAGGCCCCCGGCCCCTCACCCAGAAGCTGCTCGACCACCCTGAGGTCCTCGATCAGGTACAGGCGCTGGTGGCCGACGACGAGAGCTCCGCCCTGCTTCCGTTCAACGTCACCCCCGCCGAATGGACGCTGTCCGCCGCCCTGGGCCTGCCCCTCGACGGGTCCCGCGCCGACCTGGTGGCCCTCGGGTCCAAGACGGGATCGCGCCGGGTGGCCCGACGGGCCGGGGTGG
>DASZDK010000010.1:0-6852 GCA_035942035.1 Acidimicrobiales bacterium
CCGCCGCCGATCCAGCCCTGGCTCGCCGCCAGGGTGAGCAGCGCCACCACGGCGGTCGCCAGGCCGGCGATGCCGGTGAGCACGCCGGGCAGGCTGGACCAGAACGATCCCTTCTCTGCCATGGGGCCAACCTAGACGGCATCACGGGCGGTCACGATGGCCCGCCACACCCGCTCGGGGGTGCACGGCAGGTCGACGTGGTCGACGCCCAGGTGGGCGAGGGCGTCCACCACCGCGTTCTGGACCGCCGGCGTGGAGCCGATGGCGCCCGATTCGCCGATGCCCTTGGCCCCCAGCGGGTTGACCGGCGTCGGGGTCTCCATGGCCACCAGCTCGAAGGCCGGCAGGTCGCCGGCGGTGGGCATGGCATAGGTGGCCAGGTCGGCGGTGAGGGGCACGCCGTCGCCGTCGTAGGCCATCTCTTCCCACAGAGCCTGGCCCACCCCCTGGGCGATGCCCCCGTGGCGCTGGCCCTCGGCCAGCAGGGGGTTCAGCACCCGGCCGGCGTCGTCGACGGTGACCATGCGCCGCAGCGTCACCTGCCCGGTCTCGGTGTCCACCTCCACCACCGCCAGGTGGGCGCCGAAGGGGTAGGTGGGCGTGGGCGCCCGGAACACCGCCTCGGCCGAGACGCCGCCGGGACCGGCGGCGCCGGCCACCTCGGCCCACGTGGGCCCGTCACCGCCCCCCGCTCCGCCCACTCCGCCCGCTCCGCCCACTCCGCCCACTCCGCCCACGGAGAACCGCCCGGTAGAGCCATCGAGCACCACCTGGTCGGCAGAAGCGCCGAGGAGCTCGCCCGCCAGGGCCCGGGCGGCATCGATCAGCCGCCCGCACGCCTCGTGCACCGCCGTGCCGCCCAGCTGCAACGAGCGTGACCCCGAGGTGCCGCCTCCCACCGGCACCCGGTCGGTGTCGCCCCAGACCACCTCCACCCGCTCAGGCCCGACCCCGAGGCGCTCGGCGGCGATGGTGGCCCAGGCGGTGGCGTGGCCCTGGCCGTGGGGCGAGGTCCCGGTCAGCACCACCACGCCCCCGTCCGGACGGACGATCACCCTCGCCGTCTCCTGCCCCGCCCGCAGGCCGGCGGTGACCTCGACGTAGCAGGACAGGCCCAGGCCGAGGGCCACCACGTCGCCCGCCTGCCGACGGCGGGCCTGCTCCGCCCGCAGCTCGCCGTAGCCGGCCGCATCGAGCACCCGGTCGAGCGCGCCGGCGTAGTCGCCGGTGTCGTAGGTGGTGCCCACCGCGGTGGTGTGGGGGAAGGCGTCGGCCGGCACCACGTTCCGGCGGCGCACCTCGGCCGGGTCGAGGCCGGCGCGGGCGGCGAACAGGTCGAGCGCCCGCTCGAGCGCGGCGGTGGCCTCCGGTCGGCCGGCGCCCCGGTACGAGGTGGTGGACATGGTGTTGGTCACCACGCTGCGGGCCCGGAAGTCCACCCGGGGGATGTCGTAGACGCCAGCGGCCATGGCGCCGGTCAGCTCGGGGAGGATGGCACCGTCGCGCGGGTAGGCGCCGGCGTCCTGGAGGACGTCGAGCCGGTAGGCCAGGACGGTGCCGTCCCGGCGACCACCGATGGCGACCGTCTGGACCTGAGCCCGACCGTGGCCCATCGCCACCATGTTCTCCGTACGGCCCTCGGTCCAGCGGACCGGGCGCCGCAACGTCCGGGCCAGCCAGCACACCAGGACGTCCTCCCGGTGCAGGCCGATCTTGGGGCCGAAGCCTCCACCCACGTCGGGGGCCACCAGGTGGACCGTCCCCGCCGGCAGGCCGAGCGCCGTCTCGATCACCGCCCGCGACGCCTGCGGCGTCTGGGTGCTCGACCACACGTGCAGCCGGCCGTCGCCGCCCCAGCCAGCGGCGACCGACCGGGGCTCGAGTGGGCACGCCGCCACCCGCTGGTTCACCAGGCGCCGGCGGACCACCACCTCGCAGCCGGCGAACAGCTCCTCGGTCTTCCCACCGGGCTCCCCCTCGCCCCCGCCTGCCTCGAAGCGGGCGGCGGTGTTGGTCCCGGCGCCGGCGTGGACCAGCACGCCGTCGCCGGCCGCCTGCTGTACGTCCACCACCGGGGGCAGCGACTCGTACCCCACCCCCACGCCAGCAGCGGCGTCCGCCGCCGTGGCCCGGTCGCCGGCCACCACCACCGCCACCGGCTCGCCGACGAAGCGCACGAGCGCGTCGGCCAGGTACGGGCGGGCCATGCCCTGGTGCACCCGCTCGTCGACCGGAGGCTCCGGCGGGAGGTCGACCTCGGCAGCGGTGAGCACGGCCACCACGCCGGGCATCGACCGGGCGGCGCCGGCGTCGATGTCGAGGATGCGCCCCGAGGGCACCGGGGAGCGCACGAAGGCCACGTGCGACGCGCCCTCGAGCTCGGGTGCCCGCACGTCGTCGACGTAGCTGGCCCGGCCGGTGAGGAAGCGCTCATCCTCGATGCGCAGCACCCGGCGCCCGAGCATGGTCACGCCGGGGCACGTTACCGGGCCGGTGAGGGCCAGATTTCAACCCCGGCTGAAGGATGACTTAGGGTCGGCCACCGTGACCGGCGACGACGACCTCGTCGGCGCCATCACCGTCGAGGAGTGGCTGGGGGCGCCCGCGCTCAGCTACCCCAACCGCCCCCGCACCGTCGTGGACGTGCTCGACCGCGCCGTGCGCCGGTTCGGCCCGCGCACCTTCCTGACCGCGCCCGAGGGCGAGATCAGCTTCTGCGAGTTCGCCGAGCTGGTCGAGGGCGCGGTGGAACGGCTGGCCGAGGAGGGGGTGGGCTCCGGTGACCGGCTGGCCGTGGTCGGCCACAACGGGCTCGACCTGGCGGTGGCCCTGTTCGCCTGCGCCCGCTCCGGTGCGGTGCTGGTCGGCCTCAGCACCCGGGCCGCCCCCGACCAGTGGGCCTACCTGCTGGAGCACTCGCAGGCGAGCCTGGCCCTGGCCCAGCCCGAGTTCCTCGCCGGGCTCGAGGCCGCCGCCGCCACCGCTGGGCTCGCCGCCGACCGGGTGCGTGCGTTCGGCGACCACCTGACCGGCCGGCGCCGCCCTTGGCGCTACACGCCGGCCGAGCGCCCGGACGACGTCGCCACCTACGCCGTGGTCTACACCAGCGGAACCACGGGTCGGCCCAAGGCCAGCAGGGTGGTGCACCGGGCCAGCGTCCACAGCGGCCTCAGCTTCCTCACCGCCCTCGGGCTCACCGGCGACGACGTCACCGCCGTGGTCTTCGCCCTCACCTACATCAGCGCCATGCACGCCCACCTGCTCCCCATGCTGCTGGTCGGCGGCCGCTGCGTGCTGGTGGCCGACGCCTCACCGCCCGAGTTGGTCGACATCGTGGTCCGCCAGCGGGTGAGCTGGCTCTACGTGGTGCCGGCGCTGTGGCAGCGGCTGTTGCGGGTGCAGGGCTTCTCCTCCCCCGCCCTCGACCAGCTGCGCCTGGGCGGCTTCGGCGGATCCCCCATGCCGCTGCCGGCCATCGCCGAGCTGCGCCGGCGGCTGCCCCACCTCTCGCTGCGCGACGTCTACGGGCTGTCGGAGACCCACTCGCCGGCGACCATCCTGCTCGACCACGAGTTCGCCGACCGGCCGGGCTCGGTGGGTCGACCACTGCCGTGCATGGAGGCGCGCGTGGTCGACGACGCCGGCGCCGACCTGCCCGCCGGTGAGCCCGGCGAGCTGCTGCTGCGGGGCTCGCTGGTCACCACCGGCTACGACGGCGACCCGGAGGCCACCGCCGCTGCCATCCGGGACGGGTGGTTCCGCACCGGCGACGTGGCCCGCATCGACGCCGACGGCTACGTGTCGATCCTCGACCGGCGCAAGGACATGATCAACCGGGGCGGCCACAAGGTCTTCTCGGCCGAGGTCGAACGGGTGCTGCGCGACCACCCCCACGTCGACGACGTCGCCGTGGTGGGCGTGCCCGACCCCGTGGCCGGCGAGGCGGTGGCCGCCTTCGTCATCCCCACCACGGCCGGTGACACCGCTGGTCCGGGCGCCGGCGAGCTCCGGCGTTGGGTGCGCGACCGCTTGGCCGACTACGCCGCCCCCCGGTGGGTCCACGTCGTCGACGGGCTGCCCCGCAACGCCACCGGCAAGGTGGTCAAGACCGACCTGCGGCGGCGGGCGGCGGAGCTGGCGTCACGCTCGTAGGCACGGCACCGGTAGCGCCCGGGACTAGCTGTATCCCACATCTATTGACGGGCGCCGACGGGTGAGGAAACCTCCGTCGCTCGGGGCCGACAGGGCCCGTGAGGCGAGCAAGGAGCCGGGGGCATGGCAGCAGGGCACCGACGGCAGGGCGCGGCGCGGGCGTGGGCGGTAATCGGCGTGGGGTTGGGCCTGTTGGTCGCGACGCCGTCGATCGGGCTCGCCCAGAGCGACGACGAGCCGGTGGTGACGCCGTCGGTCCAGGTGACCGACGACCCCAACCCCACCCGCGCCCACAACCAGCCCCAGGTGCTGGTGCACCCGAAGGACAAAGACATCCTCGCCGTGGTGGAAGCCGAGTTCCTGTCGTCCACGTGCCACGTCCACATCAGCCGCGACGGTGGCCGCACCTGGGCGGAGTCCGCCAACCGTCCCATGCCGCCCCAGTACCGGGCATGCGCCCGTCCGGCCTTCGGTCCGTACCTGGCCGCTGCCTTTGGTGGTGACGGGACGCTCTACGTGGTGGGGGCCGGCTCCGAGACGGGCGGGAACCAGGGCCCGACCGACGCCTTCGTGGCCCGCAGCACCGACCTGGGCGAGACCTGGGAGTTCTCGGTCATCGCCGAGTCGCAAGAGGTCGAGTACGTCACCCGCGACGGCGAGACGATCACCGAAGGCGAGCGCTACAGCTACACCCGCATGGCGGTGCATCCCACCGATCCCAACCTCGTCTACGCCGGCTTCCGGGTGCAGCCGGCCCAGGCGCCCTTCGCCCAGGTGCCGGTGCGCACGGTGGTGGCGGTCTCGACGGACGGGGGGCGGACCTGGAGCGAGCCGGTGGACGTGATGGACGAGACCTTCTCCCGCGAGGAGGTCTACGGCTCGGACGTGCCGTCCATGGCCGTCAGCACTGACGGGACCATCTACGCCTTCACCAAGGAGCGCCCGCCGCCGGCACCCCCGCCGCCGACGCCCTCGCCTCCCACACCGCCACTGCCGCCTCCGCCGGGGCCCGCCCCCCTGTGCCGACCGGCGGGGGCGGCCACCACCACCACCGAGGCTCCGGCCGAGGCCGAGGAGTCAGAGGAGTCAGCGTCGCCGCCCGTCACCGAGGGCGAGCCCGGGGCGACGACCACCACCACCGAAGCTCCGGAGACCACCACTACCACCACGCAACCTCCGCCGGCGGGTGAGCCCGGAGCCGGGTCCCGCCTCCTCATGTCGAAGTCCACCGATGGGGGCCACACCTGGCAGGCGTCCGTGGTCGACGACAGCGGGCTGGTGTGCGTGCCGTGCCTGACCACGCCGGAGGCCACCATCGACCCGGAGACCGGTGACCTGTACCTCGTGTTCGAGCAGAGCGACTCCGGCCCGCCGAACGCGCGGGACAACCGCAACATCTGGTTCATGCGCTCCAGCGACGGAGGGGAGACGTGGAGCGAGCGCACCCGCCTCAACGACGACGACGACGAGGCGCGCGATCCCGGCTACGACCAGCTCTTCCCAGGCATCGACGTGGCCCCCGATGGGCGCATCGACGTGGCCTGGTACGACTTCCGCACCGACGCCGTCTACAACCCGGTGGGCACGGGCAAGACCGATCGCAGCGAGGAGACGTGCTGGGACGTCTTCTTCACCTCCTCGACTGACAGCGGGGCGTCGTGGTCCCGCAACGTCCGGGTGAGCGACCGCACCATGAACCAGAACGAGGGGTACGTGCTCCATCTGAGCTACGACCTGCGGGGCCCCATCGGTGTCGCCTCCACTGACGAGGTCACCTACGTGGGCTGGTCCGACTCACGCTCGGGCCGGGTCGATCTCCCCACCGAGGACGTCTACGTGGCGTCGGTGCTGCACGAGCCGGCGAAGGGCGACGCACCCACAGTGCAACCCGTCTCCATGGCCATGGGCGCCGGCCTGGGCCTGGTGGTGGCAGGCCTCGCCGCTCTGGCCGGCGTGGCGGTGCTCGGCCGGCGGGCTCGCGGGGACGCCGATACGGCGTAACGCAGCCACAGCGGCCGAACGGCGCTCGGGTCTACAACTACTGCACCGTCACCATGGACGAGGCGGCGGTGGCGGGCATGCTGCACACCGGTCGCTCGGCGGCCAGCTCAGCGGGCTCGGCGCCCTTCCCCTGCCCCGCCGTGGGGTGCGGCTCGACTGGCCCTTGGCGGTCTCGGAGAGCGTGGCCACGGTCGCCGGTACTGTTCGCCGACGCCAGCGACGCTTCAAACTGACCCACCACCTCCCGACGAGCAGTCGCATCGCCGGGTTCTGGAACGACAACCCCGGCACGTCGGGGCCGCCGTCGAGCCATCGGCTGCTCCTCGTCAGCAGGTCTCCCGGACTCGGGCACTGCGCCTCGACACCACCCTCGAGGCTTACGCCCTGGCCGGGGTGGCGCTCCACGAGACCTTCCTCAACTGCTGGTCCTGGAAGTACCGCATCAACTGATCCGTCCGGTGGGCTACATCCGCGACCACATCGACCCCGAGTGGTCCACCTTCGTCAAAGGAGAACACGTGAAGCGCAACCTTCGTGGGGCCCACGGCGGTTGGCGCAACCGCCCCACCGGGGAAGAACCACCGACAGCCGCAGCAACCGTCGAGCGGTCGGTGAGTGGCGCCGGCCTGCAGAGGTGATGGCATGAACGTCCAGGTGTCCGGCGAAGTCCGCCTCGAGCTCCCCGAGCTGTTCGCCCCG
>DASZDK010000011.1:0-8034 GCA_035942035.1 Acidimicrobiales bacterium
GGTGGCAGCAAGCCGACGAGGCTCCGGCGATCGCCACCGCTGTTGGGGGGAACGCCCGACTTCCCCACGAGCGCTGCGCCCGGTACCACTCGGACTCGCTGGCGTACGGCCGAGAAGTGAACTCGTGCGGCCAGCCACTCGGCACCGCCGGTTACGGGGCGCTCCACACTGCCCGCTGGTTCGGGCTCCCCGGCTGAACGCAGTCTCCGGCCGCTCATTTCGTAGGCCCCTGGTCCTCGAGGAGCCGTCCAGCGGCGACGCCCGCCGGATCGTACCCTGCTCGCTGAAGGTCGTCGGAGAGCACCGTCGCGACGTACAAGCGAAGGGCATCCGATGCCTCGAACCACTTGACCAGTTCGCCGCTGAGTCCGCCGAACGGTGTCATTTGGACATGCAGGGTCGACCGAACCGTAGGCCGGAGGATGGGTACGTCGAGCACGCCGTGAATAAGCTCAAGAAGGTCGACGCTAAGAAGGTCTGACCACCTCTCGATCTTTGCCGCCAGTTGCTCCTGCCGGTAAGAGGCATAATCAAGAGCGCCAGCGAGGGTCGAACGCGACCCACTGGGGGTGACCATGGTTACGTTCGCAGAAGGCATCAATGTCGCCGCCACTGACTTGAAATGGGTCCGACTTACTGGGTCGGCGGGAAGAGCATTGCCAGCTACGACGCGAAGATGTCCGAGAAAGCCGCCCGCAGTTCCAGCCAATGCTACCGCATCTCTCGCAACGAGCCTGAGGATCCTGTCTCGTTTCTCCGCCCGGGGGCGCCAGACCGTCAAGTAGTAGAAGATCCACCCAGCCAGGTAGCCGATCGCCACGTCGAGAGTGACGGAGCCGATGTCCGACGCTGCCTCAAACGGCTCCGTGATCTGACGTAGGAGCACGATTGTAGGTACCGCGGCCACGGCGGCATAGAAGATGCGGCTCAGCAGCGAGTCGCCGTCATCACTGAGCGCCGCTCGGACACTGGTGCGGCTCATCGGTGAGGACTCGTTGGCCACAGCGCACGGTACTTCGGCTTTGGCCACTTTGGGCTGGTTGGGCAACGTGAAAGGCCTCACTGGCTGCCCGCCAAGTGCGTGTGGTGCGGATGAGGACGGCGTGGTCAGGGGCCGGCGGCGCGCTGGGACACGTCATGCAATCTGCAACCGTCCTGCGTGGCGAACCCCGCGTCGCGCGAATACCGCCCGAGTACGGCACCTACCTCGTGCCCGGCAACGCTCGGAGTCCGGGGACCCGATCGGGGGTACGAACTCGTGAAGCCGAGGCGCTTACCACCGCCGGTTAACGAACTCGAACGCCGCCCACCGGACCTGTGCTCGGTGGCCCATGAGTGGCAGTCGATCAACTCGAGCAGCTTCCGCACAGCCGCATCGCCCTGCTCCACTAGGCCCAACTCCCCGAGCACGACCCCTCCTTCGCATCTGCGGGCGCGAACGACGCCAGCGAAGGAGGAGGCGCCGCCAGCTGGTGGATGCTCAGCGGCGCGGAAGTGTCAACCAGGTACCGGAGCCAGTGTCGCCCAGGTACCGGAGCCGCGTCCCAGAAGTGTCAACCAGGTGCCGGAGCCACGGTGTCAAGCATGAACCGGAGTCGCACAGTGACCGCATGCCGGAAGGAGTGGCACCCGGAGTAGCAGCGAGGGCCGGACGCGAAAGAGGGGCCCTCTCGGACCCCTCCTGACCTGCACTTTCTTGGAGCGGACGACGGGATTCGAACCCGCGACCCTCACCTTGGCAAGGTGATGCTCTACCACTGAGCCACGTCCGCGTCGGTTGCCGATCCTACCAACCCATCCCCCGCCCGTCAGAAACGCTGGGGGCCGAGAGCTGATCAGGACCGCTGGTCGGGTGGGCGCAGGTCGATGCGCAGAACGAGCACGCCGTCCTCCAGGCTCCCCTCCGCGTCGGCGATCATGGCGAAGTCCTGGTAGTCCCGCTGGGCCTGCTCGATGAAGTGCTGGCGCTCCGGGCCGGCCACCGGCGGGAGCGGCCGGTTCTTGACCGCCCGGGCGCGGTCCCCGAAGCGCTGGATCATGCCGTCGATGTCGAGGTCCTCGGCCATGCCGGCACCCTACCGACGGATGGCAGGGGCCGCCGACCCCAGTGTCGGCCTCAGAGCGCCGGAGGGCCGCTGGCCGGCGGCGGCTGCGTCGACCGCCAATAGCGCCAGGTCAGGATCGACAGGGCCAGCGCCACGCCCAACAGCCCGGCGATGACCAGCGCCACCAGGCTCTGCGTGCTCAGCCCGGCCGCCGAGGCGGCCCGCTCCAGAACCAGCGTCGAGGTGGTGGTCGACGCCCCACCGTCGGAGGGGGGCGCCACCTCGACGTGCTGGCGCTCGGTGGTGGTCGAGCGGATCTCCGGCGGATCGCTGGTGGTGGTCGTGGGAGAGGCCGTGGTCGTGGTCGGCTGCGACGTCGTCGTGGTGGCCCTCGGTCGTGCCGTCGTGGCTGACGACCGGGGGGGCGCCGTCGAGGTGGCCGGCGCCGTCGAGGTGGCCGGCGCCGCCGTGGTGGGCGACGGCGCCGGAGAGGTCGTCGTCGGCGACAGGGTCATGGCGGGGCCCGGCGGGGTCGTCGTGGTGCTCTCCTCGGGCACGGTCACCTGAGCCCCGGCCGGTCCTGGGACCACGGTTCCGATCATCACCACCACGGCGCCGGCAGCCCCCCACGCTCTGGCCCGCCGCCCCATCGCAGCCATGGTACGACCAGGGGCGCCCACCAGCGCCGGTCAGCGCTGGTGGTGGGGACACGACCACGACGTGCGCCCGCCGATGGCCCGCCGGACCAGCGCGGTGCCGTCACGAGGGCAGCGACCGTCGGACCTCCGCTCGGGCTGCAGCGCCCCGGTGTGCGAGCCGCCGCGGGCGATCAGGTCGTCCAGCGTGGCCCGGAGATGGCGGTGGAGCCGCCGGACCTCCGCTGGAGAGAGCGAGCCGGCCGGGCGGGCGGGGTCGAGCCCGGCCCGGTACAGCACCTCGTCGGCGGTCAGGTTGCCGACGCCCGCCAGCCGGGACTGGTCCATGAGCCGAGCCTTCAACGGCGCCGTGCTGCCGGCCAGGACCCGCCGGAGGCCGGCGGGGGTGACGGCAGCCGCGTCCACGCCGAGGCGGGACTCGTCCGGCTCGAGCAAGACGCCGCCCAGGCGGCGGGGGTCGCGCACCCGCAGGTCGCCACCGTCGGCGAACCCGATCTGCACCCGGTCCCATGACGGCTCATCTCGCAGGCTCGAGTACTGGAGGTGGTCGACGCCGGCGGCGCCGTCGACCAGCAGCCGTCCGGTCATGCCGAAGCGCAGGCCCACGGTCGGCCCTCCGTCGATGTCGAGCAGCAGCAGCTTGCCGATGCGGCGGGCGGCGGTGAAGGTCCGGCCCTCCAGGGCCTCCGCCAGCCGTTCCGCAGTCAGTCCCTCCTTCAGGAACCAGGCGTCGGGAGCGTGGACGGCGGTGACGGAGCGCCCGAGGACCCGGCACGCCAGCCGCCGGTAGTACTCGACTTCGGGGAGCTCGGGCAGGGCCGGCTCAGTGAGCGTCGAGGGCGGCCAGGGCGCCGGCGATGTCGGCCACCACGTCGTCGGGGTGCTCGAGGCCGATCGACAGCCGCACCAGCCCGTCGCCGACGCCCATGGCCGCCCGGTCCTCGGGGGTGAGGTTGGCGGCGGTGGTCGACGCCGGATGAGTCACCAACGTCTCGGGGCCGCCCAGCGACGGGGCCAGGTGGGCCAGGCGCACTGCCTCGGCGAAGCGCCGGCCCGCCTCCCAGCCTCCGGCCAGATCGAAGCTGATCAGACCGCCGCCGAGCGCCATCTGGCGCTTGGCCAGGTCTCGCTGCGGGTGAGCGTCGAGCCCCGGGTAGTGCACCTGCGCCACCGCCGGATGGTCCTCCAGGAACTCGGCCACCCGCTGGGCGGTGGCGCTCTGGCGCTCGACTCGCACCGGCAGCGTGCGGATCCCCCGCAGGGCGCTGTGGGCGTCGTGGGGCGAGGCCACCGCACCGTGGATGGTGTGGTAGCTCCAGATCCACTGGAGGAGGTCCTCGGCGCCGGCGACCACCCCCAGGGTGGCGTCGTTGTGGCCGGCGAGGCCCTTGGTGGCGGAGTGGACCACCAGGTCGACGCCGTGCTCGAGAGGCCGCTGGATCACCGGGCCGGCGAAGGTGGAGTCGACCACCCGCAAGGGTCCCTGAATGGCGCCCACGGCGTCCAGGTCGACCAGTTGCAGCAGCGGGTTGGTGGGCGTTTCCACGAACACCAGCACGGTGCGGCCCGGCACCACGGCGCCGGCGACGGCCTCGCTGTCGACGCCGTCGACGAGGGTCACGTCGATGCCGAAGCGGGGGCACACGCCCTGGAACAACAGGGCGGTGGAGGAGTAGAGCTGGCGGGTGGCGACCACGTGGTCGCCCTTGGAGCACAGTGCCAGCACCAGCGACGAGATGGCGCCCATGCCCGAGGCGAAGGCCTGGGCCGCCTCGGCACCCTCCAGGGCGGCCACGGCGTCTTCGAACCCCCGCACCGTTGGGTTGCCGTAGCGCCCGTAGAAGCGCGACGGTCGGGCGCTGGTGGCCTGGCGCTGCCCCTCGTCGAGCGTGGTCGACTCGAACGTCGTCGTCGCCCACAGCGGGTGGGCCAGCGACCCTTCGTTGTCGTGGCGGCCGGCGAGGATGGCGCGGGTGTCGAGCCGCGGCTCGGGGACCTCGCCCCTCACCGCTGATCCTTCTCCACGTCGGTCAGGAAGTCGGACAGGGCGGCACCGACCTGGTCGAGCTCGATCAGGAAGGCGTCGTGGCCGTGGGGACTGTCGATGTCCACGTACTCGCACAGCGTGCCCTGGGCGCAGAGGATGTCGCGCACCTGCTGCTGCTGGTAGGACGGGTAGAGGGTGTCGGACGAGATGCCGATCAAGAGGGTCGGGGCGGAGATGCGAGACAGCGCCTCCTCCAGCCCGCCCCGGCCCCGGCCCAGGTCGTGGAGGTCCATGGCCTTGCTCAGCAGCAGGTAGGAGTTGGCGTCGAAGCGCCGGGCCAGCTTGGCGCCGTGGTACTCGATGTAGCGCTCCACCTGGAACCGCTGCCACAGCGAGAAGCCGTCGAGCGACTCGACCACCTCGCGCCCGAAGCGGTCGGTGAACACGTCGTCGCTGCGGTAGGTGATCTGGGCGATGCTGCGGGCGATGGCGAGACCCTCGGTGGGCCCGTCGCCGGGCTCGGCGTCGTAGTAGTCGCCGCCCCGCCAGCGGGGATCGAGGCCGATGGCCTTGCGCCCGGCGCTGCCGTAGGCGATCTGCTGGGCGCTGGCCGCCGCCGCGGTGGCGATGGGCACCAGCGAGCACACCCGCTCGGGGAACATGACGCCCCACTCCAGCACCTGCATTCCTCCCATGGAACCGCCGACCACGCTCAGCCAGCGGGGCACGCCGAGATCGCGCGCCACCGCCGTCTGGGTCCGGACCATGTCCCGCACCGACACCACCGGGAAGGTCGAGCCGTACGGCCTGCCGTCGGATCGGGGCCGAGGCGACGCCGGGCCGGTCGTGCCCTGGCAGCCGCCCAGGACGTTGGCGCACACGACGAACCAGCGGTCGGTGTCCAGCGCCTTCCCCGGCCCGATGAGGCCGTCCCACCACCCCGGCGTGGGATGGCCGGGGCCGATGCCGCCGGCGGCGTGGGCATCACCGGTCAGGGCGTGGCACACCAGCACGGCGTTGCCGCCGTCGGGCGCCAGCTCGCCCCACGTCTCGTAGGCCACGCTGATGTCCCGCAACTGGCCGCCGCCCTCCAGTACGAACGGTCGGTCGGTGGCGAGGGCCGCGAAGCGGCGACGCCCGGGAGGGTCCCCGGGCCGCCAAGCGCCGGTGGCGGGAAGGGCGGCGGGCATCGCCCCCCGAGCGTACGCCGTGCCCCGAGGGGAGACGCAGCCATTCGCCGCGGCGCCGGAGGCCGGAGAGCGCCGTGCCCGTGGCCTGGCGAGCCGCCCGGTAGGGTCCCGCCCCGTGCCACTTCGGCCCTTCCGCTTCGGGCTGACGCTCGCCGGCTTCGATCACGGCCACGACTGGGCCGAGACAGCACGGCGCGTCGAGGACATCGGCTACGCCACCATGCTCGTGCCGGACCACCTGGGTGACCAGCTCGCGCCCCTGCCGGCGGTGGCCGTCGCCGCTGCCGCCACCACGTCGTTGCGGGTCGGCACCTTCGTGCTCGACAACGACTACCGCCACCCGGTGCTGTTGGCCAAGGAGGCGGCCACCGTCGACGTGCTCTCCGGCGGCCGGCTGGAGATCGGGCTGGGCGCCGGCTGGCGCAAGGAGGAGTACGACGCCGCCGGCATCCCCTTCGACCGGGGCGCAGTACGCATCCAGCGCCTGGAGGAGTCAGTGGCGGTACTGAAGGGCCTCTGGTCGGGCCGATCGTTCAGCTACTCCGGGCGCCACTACCAGGTGACGGAGCTGGAAGGCCGACCCGTACCCCTGCAGCCGGGCGGGCCTCCGCTTTTCCTCGGTGGTGGCGGTCCCCGCCTGCTGGCCCTCGCCGGCCGGGAGGCGTCGACCGCCGGCATCGCCCCCCGCGCCCGCCCCGATGGCACCCTGGACCCCGCCGACATCTCGCCCGACGCCGCCACCGCCAAGGTCGACCGGCTGCGGGCGGCGGCCGGCGACCGCTTCGAAGCGCTCGAGATCAACGCGCTCGCCCTGGTGGCCGAGATCGTGGACGACCGCCGGCGCCGGGCCGAGGAGCTGAGCGGGCGGTGGGCGCTGGCGCCCGACGACTTCCTCGCCAGCCCCCACGTGCTGTTGGGCACCACCTCCGAGGTGGTCGACGACCTGCTGGCCCGCCGGGAAGAGCTGGGCGTGTCCTACGTCACCGTACCCGAGCCGGCGCTGGACGCCTTCGCCCCCGTGGTGGCCCGTCTGGCGGGCACGTAGCTGACGGACCGCACGACTTCTGGCCGCACCACTGGTGCGTTTTCTCACCGTTGCTGTTGCAAGGGAGGGGACGGGGGAGGCGGCGGCGGCCTCAGCCAGACGGGCGGTGACCCGGAAGCCGGCCCGCCCACCACGCCACCACCGCCGGATCGCGCACCCCGTAGGCCCGGTTCGACGCCTCGGCGGCGGCCAGCAACCAGCGCCGGCGGTGGGGCTCCCCTCCGGCATCGACGCCGGCCTCGCTCGCCCGCCGGAGGGCAACGGCCGCCTCGTCCCAGTCCGCCTGCCCGGCCGGCGTGGGCACCGCCCGCACCTGGTCGGTGCCCAGCTTGAGGGCGTCGTCCGACAGGGCCGTCCCGCCCCAGCGCCGCAGGGCCCACGCCGTCACCGCCGGCGACAGCAGGGCGGCGGCGGCGTGCCAGAGACGCTCGGGCGCAGCGGTGACGGTGAGGAGCGGCGTGGACGGCAGCCACCGCCCGCCGGCGTCGACTGCGGCCTCGACCACCCGGGTCTGGGTGGCGACCACCACCTTGGGGACCAACCGCGCCCGGGCCCAGGGCCCGAGATTGGTCCCCGCGTCGAGCCGGGCCAGGTCGACCCGCGGCGCCGCCCAGCGCCGGCGCGAATGGCGGGCCGGGCGCCGGCCCCACCAGCAGGCGGCGGGGTCGACCAGCCCGCAGGTGACCAGCGGCGGGAAGGCGTCGTCGTCGAGCGCGCCGTGCGGGTCGTCGACCACGAAGGGCGCCACGCCGTAGTAGTGCTGGCGGAAACCGGCAGCGACGTCGCACCACTCCCCCAGCGTCCCTCGGCCCACCGGCTCACACCCGGGGACCCCGGCCTCCCCGGCCACCAGGTGCGACCAGGTGGGGGCGGCGGCGAGCACGTCGGCGTCCACCGGCGCGGTCCCGGCGAGACGGGGCGGCAGGCCCCGGTACCGGCGCAGCGTCCCCCGGCGGTTGCCTCCCCGCCGCAGCACCACCACGCACACCTGCACGGCGGCGTCGAAGACCGGCCGAGACGGGAGCCACACCACCTCGAGGGCGGCGTCGGCGAGGACGGCCCTGCGTGCCGGCGCCGCGTCACGGGTGGCGAGGAACGACCGGGGGAGCAC
>DASZDK010000012.1:0-8436 GCA_035942035.1 Acidimicrobiales bacterium
TGCCGGCGGCCACCGCCAGGCTCACCGCAGGGTGGCGTACCGCTCGAGGTAGTGCTCGGCCAGCCGGTCCATCGACAGCTCCTCGGCCCGCGCCGTTCCCGCCGCCACCAGCTCGGCGGCGCACGACGGCTCGTTCAGGACTCGCTCGAGCGCCGTCGCCAACACCCCGGCGTCTCCGGGAGGGACGAGGAGCGCCTCTCGGTCGCCCCGTGCCACGTTCCGGTAGCCGGCCAGGTCGCTGGCCACCACCGGCGTGCCCGCGGCCATGGCCTCCAGCAGCACCACGCCGAACGACTCACCGTGGAGGGACGGGGCGCACACCACGTCGGCGCCCCGCAGCCTCCGGGCCCGCTCCTCGTCGTCGATCCGTCCCAGCCATGCCACCCGGGCATCCCCCGCTGTCGCCGCCCGCAGTCGCTGCGTCTCAGGACCACGCCCGGCCACCCACAGGTGCACGGTCGGCGGCAGGGACGCCAACGCCTCCAGGAGCACGGCCAGGCCCTTGCGCTCCTCGTGTCTACCCACGAACAGCACGGTGGGGCCCTCGGTGGGCCACGGCGTGGCCTTGGCGAAGTGCTCCACCTCGATCCCGTTGAACAGCACGTCGTAGCTGCCGCCCAGGTGCTCGCCGGCGAGCGCCGCCGCCCGCTCCGAGACGGCGCAGCGCAGGTCGAGGCGGCCGGCGAGCCAGCGCAGCGGGCCGGCGCCCCACCGGTAGGAGGCACTGGTGCCGGCGGCGTGGAAGGTGCCGATCAGGGGGGCGTCGGCGATGGTGGCCGCAGTCATGCACGGCCCGGGAACCAGCGGCTCGTGCAGGTGCACCACGTCGAAGCCCTCGTCGCGCAGCGCCCGAATGGTGCGCAGCGCGCAGGGCAGGTCAGGCGCGATGGGGGCCACCGAGCCGTTGGCCGCCAGAGGAACGGAGTTGCCGAGCGGCGTCACCCCCCGCTCCGGGGGCGGCCCGTCGCAGGGCCCGAGCACCTGCGCGGCGTGGCCCTGTGCTCTCAGCGCCCGGGCCAGGCCGAGGACCTGACCCTGCACGCCACCCGGCACGCTCAGGCTGTAGGGGGAGACCAGGCCGATCCGCACCCGGGGCAGCGTAGGCCGGCGCCCTCCTCGTCCGGCCCCCCGGCCTGGCACCCGGCGCAGCGCCCCGTCTGGACAGAGGGCCCGCGCTGCCACTTTTCGTGGTGGCCACGGCGCCCCCCACGTTTGAAAGGACACCGGCACAGGAGAAGAACGTCCCCACCCGCTGAGCGAGGAGGCTTCATGTACATCGGTATCGGCACCGTCATCCTGATCATCATCCTGCTGATCATCCTTCTGTGAGGACCTGACACGGGAGGCGCTGGCGGGCGCTTCCCCAACTGGGTTCACAGCGGTCGATGCATCACCAGCAGGTCGACCGGGCCCAGTCGTGCGTGTCGGAACCCGTGCGGCACGGTGCCGATGGTCGCGAAGCCGAGTGACCGCCAGAGCTCGATGGCGGCGGTGTTGCTGGCGACCACGGCGTTGAACTGGATGGCCCGGTAGCCCGACGCCCGGGCCTGGTGGAGCACGTGCTCGGCAAGGCGCCGGCC
This sequence comes from Acidimicrobiales bacterium, assembly GCA_035942035.1. Taxonomy (GTDB): domain Bacteria; phylum Actinomycetota; class Acidimicrobiia; order Acidimicrobiales; family CADCSY01; genus JAHWJR01. The sequence continues at coordinate 1,581 of DASZDK010000012.1, forward strand.
CACGCCGCGTCCCCGAGCCTCGGCATGGACCATGAAGCTGGCGTTGGCGACGTGGTCGCCCAACCCCGGCTGGTTGGGCTTGAGCACGGCGGTGGCCCGGATGTGCCCACCGTCCTCCAGCACGAACACCTCGGCGGGAGGAGGCAGCATCCACAGCCTCCGCGCCTGGTCGTACGAGGTCTCCGGATGCCACACGTAGGTTTCCCCGCCGGCGACCACGGCGTGCCAGATCGGCCACAGCGCCGGCCAGTCGCCGTGCACAGCGGCACGGATCTCCACCAGCCCGTGCTACCACGTGCCGTCCCCGGCCGGCGCCGGCGCTTCACCGGGCGACCGGGTGCCATCGGCGCGTGAACGCGCTGACGCCGCTATGGTGAAGCGGCTGGCGTCCCGCCGTCTTGGCGGTGGAGAGGGTCTGTTCCGAGGCCCCTCCGAGATGCCGGAACCGGATACCTCCTGGGTCGCGTGGACGGCAGGGGATCGGCGCGGGAGCGCCGGAAGACATGGACGAAGCCACACGAGCTTTCGAGAACGTTGTGTGGGCGGCAGCCGAGGGCACCGCCACCGACGAGGACCGAGCCGTGCTCGAGGCCGACCCGGCTGCCTGGCGGCGGACGCTGGAGCGGCTGCTGCACGACACCGACGAGCATCTGGACGCCGTCCGCCATCTCCGGGGACCGGAGCGGGACCAGGTGGTGGCCGACTTCGAGGCCGAGTTGGGGCGGCTGGAAGCGGCCTACGAGCTGCTCACTCGAGCGTCCGACCCCACCGCCGTGGTGTTGGAGGGCCAGCCCGCCGGAGAGGTTCGCCTGCAGGCGTCGTGGTCGAGCGGCCAGGTGGTGGTGTGGGCGGGGGGGCCCGAAGCGCCGCCAGCCAGCAACGACGAACTGGCCGACCGGCTCCAGGCCATCGGGGGCCCGGCGCTCGGCTGGAGCCAGCACCGTGCCGTGCCCCTGCCCTCGGGCGCCCGGGCGGCGGCGCTGTCCATCCCGGTGGAGGAAGCGCTCGGGTGGCTGGTGGCGGTGGGCGGCGGGCTGGGCCGCGAGGGCGTCGGGACCAGCGTCACCTGGTTGGGCCAGGTGGCAGTGAGGGCCGTGCGACTGGTGGCACGTGGCAGTGCCGTGCCGACGCTGCGGGGCGCCAAGCGCCAAGCGAGCAAGACCATGGACCTGGCGGTGCAGTGGGTGCCGGCCCTGGTCGACGAGACCGAGCTGAAGACGCTGGCCACGGCCATGCCGGGGCCGGTCAGTGCCCTCGACGGTGCCGATGCCCGCAGCGTGACCTTGGACGTCCTCGGCGCCGTGGTGCATGCCGTCGTCAAGAACGCAGCCGGGCGCATCGAGCTCCCCGCGCCCCCACCCACGACGCGCACCTCCTCCGCCGTCGCCGAGGCCGTGGTGACCCGTCTCGACGGGTCGTCGTTCGAGGCGCCCGTCGCCGCCGGCGCCGAGGTGTCCAAGCGACTCGATCGCTGGGCCCGCCCGGTGATCAAGCCGCTCGGCAGCCGACTGGTCGTGCAGCTCCAACCGCCGGACTCCGGCGATGCCTGGTACCTCTCGGTCCTCGGCCCCGGGGCCGAGGGAGGGCTCCTGGACATCGAGGTGGCCTTGGGTGACAGCGCTGCCACCAAGCCCCTCGCCGACGAGCTGGCCCGGCTCGAACGCCTCTTGCCGGCGCTGCTCCGGCCCGGCGCCCGGCGCCGGGGGCAGGTGTACCTCAGCCAGACCGAGGCCTGGGAGCTGATGACCGTCACCGGTGCATCCCTGGAAGCTGCCGGCTTCGAGGTCCGGGTGCCCGCCCTCTCGCGGCGCAAGCCCAGCCCGGCACTGCGCCTGTTCACCGAGCCGGTCGGCGACACGGTCGTGGGCGCCCACCAGCTGAGCGACGTGCGATGGTCGGCGGTGTTCGACGACGTGGAGCTCACCGCCGCCGACATCGCCCGGCTTGCCGCCGAGGCTCGCCCGCTGGTGCGCTCCCGCGGTCGCTGGGTCGAGCTCGATCAGGCCGACCTCAAGGAAGCAGCGGCCGCTCTGGCCGAACGGGCCACCAAGACCCGCCTCACCGGCGCCGAGGTCCTTCGTCACGCCGTGGGGCTGGAAGCGTCGCCCCTCGGCGGCGGGCTCACCGTCGACGGCAGTGGCTGGGCGACCGACCTGCTGGACCGCGCCCGGGCCGTCCCCACCGATCCCGTGACCTCGCCGGACGGCTTCACCGGCCAGCTCCGCGGCTACCAGGCCGAGGCCCTGGCCTGGCTCGGCTTCCTCGACGCCGTCGAGCTGGGCGGGTGCCTGGCGCTGGACATGGGACTGGGCAAGACCCCGACCGTGCTGGCCCAGGTGGCCCGCAGCATCGGTCGGGGCCCGGCGCTGGTCGTGGCCCCGCCGGCCGTAGTCGGCAACTGGGCGGCGGAGGCGGCCCGGTTCACGCCTGGGTTGCAGGTGGTGGTCCACCACGGTTCGGCTCGGGCCTCGGCCGACGAGCTGGAGGCCGAGGTGGCGGGGGCTGATCTGGTCATCACCACCTACGGCACCGCGGTCCGCGACGTCGAGTCGCTGTCCGAGCGGACCTGGGACCGCGTCGTGCTCGACGAGGCTCAGGCCATCAAGAACTCGGCCAGCGAGACGGCGCAGCAGCTCCGGCGCATCCCCGCCCGCAGCCGCTTGGCGCTCACCGGCACGCCGGTCGAGAACGGCCTCGGCGACCTGTGGGCCATCCTGGACTTCACCAACCCCGGCCTGGTCGGCTCGAGGCCGGCGTTCGTGGCGCAGCTCTCGGGTGACGGCGAGACCGCGCTGCGCGCCCTCAACGGGATCCTCGTGTTCCGCCGCACCAAGAGCGAGCCGGTCGTGGCCGCCGAGCTCCCCGACCGGATTGACGAGCTCGACCGTTGCACCATGACCCCTGAGCAGATCGGCCTCTACCAGGCCGTGCTCGACGGCCTGGTCGGCGGCGCCGCCGCCGCCGCCAGCGAACCCAAGCAGGGAGCCATCCTGGCTGCCATCACCGCGCTGAAGCAGATCTGCAATCACCCCGCCGCCTACCAGGACGACGGGCGGCCCCTTGCCGGCCGCTCCGGCAAGCTGACCCGCTTGGAGGAGATCGTCGACTCGGTCTTCGCCGCCGGCGAGCGTGTGCTCGTGTTCACCCACTTCGCCGAGTGGGGCAAGCGCCTGGCCGACCACCTCACCGAGGTCACCAGCATCCCGATCGCCTGCTACCACGGAGGGCTTGCCCGGGGGGCCCGGGACCGCCTCGTCCAGGAGTTCCAGAACGCAGAGGGGCCCGGGGCCCTGGTGCTGTCGCTGAAAGCCGGCGGCACCGGGCTGAACCTCACCGCCGCCAGCCACGTCGTGCTCTACGACCGCTGGTGGAACCCCGCGGTCGAGGACCAGGCCCGCGACCGGGCCTGGCGCATCGGCCAGACCCGTACCGTCGTGTCCCATCGCCTGGTGTGCCCCGGCACGGTGGACGAGCGGGTCGAGGAGGTCGTGGCCGGCAAACGCCACATCGCCGACCTCGTGCTTCCGGCGTCGAGCTCGTTGTCCGACCTCGACGCCGAGCAACTCCGCACCGCCCTCGGGTTGCGCCCGGACACCTTGCTCGCGGAGCCGGGCGCATGAGCCCCGCCCGGCGCCCCTCGTCCCGGCGCCGCCGGCCGAAGAAGGGTGCACCCACCGCCGCCGAGTTCTGGCGCCCGGTCCCCCAGCTCCCCGACGCCGAGCCCATCGCCCGCGCCGACGACCCCACGGCGCTGTTGCGATCGCTCGGTGACCCGCCCCTGCAGGGCCAGGGTGCGGTGTCCGAGCACTACCTGGCGGCGGTGGTGGAGCGGTCGGCCGACGTGGCCACGGCCCTCGCCGCGGCCGCCGGCCTCTTGGCCCAGCACGACGAAGGCGAGGACGAGACCTTCCCTCAGAGCCACCGGTAGGCGCTGGTGACGTTGCCGAAGGAGTGGCCGGTGATCGGCCACCACGGCATGTTCGGCCGGGTGGCGTCCCGCTCCGCCTGGTCGCGCTGCGCCTTGGGCAGCGGCTCGGTGATGGCCCGGAACGGGGTCCGTGCCGTGAGACCGTCCTGGAACACCGACTCGTGCAGCGTCCACAGCGACGCCACCAGGTGCCCGGACGGGACCCGCAGGTCGAGGTAGGCGCTCCTGGTGGGATCGGTCGTGCGGTCCGCGAACAGCCGCAACGTCCGCTGGCCCTGGGGCATGCCCACGAGCACCACCGCCGAGGCCTTGTCCTCGTAGCCGGGGTGCGCGCCGAGCGAGCCGAGATGAGGCTCGACGTCCGCACCGAGGACGACGACGTTGGGGGCCTGCTGCAGCCAGTCGGCGACGATGCCGATCGCCGTCTTGCCCTCAGGCCCCCCCTTCACCACGCTCGGGCCGAAGGGCAGGGCAGGGAACGCCGCTCGGAGGACGGGGAGCACCCGGTCGACGAGTCGGAGCGCACCTACGATCGTCCCCAGGGCAGCCGTGGTGGGCCCGGGCGTGACCTTGGTGCTGAGCCGGGTGTGCCCCATGCCGCCGGTGACCACCAGCACGTCCCCGTGCGGGCGGGCAAAGTCGGTCTCGTAGCGCCCATCGGTGAGAAGAGCGACGGAGGGGATGGCCAGGGGCAGCTGCACCAGCGAGCTGGTGAGCCGGATGGGCACCGACCCCGAGAAGACGGCGGCGTCGTTGAAGGTGGTTGTGCCCGCCACCGTCAACGTCGCCGTGGCGCCGTCCGCTGCGGTCGGGGAAGCCGGACCGTGGCGGAGGAAGCGGGGCCGGAGCAGCCCGAAGTCGGCCGTGTGCACGAGGCTGTTCGGGTTGAGCGGCCCGGACCTCGACGTCGTGACGTTCGTCCCGGGCAGGCCGAGGGCGTCGTTCGCCTGGTACTGCAAAATGCAGTCGAGGGTCACGCTGGCGCCGGAGCGGTACAGGAGGTCCTTGACCGCCTCGAAGACGATGGCGCTCATGCCAGCGGGTGGCTGGAGGTCCGCCTTGGGCGTGCCCACGAGCCTCCACACCGCCCGCTCTCCGGGCGGCAGGTGCGGCTTCACTGGCGTGGCGGTCACCAGCCGGTCGAGCACGCTGGTGATCTGCTCCTGGGTCAGCTGCAGCGGCCGCAGACCGAACACCGGAAGCTTCGAGACGTCGAGTTGCAGCGGCACGACCGAGGTGAAGCCGGGGTCGAGGGCGTGCATGCTGCGCTCGATGCTGTACCCCTCGTAGCGAGCAGGCAGCTGGAACCGCATGACACGGTCCGCGACCTGGACCAGCGAGGCCCCCGCCACCACGTCGCCGCCAGCCAGGCGCAGCTTGGGCTGGAGACGGTCCGGCGCCAGCCCGAGCTGGGTGAGCGTGCGCCCGACAGGCTCGACCAGCCGCAGCGCGACCTCCTCGCCGAAGACCTTGCTCGTCGGGCTGGACGGCTCCAGCGCGAGGACGGCCACGTCGACCGGCCCGAACGGCAGCCCGGCCCTGGACACGGTCTGGGTCAGGCCGGTGACCGTGTTCTTGACGGTCAGCGTCACGTCGTAGTAGCCGGCCGGCAGGTCGGCCGGGAGCGGCGCCAGCACCGTCCGCGCGTCCTGAAGGCTCGCGTCCGCCAGGGTCAGCCGGGCAAGGTCCCGGTGCTGCAACACCACGGTCGCCACAGTGATCTGCGGCACGCCCCAGCCCAGGCTGCCTGAGCCGTCGTAGAGCAGGCGCAGGGTCCTCGCCACCAGGTCGGCGTGATGGTTGAAGCTCCAGTCGATGGCGGAATCGAGCACGGACATGTGGATGGGCCTCCCAGGCGTTCGGCGTTCCCGGCGGGAACCTCTCCGGGACCGTAAAGGGCGCCTTGTCCCGCCGAACAGGGACCGCTGTCCCGATCTGCCCGGGACTGTCCGTCCGCTGCCAACACCGGGGTCGTGGCCCGGTCGCCACGCGCACTGGCTGCGAGCGCGGCACCGCTGGTTGCAGCTCGTGTCAGCTGGTGTGCTCGTGATCGGAAGGCCAGTTGGGCTGGAACAGGTGCCACTGGGAGGGGGCGCGGCGGACCAGCAGCTCGAGCTCCCGGGCCAGCTCGGCGGTGAGGCGGGTGACGTCGTCGCGCAACGAACCCGAGCGGTTGAGGGCCAGCGGTGGGCGGATGAGCCCCATGTGGCCGCGGTGCTCCTCGAAGTACACCGCCGTGGGGAGCACGGCGGCGCCGGCCCGCAGGGCCAGGGTCACCGGGCCGGCGGGCAGGGTGGTCCGCTCGCCGAAGAACTCCACCTCGACGCCGCTCCCGCCGACATGGCGGTCCGACAGTAGGGCCACGGCCCGGTTGGCCCGCAGCGCCCGCAGCACCGCCGATCCGGCGTCGGGCCCGAGCGGCACGACGGTGAGGCCGACCTCGGAGCGCAGGGCGGTGAACCACTCCAGCAGCTCTGGCGGCTGCACCGGCTCCACCACCACGGTGAGCGGATGTCCCTGGATGGCCAACCACGCCCCACCGAAGTCCCACCCTCCCAGGTGCGGGAGGGCGAGAATGGCGCCCTTGCCACGGGCCAGCGCGGCGTCGAGGTGCTCGAGGCCCTCGGCCCACATCCGGCTCCGGATCTCGGCCCGCGACAGCGCCGGCAGCCGGAACGACTCGATCCAGTACCGGGCGTAGGACTCGAAGGCCCGGCGCACCTCGGCCTGGAGCTCGTCCGTGCCCAGCTCCGGCCCGTGGACCCGCCGCAGGTGGCGCTCCACCAGGTCACGGCGAGCGGACAATGCCATCGACAAGCCGGCTCCCAGGGGCCGCTCGGCGGCGGCGGTCACCGGCGCCGGCAGCACCCGCACCAGCGAGGAGGCCAGCCGGTAGGCGGGCAGGGCCAACCCCTGGCCGACAAGCCC
>DASZDK010000013.1:0-28684 GCA_035942035.1 Acidimicrobiales bacterium
GGCTCGACAAGCGCGTTGGCAGTGGGGACACTGTTGACTGGAGGGGACAGAGGGGCACGAGGTCCCACGAGGAGGTCGCAGCCATGCCGAGGGCCATCTGGAGCGGGTCGATCAGCTTCGGGCTGGTCAACATCCCGGTCAAGCTCTACAACGCGGTGGCGCGCAAGTCGGTGTCGTTCCACCAGATCGACGCCCGCACCGGGGCCCGGGTGAAGATGCGCCGGGTCTCGGCCGCCGACGGCACCGAGGTGCCCTACGAGCAGATCGTCAAGGGCTACGAGCTGTCGCCCGAGCACTACGTGCTGGTCGACCCGGCCGAGCTGGAGGGCCTCGACCCCGAGGCCAGCCGCACCGTCGACATCGAGGAGTTCATCGACCTCTCCGACATCGACCCCGTCTTCTTCGACACGCCCTACTACGTGGCGCCGGTCAAGGCCGCCGAGAAGCCCTACGCCCTGCTGGTGCGAGCCATGGAGGAGCAGGACAAGGTGGCCATCGCCCGCTTCGTGCTGCGCACCAAGCAGTACCTCGCCGCCCTGCGGCCCAAGGACGGCAAGCTGCTGCTGTCGACCATGGTCTACGCCGACGAGCTGGTGCCCCCGGAGGAGATCCCCGAGCTGGCCTCGCTCGACGGGGTCCCGGTTTCCGACAAGGAGCTGGCCATGGCCAAGCAGCTGGTGGCCTCGCTGTCGAGCGAGTTCCACCCGGAGCGCTTCCGCGACGAGTACCGCGAGCGGGTGCTCGAGCTCCTCGAGCGCAAGGCCGAGGGCGAGCCGCTGGTGGTCGCCGCCGCGCCCGCCGACGACGGGGCGGTGGTCGACCTCATGGCCGCCCTGGAGGCGAGCGTGGCCGAGGCCCGGGAGGCCCGGCGCCGGCACCCCACCGCCCAGGACGCCGGCGCCGCCGCCGGTGAAGACGAGGCGCCGGCCGAGGGCACCGCCTCGTCCGAGGGCTCCGCCGGCACGCCGGCGGCCGGCGACCGCAAGAGCGCCTGACCAGCCCCCGGACGGAGCCGGCGGGGTGGGGCGGGACCGGGTCATCGAGGTCGACGGTCGCTCCCTCAAGCTGTCCAACCTCGACAAGGTGCTCTATCCCGCCACCGGCTTCACCAAGGCCGAGGTGCTCGACTACTACGCCCGGGTGGCGCCCACCCTGCTGCCCCACCTGGGCGACCGGGCGCTGACGCTCCGGCGCTTCCCCGACGGGGTGGAGGGAGGCTCGTTCTACGAGAAGAACTGCCCCCGGTACCGTCCCGACTGGGTCGGCGTGCACCGGGTGACCGGCGACGACGGGGCCATCGACTTCTGCCGCATCGACTCGCTGGCCGCGCTCACCTGGGTCGCCAACCTGGCCGCTCTGGAGCTGCACACGTCCATGGCCCGGGCGAGCGACCCCGACTCGCCGACCATGGTGGTGTTCGACCTCGACCCCGGGCCGCCGGCGGCCGTGCTCGACTGCGCCCGGGTGGCGCTGTGGATCCGCCGGCTGCTCGACGAGCTCGGGCTCGTGTGCCTGGTCAAGACCTCGGGGTCCAAGGGGCTCCAGGCCTACGTGCCGCTCAACTCGCCCGCCACCTATGACGAGACCGCCGGGTTCGCGAAGCGCCTGGCCCAGCTGCTCGAGCGGGAAGAACCCGGCCAGGTGGTGAGCGTCCAGCGCAAGGACCTGCGCCGGGGCAAGGTCCTGGTCGACTGGAGCCAGAACTCCCGGCACAAGACCACGGTGTGCGCCTACTCGCTGCGGGCCCGGGAACGACCCACGGTGTCCACGCCGGTGTCGTGGGAGGAGGTGGGCAAGGCGCTCGACGCCGACGACCCCAGCCTGCTCACCTTCGAGGCCGGCCAGGTGCTCGAACGCCTCGAGCGCCGGGGCGACCTGTTCTCCCCCACCACCGAGCTCGTCCAGGAGCTGCCGGCGCTGCGGTAGCGGGCCGGCCCACCTCGCTCGTCCACGTCCGGAAGGTGCACCCATGCCCACCGAGTCCCCCGAGCCCGGCACTGCTCGCCGGCGCCCCCGTCTCCACCCGGGCGACCTGCCCGACGCGGTCCTGGCCTTTCTGGCCGAGCGCCACCTGGCCACGCTGACCACGCTGCGCCGGGACGGCACCCCCCACGTGGTGCCGGTCGGCTTCGCCTACGACGACCGCACCCGGCTGGTGCGCATCATCACCAACGCCGCCAGCCAGAAGGCTCGCAACGCCGAGCGAGGGACGCCGGCGGTGGTGTGCCAGGTCGACGGCGGCCGGTGGCTGGCCCTGGAGGGGCGGGCCACACTGAGCGCCGACCCGGACCGGGTGGCGGCGGCCGTGGCCGCCTACGCCGGGCGCTACCGGGTGCCAGGTGAGAACCCGAACCGGGTGGCTCTCGAGATCGCCGTCGAGCGGGTCCTGGGCCGAGCCTGATCCTCGCCAGGCGGGCTTCCGGACGAGTCAAACCCGCCGCACGGCGATGCGGGCGTGGTCGGAGTGGCCCCGCGTCAGCACCGGGTGGGACTGGGTGGTGATGAGGTCGCCGACCTCCACCTGGTCGGTCAGCGACACGCCCAGGTGGGCGGCGACCGAGTAGCTCCGGCGCTCGTCGATCAACGAGGCCGGCACCTCGATCTCGAAGGGCAGGACCTGGCCGGCTCGAAGGAGCACGCCGTCGAGCCGGCGCTCGGCGACGACCTGGGAGGGGGCGTCAGCGCGGGAGACGTCCTCGACGTGCACGACGACGCTGGCGGCAGCGTCGGGCACGCCCTCGGCCGGGAGCGGATCGCCCCGTGGATCGCCCGCGTGCCCTCCTCCATCCCCCGGTCCTCTTCATCGGTGGCCGAGCGCCACCAGCAGGCCGGCCATGGCCCGGTGGCGGGTCGCCGGTGCGGTGCTCCACGGAGCGCCACTCGCCGGCCCGGTTGACCCGATGAGCACGTGGTCGCCCGCCGCATCGGGGTCTTTGGTAACGAGCGTGGGCCGAAGGACCAGCCCCACCTCGGTGGTCACCGCCAGCTACGACTTGTGGTGCGCCCGCTGGTCGAGCTCCGGAGGGTCGACCGTGCGCCTGATGATGGAAACCGCCACCGAGGCCGAGGTCGACGAGCTCGTGGGCCGAGGCCGCTAACGGCGCCGGAACGACGACGCCGCCCGGTCAGCCGTGCGCAACATCATCCCGAAGCCTGGTTCGAGCCACTTCAAAGCGCTGCTGGAACGGCGCCGGCCTACAGTCGCGCCATGGCTACCTACATCATGCTGATGAAGTTCACCACGCCCGGGCTGGAGGCGATCAAGGACGCCCAGGCTGGGCGGGCTGCCGGCAAACGGGCGGCGAAAGCCATGGGTATCCGCTGGAAGCAGCAGTACCTGGTCATGGGCGAGTACGACATCGTGACCGTCGTCGAGGCACCTGATGACGAGACCATGGCAACGTTCGCCCTGTTGGGAGGAATGTCGGGCAGCTTCACCATCACCACCATGCGCGCCTTCACCGAGTCCGAGGCCGACGACCTCATCAACGCGTTGAAGGAGGCCACCCCCCGGGGAGCGAGCGGTCGCTAGGTGTTGGGAGAAGCAGCGCTGACCTGACCAAGGGCGGAGTCGGGATCGCGCTCCACGGCAAGGTCGCCCATAGACAGAATCCCCACGGGCTTGTCGCCCTCCACCACGGGGACACGCCGGATCGCCTTTTGGCGCATCAGGTCTCCGGCGGTGGTGAGGTCGTCACCAGGCGCCACCGTCACGACGTCACGACTGCAGATGTCACCGAGCTTGGTGGCAGCTGGGTCCCGCTCCTCGGCGAGTGCCCGTACGACCATGTCCCGATCGGTGACGACTCCGCACAGACGATCGTCGTCCAGGACGATCACGTCGCCGATGTCTCGTTCCTTCATCTTCTGGGCCGCTTCGGTCACCGATGTCTGGGCATCCAGGGCCACTGGATCGGCAGTCATCACGTCTCGGACGGTGGGGGGCATGGGTACCTCCTGTTGTCTGCTGGGATTCATGGCGGCCTACCCATCCTTGGGTGCCGACACGCTCGTTCTGCTGCGGCTTCGTCGTGGGTCTGCCAATTTCCTGTTCTTCTCACCGCACACGGGATGTTAGCGGCCCTCCAGCGCTATAGCGCTGACGCATATAGCACCCAGCGACATGGTTACCAGAGCGGAGAAGAACGCAGGCTTCACCCCAGCCCCGGTGCCGGTCACTGCCCTGCCAGATCGGGAATAGCATCGAAACGAAGCGACACGCATCCTCGGTTGAAGGGACCCCATGGCTCAAGCCACGACCATCGAGCAGTACGTCCTGCTTCCTCCCCAAGGCGTGCGTGCCACGGGTCGGGTGGCCACAGCGGGGGTGCAGAAGTTCATGCGGTCGGTTGAGCCCGGAGCCCACGAGCTGTCCACGATGGCTGACCACCCGGTTCGATTCCGGGTCGTCGACTCGCTCGGCGCCGACGGGGCCAAGCTGATCGAAGCCACGGCGCGGGACGCCCTCGCCCTGCGCGCCCTCCAACCCACCATGCGCTTGGTACCCGTCGTCTACTACCGGCCGGCCATCGCCCCCCGGAGACTGGTCACCGCACCGGTCCTGGCAGAAGCGCCCAGCCCACCAGTGACCGAGACGATCACCCTTCGGGTCGTATCTGCCACGGACGGGACTGCCGTGGCTGGCGCCATCGTGGTGGCACTGACAAGCGTGGCCGCCGGAACCGGAGCCCAGGCGGTCACTGACAGTCACGGACAGGCGGAGCTGCCGCTTGGAGGCTCGGCTGTCCTCGAACGGCTCTACGTCTATCCAATGAGCGCCTTCTGGAGCTTGCGCAAGGACGGCTTGCGGCTCTCCGACGGCGCGCAAGTGGCCGTCCGGCCCTTGGAGCTCGGCTACACCGACTGTCTGCGTTATCACTACCCCGACGCCTCCGACGACGCCGGCAACGGCGTCACCGTGGGCGTGGTCGACACCGGTGTGGCCGGGCACCGGGACCTCGTGATTGACGGCGGGGCCAACACCGCTCCAGGGGAGGACCCCGACGACTTCGGCGACAACGGACAGGGCCACGGCACCCACGTCGCCGGCATCATCGCAGCTCGCGGTGTTCGTCCCACCGGCATCCGCGGCGTCGCCCCGGGGGTTCGGCTGCGGTCCTACCGGGTCTTCGCCGAGGGCAGTGCGCAGGCCTCCAACTTCGCAGTCTTGAAGGCCGTCGACCAGGCGGTGGCCGACGGATGCGATCTGGTCAACATGAGTCTGGGCGGAGCCGCCTTCGACCCGGCGCTCAAGGCGGCGGTCGAGGACGCCCGGGCCGGCGGCAGCGTCTGCATCTGCGCAGCGGGCAATGATGAGCGCGCTCCGGTGGCATACCCGGCCGCCGACGAGATGGCCGTCGCCGTTTCGGCACTCGGCCGCATCGGCACTTTTCCAGAGGACGCCGCCGAGGTGGACACGGTGGCCGCTCCCTACGGGAGCGACGAGGCAGACTTCATCGGCGCCTTCTCGAACGTCGGGCCGCAGATGGACCTCACCGGCCCCGGGGTTGCCATCATCTCGACCATCCCGGGCAGCTATGCCGAGATCAGCGGCACCTCGATGGCCTGCCCCGCCGTCACCGGCGTCGCCGCCCGTCTGCTGGCATCCTCCGACACGCTCGGCGCCGAGCGTGTCGCCGCCCGTTCTGAGGCCATCGTGGCCATGCTCTATGCCTCTGCACGCGACCGAGGGTTCCCCCACCCCTTCGAGGGCCACGGGTTGCCTCAGCCCTACTGAGGCGGCATTGGCACCGCGCCGCTACGTCCTGCGCTACCGGCCGGCAGGCACCAAGCCCGCGGCCGACGTCGAGCGGATCCGCCGCCTGGGCGGGGTGACGGTGATTGACGAGTCGGCGAAGATGCTGCTCATCGAATGCCAGGACGAACCACCGGCGGCCTTGGCCGAGATCCTTCCCGACTGGGTGATCGCTCCTGAACAGACGATGTCGCTACCGAGACCTCCCCGAAAAGGTGTCGAGGGGGGTGGAGGCTAGACCTCGTCGGACCTGGATCCGCTCGCCGGTGCCGGTTCACCGGAGACGCATCGTTGGTTCACCGAGCCGAAGTCGTTGCCCTGCCAGACGTTGGCATCACAGCGGGGGTTCACGTTCCCGTCAAAGCCGTCGTAGGCCCCGTTGCCGTGGGCGCTGTTGCCGATGACCCGATTCTCCGTCGGTCCGGGATTGTTGTTACCGGCGGCGTCAATGGCAATGCCGTTCGTCTGGTTCTCGTCGGCCACGTTCTCTCTGATCGTGGTGTGGGCCGGGGCAACCGGATTGGCCACGGTGAACAGTCGTATGCCGTCACCCCGGCCACTGGTGCCGTTGTCGTTGCTGATGTTGTTCGTGATCAGGTTGTGCTGGTTAGGGGGGCTTCCGGCACACTCGGGTTCTGAACCGGGAATACAGGTGGGCAGCACGACGATCCCATCGGCACCACTTCCGGTCACGGTATTGCCGCTGACCGTATTGTGGTCCGCCTTCGGCCCTTCCATCCGGATTCCCATGGCCTGGCGACCGGCACTGGGGTCACCGAGGTGCAGCATGTTGTTGTCGCTGACGATGTTGTCGAGTACTTGGTTGTGCCGCGACTCACCGAGAAGGGAGATACCGCTGTAGGGGCCATTGCGGCGCACGGTGTTGCCCTCGATGCGGTTCTCGCTGGAGTTGTCGACCACGATGCCGTCACCGAAGTCTCCTCCGACCGACCCGACGTTGTCCTGGCACGTCAGGTTCTGCACGACGTTGTTGCCGCCGCCGGCGATCACCACCGCGGCACCGAAGTTCTGCACGGTTCCCTTGCGCACCGTCACCCCGGTCACCCCCTGCAGCACGATTCCCGGCCCGCTGCCGACCGTATCGGCACTGGCGGAGACGGTGTAGCCACCGAGGTCGAGTGTCACGTTGTCGGCGGCGACGACAAGGGCGGGGCCCCCGGCGCACACGAGGTCGCTGTCAAGCGTCGTGTCCTCGGTGATCTCTTGGCCGCAGGCAAGGGTGGCAATCTCGTAGATCGGCCCGGCGTAGTCGCCCTGCAGGAGCAGCTGAAGCGTGGCTCGAGCGTCGTCCTTGGACGTGTACCCGTAGCCGCCGTCGGTGGCGATGATCTGGCCAGTGGACGCCTTGACCCGAAACCCCCAGACACCGTCGCTCCCCTTGTAGACCTCACCTGTACCGGCCATGGGCGACAACCCTCCTGTGCGCTGGTCCTGTGAGATCGAACATAGCTTGCTCGTCAACAGTAGATCCGCATGGGCGATGGGTACGGGCGAGAGTTGCGTTTCTTTTTCCAGTAGGGCCGGGGGCGGAGGTCTCATGCCGTCCCCGTCCCTAAACGCGCAGGGTGCGGAGTCTGTCCGACCACGACACCGAGGCCGCCTGTGTTCGTGGGCTCCGCACCAGCGAGCTCCGAGTCCACCGACGCGTGGGGCGACTCACTCCTCGAGGGCTGAAGGAGCGGGACCTGTTGAACTGGACAGCCATGCCCGACTGGATCTCCTGCCTGTCTGGTGGTGACGAACAGGTCCGGTCCTCGCGGCTCTGCTCGTGCCAGACGCCGACGGCGCCGCCCTTAGGGCTACGGCGATGTGCTCTCCCCGACCCCGGCTGTAAAGGGCGTCCTTCGGGCCGGGCGCGCCTCACCGGCCGGGGGCCTGAGGCCCCCGGCCGGGCTGGCGGACTCCGCAGTGTCGCTCGTGCTAGTCGGCGGGACCGGCCTCGGCCAGCTCCACCGGCGGGGGCTCGAAGCCCTCGACGGAGCGGAACACGATCTCGCCGCCCTCGGCGTCCACGATGACCGTCTCTCCGGCGGTGAACTCCTTGAACAGGATCCGCTCGGACATCGGGTCCTCGATCATGCGCTGGATGGCCCGGCGCAGCGGGCGGGCGCCCAGGGAGGGGTCGTAGCCCTTGTCGGCCAGCAGTAGCTTGGCCTCGGCCGTCAGCTCGAGGCCGATGCCCTGAGCCACCAGCTGGTTCTGGACCCGCTTGACCATGAGGTCGACGATGGAGACGACCTCGGGCCGGGAGAGCTCGTGGAAGACGATGGTCTCGTCGATCCGGTTGAGGAACTCCGGCCGGAAGTGCTGCTTGAGGGCGTCGTTGACCTTCTCCTTCATCTTGGCGTAGGAGACGGCCTCGTCGGCCTTGGAGAACCCGACGCTGGCCTTGCGCAGGTCGGCGGTACCCAGGTTGGAGGTCATGATCAGCACGGTGTTGCGGAAGTCGACCGACCGGCCCTGGGCATCGGTGAGCCGGCCCTCCTCCAGGATCTGGAGCAGGGTGTTGAACACGTCGGTGTGGGCCTTCTCGATCTCGTCGAACAGCACCACCGAGAACGGCTTGCGCCGCACGGCCTCGGTGAGCTGGCCACCCTCCTCGTAGCCGACGTAGCCCGGAGGCGACCCGACCAGCCGGCTGACCGTGTGCTTCTCCATGTACTCGGACATGTCGAGGGCGATGAGCGCCGACTCGTCACCGAAGAGGAACTCGGCCAGCGTCTTGGCCAGCTCGGTCTTGCCCACGCCGGAGGGGCCGAGGAAGATGAACGAGCCGCTGGGCCGCTTGGGGTCCTTCAGCCCGGCTCGGGTGCGCCGGATGGCCTGGGAGACCGACTTGATGGCGTCCTGCTGGCCGACGACCCGCTTGTGCAGCTCGTCCTCCATGCGCAGGAGCTTGGCCGTCTCCTCCTCGGTGAGCTTGTAGACGGGGATGCCGGTCCACAGCGCCAGGACCTCGGCGATGGCCTCCTCGTCGACCTCGTCGAACAGGTCGACGCCCGACTCCTTGATCTCGGTCTCCTTGGCCGCCTTGCGCTCGAGCAGCGACTTCTCCTTGTCGCGGAGCTTGCCGGCCTCCTCGTAACGCTGGGCCTCGACCGCCTCCTTCTTGGAGGCAACCGTGCGGGAGATCTCGTTCTCCAGCTCCTTGTAGTCGGGCGGGGTCGACATCCGCCGGATGCGCATGCGGCTACCGGCCTCGTCGATCAGGTCGATGGCCTTGTCGGGCAGGAACCGGTCGGAGATGTAGCGGTCGGCCAGGTTGGCCGAGGCCACCAGGGCTTGGTCGGTGATGGTGACCCGGTGGTGCGACTCGTAGCGGTCGCGCAGCCCCTTGAGGATCTCGATGGTGTGGGCGACCGTCGGCTCCTCGACCTTGATGGGCTGGAACCGGCGCTCGAGGGCGGCGTCCTTCTCGAGGTGCTTGCGGTACTCGTCGAGCGTGGTGGCGCCGATGGTCTGCAGCTCGCCCCGAGCCAGCATGGGCTTGAGGATCGACGCCGCGTCGATGGCGCCCTCGGCGGCGCCGGCACCCACCAGGGTGTGGAGCTCGTCGATGAACAAGATGATGTCGCCCCGGGTGCGGATCTCCTTGAGCACCTTCTTCAGGCGCTCCTCGAAGTCGCCGCGGTAGCGGCTGCCGGCCACCAGCGCACCCAGGTCGAGGGTGTAGAGCTGCTTGCCGGTGATGGTCTCGGGGACGTCGTTGGCGGTGATGCGCTGGGCCAGACCCTCGACGATGGCGGTCTTGCCCACGCCCGGCTCGCCGATGAGCACGGGGTTGTTCTTGGTGCGCCGCGACAGCACCTGCATGACCCGCTCGATCTCGCGGGAGCGGCCGACCACGGGGTCGAGCTTCTTCTCCCGGGCCTGCTGGGTGAGGTTGCGCCCGAACTGGTCGAGCACCAGGGAGCCCGACGGCGACTCGCCGCCGCTCCCGGTGCTGGCACCGGCCTTGCCACCCTCCTGGCTGCCGGAGCCGGCGTAGCCGGAGAGCAGCTGGATGACCTGCTGGCGCACACGGGACAGATCGGCGCCCAACTTGACCAGCACCTGGGCGGCCACGCCCTCGCCCTCACGGATCAGCCCGAGCAGGATGTGCTCGGTGCCGATGTAGTTGTGGCCGAGCTGGAGGGCCTCGCGCAACGACAGCTCGAGGACCTTCTTGGCCCGGGGTGTGAACGGGATGTGGCCGGACGGCGACGACCCCCCCTGGCCGATGATCTCCTCCACCTGGCTGCGGACAGCCTCGAGGGAGATCCCGAGGGACTCCAGGGCCTTGGCGGCCACGCCCTCACCCTCGTGGATCAGCCCGAGCAGGATGTGCTCGGTGCCGATGTAGTTGTGGTTGAGCAGCCGTGCTTCTTCTTGCGCAAGCACGACGACTCTGCGGGCTCGGTCTGTGAACCGTTCGAACAAGGGATCGCCCTCCTCGACTTGGGCGCTACGTGCCCTGAGTCTACCGATCCCCTCTCCGTGTGCGTCGTCCCACCTGGGGCGCTGCCGCCGGAGCCGCGCCACCACGGTGTCGACGGGTGCCCGGCTAGCGTGGCCCGGTGGTCGCCTCGTCGCCCCTGCTCCGGCTCCCCGGCATGACCGACGAGCTGGCTCGGGTCGAGGCCGGCCTGCGCCAGTCGGTGGTGACCGACGATCCCTTCCTCACCCAGCTCACCAGCCACCTGGTGGCCGCCGGGGGCAAGCGGTGGAGGCCGGCCCTGGCCGTGGCCGCCGGCGCCTGCGGCGTCGGGGGGCTGCCCGTGAGCGACGAGGTGATCCTCGGCGGGGTCGCCGTCGAGCTCGTGCACCTGGGATCGCTGTACCACGACGACGTCATGGACGAGGCCTCCACCCGGCGGGGCGTGGAGTCGGTCAACGCCCGCTGGGGCAACCTGCGGGCCATCCTCGCCGGCGACTTCCTCCTGGCCAAGGCCTCGGAGATCGCCGCCTCGCTCGGCACCGAGGTGGCCGCCCTGCTCGCCGCCACCATCGGCGACATGTGCGAGGGCCAGGTCCGCGAGCTGCAGACGGCGTTCGACGCCGGGCGCACCGAGGAGCAGTACCTCGCCGCCATCGCCGGCAAGACCGCCTCCCTGGCCGGCGCCGCCTGCCGCATCGGCGCCCTGGTGGCCGGCCTGCCCCGCGACCAGGTCGAGGCCCTCACCACCTACGGGCAGCGCTTCGGGATGGCCTTCCAGATCGTCGACGACGTGCTCGACGTGGTGGCGACCGACGAGCAGCTGGGCAAGCCCGCCGGCAACGACCTGGCCGAGGGCGTCTACACCCTGCCGGTCATCCGGGCGCTCGACGGGAGCCCCCGGGCCGGCGAGCTCGCCGGCCTCCTGGGCCGGCCCCTGCCCCCGGCCGACATCGAGCGGGCCCGGCAGCTGGTGCGGGCCGACGGCGCCATCGACAGCGCGCTGAGCCTGGCCGGGCAGTACTGCGAGGAGGCGGTGAAGAGCCTCGCCGGCCTGGGCCACCTCGACGACGGTGGCGCCGTCGACGACCTGGTCGCCACCGCCAGCTCCCTGGTCGACACCGTCCCCACCGGCTCGGGCTAGCGCCGGCGCCCGCGCCGGCGACGACCCCTACCCGGGCTGTTCCGGTCGCAGCGTGGGAAAGAGGATGACGTCGCGGATGGCGGTGGTGCCCGTGAGCAGCATCACCAGGCGGTCGATGCCGATGCCCAGGCCCCCGGTGGGGGGCAGCCCGTACTCCAGCGCCCGCAGGTAGTCGGTGTCCACCACCATGGCCTCGTGGTCGCCGCCGACCCGGGAGGCGGCCTGCTGCTCGAAGCGCCGGCGCTGCTCGTCCGGGTCGATCAGCTCGCTGAAGGCGTTGCCCAGCTCCCGGCCGGCGACGATGGGCTCGAAGCGCTCCACCATGCCCGGCAGTGAGCGGTGGTCCCGAGCCAGCGGCGAGACCTCCTTGGGGTAGTCGCACACGAACACCGGGCCCCACAGCTGCGACTCGGTCGTCTTCTCGTAGAGCTCGAGCACCAGCTTGCCCGCCCCCCACTGGGGCTCGACGGCCACGCCGTGGCCGCCGCAGAGCCGGCGCAGCTGGTCGAGCGGAGTGTCGAGGTCGACCCGCACGCCGGCGTGCTCCTCGACCAGCTCGAACAGGGTCGCCCGCCGCCACGGCGGGGTCAGGTCGAGGGCGCGCCCGTCGTAGGTGAGCTCGGTGGTGCCGCAGACCTCCACGGCCAGGTGGGCCACCAGCTCCTCGGTCAGGCGCATCATGTCGGTGTAGTCGGCGTAGGCCTGGTAGAGCTCGAGCATGGTGAACTCGGGGTTGTGCCGGGTCGACAGGCCCTCGTTGCGGAACACCCGGGCGATCTCGAACACCCGCTCCAGGCCGCCCACGACCAGCCGCTTGAGGTACAGCTCGGGGGCCACCCGCAGGTAGAGGTCCAGGTCGAGGGCGTGGTGGTGGGTGGTGAACGGCCGGGCCAGGGCGCCACCGGGGATGGGGTGGAACACCGGGGTCTCCACCTCGACGAAGTCCCGGTCCTCCAGCCACCGCCGGGTCAGGCGCAGCACCCGGCTGCGGGCCAGGGCCACCGCTCGGGCGTCGTCGGACACCCACAGGTCGAGCTCGCGCTGGCGGTAGCGCAGGTCGACGTCGGCGATGCCGTGCCACTTGTCGGGGAAGGACCGCCGGGTCGTGGCCAGGGCGACCCAGTCGTCGACCCGGACGCTGAGCTCGCCCCTCCTGGTGGTCATGACCTCCCCGGTCACGCCGACCCAGTCGCCGATCGACCGCCGGCCCAGCTCCTCGAAGCGGGGGGTCGTCGCCGCCGGGGCGAAGAGCTGGATGCGCCCGCTGCCGTCCTGGAGGGTGGCGAAGGCCAGCTTGCCCTGCACCCGGCGGAGCATGACCCGGCCGGCCACACTCACCCGCACCCCCGTCTCGGTCCCAGGGTCGAGGTCGCCGAACTCCTCGTGCAGCGCCGCCGCGGTGCGGGTGGGCTCGAAGCGGTAGGGAGGGTGGTCGGGGTCCATGGCCGGGAGCGCCCAGCGCGGGAGCGGGGCACGGCATTGTAGGCCACGGCACCGGCCCCCCGGCCGGTTCGGGTGCTCCCGAGGTCAGCCCTCCCGCCGGCTGCGGTCGAAGACCACCCGCAGCCCGTGCAGGGTGAGCTCGGGCTGCAGGTGCTCGAGGCGCTGGCTGAACGGCGCCACCACCCGGGCCAGCCCGCCCGTGGCCACCACCGTGGACGGCCCCAGCTCGACCTCCATGCGGGCCACCAGGCCGTCCACCAGCGCCGCGGTGCCGTACAGGGAGCCCGACTGGATGGCCTGCTCGGTGCTGCGCCCGATGACGTGGCGGGGCTCCACCAGCTCGACCCGACGCAGCAGGGCGGCCCGTTCGTAGAGGGCGTCGAGGGCCACCTCGATCCCGGGAACGATCACCCCGCCCAGGTACTCCCCCCGGGCGGAGATGGCGTCGAGGGTCGTGGCCGTCCCGAAGTCGACCACCACGATCGGGGGCTGGAAGCGCTCGAGCGCTCCCACCGCGTTGGCGATGCGGTCGGCGCCCACCTCCCGGGGGTTCTCGTAGAGGACCGGCACCCCGGTGCGGGTCCCGGGCTCGATGACCACGGGCGGGAAGCCGAGGTAGCGCTCGGCCATCCGGCGCAGGGCGGCGGTGATCCGGGGGACCCCCGAGCACACCGCCAGGCCGGTGACGTCGGTGGCCAGGGTCAGGCCGTGGAGGGCCACCAGCTCGTTGACCAGCAACCCCAGCTGGTCGGAGGTGCGCTCGGGATCGGACGACAGCCGCCAGTGGTCGACCAGCTCGGGAGAGCCTCCCGGCCCTTCGAACAGCCCCACCACGGTCTCGGTGTTGCCGGCGTCGACGGCGAGCAGCACTAGCTCTGGTTCCCCTCGCTGGTCACGGCCTGGAGATCGAGTCCGAGGTCGAGCGCCGGCGCCGAGGCGGTCAGCGCCCCCACCGAGATGAGGTCGACGCCGGCGGCGGCGTAGTCGGCCACCGAGATGAGATCGATGCCGCCCGAGGCCTCGAACAGCGGCCGGGGAGCCGGGCCCCGCTCCTCCACGCAGCGGCGCACCTCGTCGGGGGCCATGTTGTCGAGCAGGACCAGGTCGGCGCCGGCGGCCACCGCCTGGCGCACCTGGTCGAGGCAGTCGGCCTCGACCTCGACGGTGCGGCCCGGCCAGCGCCGGCGGGCGGCCATCACCGCCTCCCCGATGCCCACGCCCACCAGGTGGTTGTCCTTGAGCAGGACCCACTCGCTGAGGTTGCCGCGGTGGTTGGCGCCGCCGCCGGCCCGCACCGCCGCCTTCTCCAGGGCCCGCAGGCCCGGGGTGGTCTTGCGGGTGTCCCAGATCCGCGCCCGGCCCCCTGCGCCGGCGGCCTCGACGAAGCGCCGAGTGAGGGTGGCCACGCCCGAGAGGTGGCACAGGAAGTTCAGCGCCGTGCGCTCGGCGGTGAGCACCGACGCCAACGGGCCTTGCACCCGGGCCACCACGTCGCCGGGGACGACGGCACTGCCGTCGTCGAGCAGCCACGTCAGATCCACGGTGGGGTCGACCAAGGCGAAGGCGGTGGCAGCCGCCCGGGCACCGGCAACGGTGCCCGGGGCACGGGCGGCGATGGCGCCCCGGGCCCAGGCGTCCTCGGGCACCAGGGCCGCGGTGAGGTCGCCCAGAGGCTCGAGGTCCTCGGCCAGCGCTCGCTCGACGGCGACCCGCACCGCGCTGGCCGGGGGGTGGAGGCTCACCGGTGCACCAACCGCAAGCGCAGGGAGGCGTCGGCCCGGGGATGGTCGGCCCGCCAGTGGACACCCCGGCTCTCGGTGCGGGCGGCGGCGGCGGCCAGCAGGGCGTCGCCGACCGTGCGCAGGTTGTCGAGCTCGTGGGCCGGTACCGGACGGGTGACCTCGCCGTCGCCGGCGAGCGCCGCCAGCGCCCGCCGAGCCGTGGACAAGCCCGTGCCGGTGCGGGTCACGCCGGCGGCGGTGGTCATGGTGCGCTGAAGCTCCTCCCGGCGCTTGGCCACGTCGTCGGCGCCCGGCTGCCCCGTCCCGGTCCGGTCCCCGGCGCCGGCCGGGCTCTCGTCATCCCCGGCGGCGGGGAGTGGGCGCCCGCCCACCACGCCGTCGCCACCGCCGCCGTCGAGCACCGCCCGCATGGCGCCGGTGGGCGAGGGACCGCCGGCGCCCCGCTCGATGGCCTCGACCACCCGGGGGGCGAACACCATGCCCTCGAGCAGGGAGTTGGAGGCCAGCCGGTTGGCCCCGTGCACCCCGGTGCAGGCCACCTCGCCGCACGCCCACAGCCCCGGCAGCGACGTGGCCCCGTCGAGGTCGGTGACCACGCCTCCGCACAGGTAGTGGGCGGCGGGGGCGATGGGGAGCCAGTCGGTGGCCGGGTTCAGGCCGGCGGCGGCCACGGCGGCGGCGATGGTGGGGAAGCGCTGGTCGAAGTGCTCCAAGCCGGTGACGTCGAGCCACAGGTGGTCGACGCCCTGCTCGGCCATCCGCGCCGTCTCCGCTCGGCTCAGCTCGTCCCTGGTGGTCAGCTCGTCGGCGAAGCGCTCGCCCCGGGCGTCGCGCACCACCGCGCCGTGCCCACGCAGGGCCTCGGACAGCAGCGGCCGGGGCACGGCCGGGTGGTGCAGGGCGGTGGGGTGGAACTGGACGAACTCGAGGTCGGCCACGGCCACGCCGGCCCGCAGGGCCATGGCCAGCCCGTCGCCCGTCGACTCCCGGGGGTTGGTGGTGACGGCGAACAGCTGGCCGGCGCCCCCGGTGGCCAGCAGCACGGAGGAGGCGCGTACCTCCCGGCAG
This sequence comes from Acidimicrobiales bacterium, assembly GCA_035942035.1. Taxonomy (GTDB): domain Bacteria; phylum Actinomycetota; class Acidimicrobiia; order Acidimicrobiales; family CADCSY01; genus JAHWJR01. The sequence continues at coordinate 15,588 of DASZDK010000013.1, forward strand.
TGTCCCTCGGCGTCGAGGGCGGCCACCCCCCGGCACCGTCCCCCCTCCACGAGCAGATCCAAGGCGAACCACCGCTCGAGCACGGCCGCCGCCGTGGACCGCACCGCTTCCACCAGGGCCCGCTCCACCTCGGCACCGGTCGCCGCCCCGCCGGCGTGGACCACCCGGGGGCTGGAGTGGCCCCCCTCCCGGGCCAGGGCCAGCCCACCCCGGTGGTCGCGGTCGAACACCGCACCGAGAGCGATCAGCTCGTGCACCCGGGCCGGTCCCTCGTCGACCAGCACCCGCACGGCGTCGCCGTCGCACAGGCCGGCGCCGGCGGCCAGGGTGTCGGCCAGGTGCAGGTCCGTGGAGTCCTCGTCGCTCGACAGCACCGCCGCCACCCCGCCCTGGGCCCAGCGGGTGGTGGCCTGGTCGAGGTGTCCCTTGGTCAGCACGCCCACCCGCAGGCCGGGACGGCCCGCCGCCCGCACCGCCGCCGACAGGCCGGCCACCCCGCTGCCCAGCACCAGCAGGTCGAGGTCGTGCGCAGGTGCGCCGGTGCCGGTCATGCCACGCCGGCCACACCCGGCTCACCGGGCGCACCGACGGCGTGGCCCCGGGGGCGGTTGGCGCCGTCGACGTGGACCACCAGCGGGAAGTGCCCGGCGAGCTCGTGCTCGTCGTAGTCGGCGTAGGTCACCACGATGACCACATGGCCGGGCTCGACCAGCCGGGCCGCGGCCCCGTTCAGGCACACCTCCCCCGGCCTCCCGGCGATGGCGTAGGTCTCCAGCCGAGCCCCGTTGTCGACGTCGAGGACCTGCACCTGCTCGTGGGGCAGGATGTCGGCCAGCTCCATCAACCGGGGGTCGAGGGAGATCGACCCGGGGTAGTCAGGCTCGGCGCCGGTGACCGTGGCCCGGTGCACCTTCGACTTCATCATCCGTCTTCTCATGCCCGCACCCCCAGGTTGTCGATGAGCCGGGTGGTCCCCACGCGGGCGGCGACGAGCAGGCGCAGCTCGCCGTCGAGCTTCTCGGGCACGGCCAGCGTGGCGGCGTCGACCACCTCGGCGTAGTCCAGCTCGACCAGCGGCTCGGCCTCGACGATGTCGCCCATCAACGCCCGCACCTCGCCCGGGTCGCGCTCGCCGGCCAGGATCGACGCCGCCCCCGCCTGCAGCGCCCGGAGCAGCACGGCGGCCGCCTCCCGCTCGTCGCCGGAGAGGTGGCGGTTGCGGCTGGACACGGCGACGCCGTCGAGCGCCCGCACCGTGGGGCAGGCCACCACCTCGACCGGCAGCGACAGGTCGGCCACCAGCCGGCGCACCACCACGAGCTGCTGGAAGTCCTTCTCCCCGAAGTAGGCCCGGCAGCGCCCGGCGATGGAGAGCAGCTTGGTGACCACGGTGGCCACCCCCTCGAAGTGGCCCGGGCGGCTGGCGCCCTCCAGGACGTCGCCCAGGCCCTCCACCCGCACCCGGGTGGTGGCGCCCGGCGGGTACATCTCCTCGACCGGAGGGACGAAGACCAAAGAGGCGCCCGACCGCTCGGCCACCCGCACGTCGGCCGCCAGGTCGCGGGGGTAGGTGGTCAGGTCCTCGGCCGGCCCGAACTGCAGCGGGTTCACGAACACGCTGACGCACACGACGTCGCCGGCGGCCACCGCCCGTTCGACGAGGCTGCGGTGACCGTCGTGCAGCGCCCCCATGGTCGGGACCAGACCCACCGTCCGCCCCGCTGCACGCTCGGCCTCGAGGGCCGAGCGGCACTCGGCCACCCGCTCCATCACCAACATGTCCGACCCCCGCGTTCCGGCCCCGGACGGGTGCCGTTCGCACTCCGAAGGCTAACCGCTGCCCGCGCCGGCCGGTCGGGCCCAGGTCACAGCCGGACCTCGACCCGCCGCACGGCGCCCTCGGCCGCGGCCAGAACGTGGTCGGGCACCACGTCCGGGGCGAGGTCGGCGAGGGGGGCGAGGACGAAGCGCCGCTGCCACATGCGGGGGTGGGGCACCACCAAGTCGGGCTCGTCCACGACCAGGTCGCCCACCAGCAGCACGTCGACGTCGAGCGCCCGGGGGCCGAAGCGCTCCCCCCGCACCCGCCCGGCGGCCGCCTCCACGCTCCGGGCCGCCTCCAGGAGTTGGCGGGGCGAAGCCTCGGTCGCCAGCTCCACCACGGCGTTGAGGTACGGGCCCTGCTCCGGACCACCCACCGGGGCGGTCTCGTAGACGGGCGACACCGCCACCACGTCGGGCAGCCCGGCCACCGCCTCCCGCAGTTGACCCGCACGGTCGCCCAGGTTCGAGCCCAGCCCCAGGAACGACCGCACCCTCACCGGGCGCGGTGGACGCGCACGCCGGCCGAGGCCAGGTCGTGGGGCACCGGCGGGCGCAGCTTGCGCACCGCCACGGTGACCGCCTCCACCCGCTGGTCGCCGTCGAGCACGGCGGCGGCCAGGCGCTCGGCCAGGTGCTCGAGGAGGGCGGCGGGGGCGGCGGCCGACTCCACCACCGCCTGGCACACGGCGCCGTAGTCGACGGTGTCGTCCAGGCGGTCGCTGCGCCCTGCCGGCGCCAGGTCGGCCACCACGTCGAGGTCGATCTCCAGGGGCTGGGGCGTCGACCGCTCCTCGGCGCCCGCCCCGCACCGGGCCAGCACCCGCAGGCGGCGCAGCTGGATGCGGTCGACCGTCACCGTTGGGGGGCCAGGCGGCTGGCCACGGCGACCAGCTCTCGGCCCCGCGGGCCCATCTGGCGCTGGAGCAGCCGCTCGACGATGGCGATGGCCCGGGGCACCTCGGGCACCAGGCCGGCGTGGACCAGGTAGCCGGCCATGATCCCGTGGAGGCGGTCGTTCAGGTCCTGGTCGTGCACCAGGACCCGGTCGCCGGCCGCCAGCTGCGACCGCAGGTCGGCGTAGAACCTGCCGAGGAAGGTGGCGGCGTCGTCCTGGGGAGCAAAGGGGACGTGCCGGCAGCTCAGGTCCATCTCGGCGTAGGCGTGGAGGTTGTGCGAGGTGGGCAGCAGGCTCACCACGCAGGTGAACCCCTGGCCCTTGACCCACAGGATCTCCTCCTGGCGGCGCACCCGCCGGTGGTTGGGCCCGTACCCGCCGAGCCGCTCGCACACCGCCAGCTGGTCCCGGATGACCCAGGCAAAGTTGCGGGGCACGATGCCCTCGGCCCACTTGCCCTTCATGCGCTGGTGCCCTTCATGTGCTCACGCCGCAGCGACCTCGCCCACCACTCGCAGCGCCCCCACGGTGGCGGCCACGTCGTGGGCCCGGACCATGGCGGCCCCCGCGCTCGCCGCCCACACCGCCACGGCCAACGATCCTTCGAGCCGGTCGTCGACCGGCGCTCCTCCCAGGAGGGTTCCGAGGAAGGCCTTGCGACTGGCGCCCACCAGGACCGGGTGGCCGGCGGCCACCAGCTCTCCGAGGTGGCGCAAGAGGCGCAGGTTGTGGGCCGCGGTCTTGCCGAAGCCGATCCCGGGATCGACCCAGACCTCGCCCACGCCGGCGGCGCCCGCCTGCTCGGCCCGGGCCACCAGGAAGCGTTGGACCTCGCTGACCACGTCGTCGTAGTGCACGTCGCGCTGCATGGTGCGGGGCTCGCCCCGCATGTGCATGGCCACCCACCCCACACCGGCAGCGGCGGCGACCGGCCACAGGGAGGCGGACACGTCGTTGACCAGCGTGGCGCCGGCAGCGATGGCCGCCTCGGCCACCGCGGCCTTCCGGGTGTCGACCGACACCCGCACCGACGGGGCGAGGGCGGCGATCACCGGGACGACCCGCCGGCACTCCTCGGCCTCGTTGACCGGCTCGGCCCCCGGACGGGTCGACTCGCCGCCGACGTCGATCACCTGGGCGCCCTCGGCCGCCATCTCCAGGCCTCGTGCCACCGCCGCGTCGGGATCGGTCCAGCGCCCGCCGTCGGAGAAGGAGTCGGGGGTGATGTTCAACACGCCCATCACCCGCGTCGCCACCGGCGCAACCGTAGTGCCCGGTGGGGTCCCGAGAAGGGCCGGAAAGGAGCTAGCGACCCGCCCGGTGGATGAACTGCATGGCCTCGGCCCGGGTCGCCGGGTTCTCCCGGAACAGGCCCCGCACGGCCGAGGTGACGGTGGTGGCGCCGGGCTTGCGCACCCCCCGCATGGTCATGCACAGGTGCTCGGCCTCGATGACCACCAGCGCCCCCCGGGGCTCGAGCACCCGCTCGAGGGTGTCGGCCACCTGGGCGGTGAGGCGCTCCTGGACCTGGGGGCGCCGGGCATAGCCCTCCACCACGCGAGCCAGCTTCGACAGGCCCGTCAGGCGCCCGTCACGGTTGGGGATGTAGGCCACGTGGGCTCGGCCCACGAACGGGACGAGGTGGTGCTCGCACAGTGACACCAGTTCGATGTCGCGCACCATGACCATCTCGTCGTGGTCCGAGGAGAACGTGACGCTCAGGTGGGCTCCCGGGTCGTCGTGCAGCCCGGCGAACATCTCGGCGTACAGCTCCGCCACCCGGGCGGGCGTGCGCTGGAGCCCGTCACGGTCGGGGTCGTCGCCGACGGCCACCAGGATCTCGCGCACCGCCTTCTCGATGCGGGCCAGGTCGACCGGCGCCGGCTCGGGCGCCAGCGCGTCGTCGACCTGCCAGCCGTCGTCGAGGCTCACGCCGGCTCTGGCCGGGGGGAGCGGGATGCCTCGCCGTTGATGACCGACGGGGCGCCCTTGCCGTTGCTGTTCCACACCGGCAGGTCGCCGAAGATCTCGATCAGCTCCGGGGTGTCGACGGTCTCCCGGTCGATCAGGGCCGCGGCCAGGCGGTCGAGGGTCTGGCGGTGGTGGCTCAGGATCTTGGCGGCCTCGGCGTGGGCCCGCTCGATCAACCCCCGCACCTCGGCGTCGATGTGAGCCGCCACCTCGTCGGAGTAGTCGCGGTGGTGCCCGCTGTCACGGCCGAGGAACGGTTCGCCGTCCTTCTGGCCGAGCTGCTGGGGCCCGAGGGCGTCGGTCATGCCGAACTCGGTCACCATGGCGCGGGCGATCTTGGTCGCCCGCTCGATGTCGTTCTGGGCGCCGGTGGTGGGATCGCCGAACACCAGCTCCTCGGCGGTGCGTCCACCGAGGATCATGGCCAGCTCGTCGCACAGCTGGGAGCGGCTCTGCATGTACTTGTCCTCGGTGGGTAGCGCCAGCGTCCAGCCCAGGGCCCGGCCCCGGGCCACGATCGACACCTTGTGGATGGGGTCGGTGTTGGGCAGCACGTGGCCCACCAGGGCGTGGCCACCCTCGTGGTAGGCGATGATCCGCTTCTCCTTCTCGGACATCACCCGGCTCTTGCGCTCCGGACCGCCGATGACCCGGTCGATCGACTGCTCCATGCCCACCATGTCGATGGTGTCGGCCCCCCGGCGGGCGGCGAGCAGGGCGGCCTCGTTCATGAGGTTGGCCAGGTCCGCCCCGGTGAACCCCGGCGTGCGCCGGGCGATGACGTCGAGGTCGATGTCGGGGCCGAGGGGCTTGCCCTTGGCGTGGACGTTCAGGATGGCCTTGCGCCCCTCGAGGTCGGGCCGGTCGACCACGATCTGGCGGTCGAAGCGCCCGGGGCGCAGGAGGGCGGGGTCGAGGATGTCGGGGCGATTGGTGGCGGCGATGAGGATCACGCCGGTGTTGAGGTCGAAGCCGTCCATCTCGACCAGCAGCTGGTTGAGGGTCTGCTCCCGCTCGTCGTGCCCACCGCCCATGCCGGCGCCGCGGTGACGGCCCACGGCGTCGATCTCGTCGACGAAGACGATGGCGGGGCTGTTGTTCTTGGCCTCCTTGAACAGGTCGCGCACCCGGCTGGCGCCCACGCCGACGAACATCTCGACGAAGTCGGAGCCAGAGATGGAGAAGAAGGGCACGCCCGCCTCGCCGGCCACGGCCCGGGCCAGGAGGGTCTTGCCCGTGCCCGGAGGGCCGAACAGCAGCACCCCCTTGGGGATCTTGGCGCCGATGGCGCGGAACTTGGCCGGCGACTCGAGGAAGTCCTTGATCTCCTGGAGCTCCTCGACGGCCTCGTCGGCCCCGGCCACGTCGGCAAAGGTCACCTTGGGCTGGTCCTTGGAGACCTGCTTGGCCTTGGACTTGCCGAACTGCATGAGCCGGCTGCCGCCACCCTGCATGGAGTTGAGGAAGAACAGGAACACCCCGACGATGAGCAGGATGGGCAGGAGCTGGAGCACGAGAGAGGTCCAGAACGAGCTCTCCTCGGCATCGACCTTGTAGGGCACGTCGGCGTCGGCCAGCAGCTCGACCACCTGGTCCCCGGCCTCGGAGACGAAGGCGGTCTCGAACTCCCGGCCGTCGGCCAGCTCACCGATGATGCGGGAGCTCTTGTCCTTGACCTCGGCCTCGGCGACGTTGCCGTCCTCGACCTGGTCGACGAACTCGTCGTAGCGGAGCTCCTCGCGCTCGCTCGAGCCGGCCACGGCCCGGCTGGCCACGAAGAGCACGACGAGGGTGACGGCCACCCAGAAAGCGGCACTGCGAACGACTTTGCGCACGGTGTCCCACTCCACGAGACGCTGCTGGAACGTTCAGGCTACGGGCTTTCTCCTCAGGACGCGAAGCGGGGAGGCGATGCCGCATAGGCGCACACGAAGGGCAGGTTGCGGTAGCGCTCGGACACGTCCAGGCCGTAGCCGACCACAAAGGTGCCGGACGGGATGCGGAAGCCGACGTAGGCGAGGTCGAGCTCCTCCTGGTCGTCGACGTCGCGCACCAGCAGCGAGCACACGGCCAGGCTCGCCGGCTCCCGGGCCAACAGGTTGCGCCGCAGGTACGACAGGGTGAGGCCGCTGTCGACGATGTCCTCAACGAGCAGCACGTGGCGGTCGGTCAGGTCGAGGTCGAGGTCCTTGACGATGCGCACCACGCCGCTGGTGCGGGTGGCACTGCCATAGGAAGCCACGGCCATGAAGTCGGCCTCGACCGGCAGGTCGACGGCCCGGCACAGGTCGGCCACGAACACGAAGGCGCCCTTGAGCACCCCCACCAGCAGCGGGGGCCGGCCGGCGTAGTCGGCGGAGATCTCCCGGCCCAGCTCGGCGACGCGGCTACGGATCTGCTCCTGGCTGATCACCAGCTCGCCCAGCTCGGGATTGGCGTCGTGGGGCGCCGGCAGCCGCCTCACCCCTGCCCCGCCTCCCGCCATGACCTGCACTATCGCTCGTCGGCCGGCGCCCGCTCCACCCGGAGCCGTCCGGCGGTGCGGGCCACCCGGCGCCCGCCGCCGATCTCCGTCGCCCGCCACGTTCCCCGGGCCACCTCGAGGACCCGGGCCACGGTCGCCACGTCGGGAGGGTGCGGCGGCGACTCGGCCACCAGCCACCGGCGCACGGCCCGCCGGGCCAACGGCGGCGGGGCGGCGGCCAGGGCGCCGGCGTCGGTGGGGTCCACGCCGGCGGCCAACTGAGCGAGCAGGGCGGCGTCGTCCCCGAGCAGGTCGGCGGTGCGGGACACAAGGGCGGCCACGTCGCGCCGGGCCACGTCGTCGAGCAGGGGCAGGACCTCGTGGCGCACCCGGTTGCGGCGCATGCGGGGATCGGCGTTGGTGGGGTCGTGCACGGGCTCGACCCCGAGCGAGGCGCACAGGGCGGAGGTCTCCGCCCGGCGCAGGCTCAGCAGGGGCTTGGCCGGACCCGGCCGCATCCCGGCCAGGCCGTCGAGGCCCGCTCCCCGCACCAGGTTGAGCACCACCGTCTCGGCCTGGTCGTCGGCGGTGTGACCGGTCATGGCGTCGGGCGGCAACACCGAGCGGCGGGCGGCGCGGGCCCGGGCCTCGAGGTTGGGACCGGCGGCCACGGTCACCTGGCGGGCTTGGAAGCGGGCCCCCAGCCGACGGGCCAGCGCCGCCACCGCCTCGGCCTCGGCCCCACCGCCGGGGCGCAACCCGTGATCGACGTGCACCGCGGTGACGTCACAGCCGGCCTCCACGGCCAGCGCCAGCAGGGCGCTGGAGTCGGCCCCGCCCGACACCGCCGCCGTGACCACCGTCCCCGCCCGGGGGAAGGTGCAGCGGGGCAGGAGCTCAGCCGGCCGCAGTGGCGCCCCGGGGGACCACGCCGTCGACCCGCTCGATCCACGACGCCGGCCGGCGGATCTCGGCCAGGGTGGGCAGCCACTCCGGCCCCTCCCACGCCCGGGCCAGCAGTTGCGGCCCGCCCACCGCCTCGACCTCGGCGATGAAGTCCTCGCCCTGCTCGTACTGCTTGAGCTTGGCCTCGAGCCCGATCAGCTTCTGCACCACCTGCGCCGGCTTTGAGGCCTGGGCCCGGCGCTCCCGCAGCACACGGGAGAACCGGTCGGCCGAGGGGATGAGATCGGCGCCGGCGCGGTCCATGGTCACGTCGCCGTGGCCCTCGAGCAGGCTCATCATCCCCCCGATGCGGGCCAGCAGCTCCTTCTGGTCGGGAGTGGCGAACAGCGTCACCAGGCCGCCCTCGTCGAGCGGGTTGCGCCCCGCCCGCACCTCGTCGACCGCCCGCCGCAGGGCCTCGACGAAGCGCTTCGGGTCGGGGTCGACGCTGCCGAGGCTGGCGTCGACCAGGGAGAGGAAGTGCTCCCGCAGCCAGGGGATGCCGGTGAACTGCGCCCGGTGGGTCACCTCGTGGAGGGCCAGCCACAGCCGGAACTCCCGGGGCGGGAAGGCGAACCGCTTCTCCAGGGCCAGGACGTTGGGGCCCACGTAGTAGACGATGTCCTGGTCGGATGCGGTCTCGTCGTCGATGATGAGCAGGTCGTACTGACCCAGCACCCGGGTCGACATCCAGCCCAGCAGGGTGCCCACCTCCACCCCGGTCACGGCCCTGGTGGCGGACCGGGCCACGGTGTTGGCCGACATCTTGTCGCCCAGCCGCTCGGTGAGCGGCGCCAGCATGCGCCGGAACGACGCCACGTTGGCCCGGACCCAGCCGGCCCGGTCGGTGACCCGCGCCCGCGCCGGGCCCGACAGCGAGATCAGCCCGGTGGCCTCGGCCACCAGCGACTCGGCCTCGGCGGTGACCTCGTCGAAGTCGGAAGCCAGGGAATCGGCGTGGTAGGAGTCGGCGAAGGTGTCCCGCCCGGCGATGCGGACCGCGACCTTCTCGGCGACGTCCCAGCCGACCGGCTCAGACATCGGTGTCCCGGCGGTACCGCGGTGACTGGACCTTGCGGAGGTAGCCCACCACGGTGGCCAGCACCAACAGGACGCCACCGATGGCCAGGGGGACGCCGATCCAGTACGTCCAGGTCGGGTTGGCGGCGATCACCGGGACGGCGAGCAGAGGGTCCATCCGGCCATGGTAGGCGGCTCCCGCCCGTTTCTCCCCCTCGGCGAAGGGGTGCTCAGAGCTCGTCGGCGAGGTCGCGGAGCAGCGAGGCGATGCGGTCCCGCAGGCCCTCGGGCAGCTCGTTCTCCTGGCACGAGGTGGACACGACCACCCGAAGCTCGGCTTCGAAGTCGTAGGCGTCGAGGCACGGCCCGCACCGCTCGAGGTGGATCTCCACCACCGTCCGGCGCTCGGCGCCCAGCTCGCCGTCGAGGAACTCGTGGACCTCGGCCAGGTACTCCCGGCACTCGACGCCCGCGCCCAGGCCCTCGGCGTCGACGGCCGGTGGCTCCCTGGTCATGCCCTGGTCATCCACGGGTGGCCGGCTCCTCGTGCTTGTCGTCGTCGGACGGCTCCAGCGCCGGATCGGCCCCGGTCAGCCTCCGGTCCCTGGCGAAGTCGTACAACCGCTTCTGCAGCGCTTTTCTTCCGCGGTGCAGCCGGCTCATCACCGTGCCCACGGGCACGTCGAGGATCTCGGCGATCTCCTTGTAGGAGAATCCCTCGACATCGGCCAGCAGCACGGCCAGGCGGAACTGCTCGGGCAGCGACTCGAGGGCGTCCTTGACCTCCGACTCACCGAACAGCTCGAGGAGCTCATCCTCGGCGCTCCGCCCGGCCCGGGCGCCCTCGAGGCCACCGAGGCGGCGGTAGAGGAAGAAGTCCTGGACGTCGTCCAGGCTGCTCTCGTCCGGCCGCCGCTGCTGCTTGCGGTAGCGGTTGATGTAGGCGTTGGTGAGGATGCGGTAGAGCCACGCCTTCAGGTTGGTCCCCTCCCGGAACCCCCCGAAGCCGCGGAAGGCCCGCAGGTAGGTCTCCTGCACCAGGTCCTCGGCGTCGGCCGGGTTGCGGGTCATGCGCAGCGCGGCGGAGTACAGCGAGGGCATGTGCTCCATCGCCTGGTCGGCGAAGCGGGTGGGGTCGGCCATCGGCGGAGCGACCTTACCCCTCACCCAGTGTTGCGAAGGCCGCTGGCGACGCCGTTGATGGTGAGCAGGAGCGCCCGCCGCAACAGCGGGTCGTCGTCGGTCCCCTCCCGGACGCGGGCCAGGAGCGAGACCTGCAGGTAGCTCATGGGGTCGAGGTAGGCGTCGCGGACGTCGAGGGTCCGCTGCAGTTGGGGGTGGTGGTCGAGCAGCCGGCGCTCTCCCGTGAGCCACAGGACCTCGGCCACGGTGCGGTCGTACTCCTCGACGATGAGGTCGAACAGGTAGTGCAGCGACGGGTCGACGAGGCGCTGCACGTACCGGCGGGCGATGTCGAGGTCGGTCTTGAACAGGACCATCTCGATGTTGGACACGAAGGTGCGGAAGAAGTGCCATTCCTGGAGCATCCCGACCAGGCGGTCGGACCACCCCGTTGCCCGGGCGTGCTCGAGCCCGCTGCCCACACCGAACCAACCGGGCACGATCTGGCGGGACTGGGTCCAGCCGAACACCCAGGGGATGGCTCGCAGGTCGTCCAGGCCCGCCCCGGAGCCCGCGCCCCGCCGAGCCGGGCGGGAGCCGATGTTGAGCGCGGCCAGCTCCTCGACCGGGGTGGACGATTGGAAGTAGGCCACCAGGCCGGGGTCGTCGGCCAGCCGCCGGTAGGCGGCGTGAGCGGCCTCGGAGACCACGTCCATCACCTCATCCCACTGGGCGATGACCTCCAGCGGTTGGCGGGACTCGCGGTGCAGCAGCGAGGCCTCGAGCGTGGCCGACAGGGTGACCTCGAGGTTGCGCCGGGCGAGCGAGGGCAGGGCGTACTTGTCGGAGACCACCTCGCCCTGCTCGGTGATCTTGATGGGCCCGTCGAGCGTCCCGTAGGGCTGGGCCAGGATGGCCTCGCCACTGGGCCCGCCGCCACGGCCCACCGTGCCGCCCCGACCGTGGAACAGGCGCAGCACCACCTTGTGGCGGTGGGCGACGTCGCGCAGCGCCCGCTGGGCCCGGTGAATCTCCCACAGCGAGGTGGTGATGCCGGCGTCCTTGTTGGAGTCGGAGTAGCCGAGCATGACCTCTTGCACGTCGCCTCGCAGCGAGACCAGGCGCCGGTAGGCCGGGTCGCTCAGGAGCTCTTCGAGGATGGGCCCGGACGCCCGGAGCTCGGTGATGGTCTCGAGCAGGGGGACGAAGCCGATGCGGGCGACCCCGTGCGTCAGGTCGACCAGGCCGGCCTCACGCGCCAGCACGGCGGCGGCCAGGACGTCGTCGGAACCTCGGGTCATGGAGATGACGTAGCTCTCGATCACCTCCTCGCCGAACAGGTCGAGCGCTTCCCCGACCGTGGTGAACAGGCGCCGGGTGGCCATGGCGTCGTCGTGGAGGCGGACGGCCGGCGAGGACAGCGGCCGGGGCCCGCCCAGCTCGGCCGAGAGCAGGCGCCGGCGCTCCTCCCGGGAGAGCTCCCGGTAGGGCACGGGCAGCGTCCCGAGATGGTCGAACAGCTCGGCGAGTGCCTGGTGGTGACGTTCGGCGTGCTCGCGGATGTCCATGGTCGCCAGCGACAGCCCGAAGGTGGTCACCAGCCGCAGCACCCGATCGAGCGGGCCCCGGGCCACGAGCTCGCCCTGGTTCTCCATCAGCGACGACCGCATGATCTCCAGGTCGTCCAGCAGCTGGGCGGCGCTCCCGTAGTCGATGCCGGGCCGGTGCGGTGTCCCGTCGGCCAGGCGCTGGCGGGTGTTGGCCAGGCGCCGGTGGACGTAGGAGCACTTCAGCCGGTAGGGCTCCTCGGCGTTCATCTTGTGGTAGCGGCGGTGGACGTCGGCGAGCACCTCCCGGTCAGCGGCCAGGCTCTTCTCCATCTCGGGGGAGACCTCGACCACGCGCGTGGAGTTGCTCAGCTCGGTCACCAGCTCCTCGACCGCCCCGATCAGCTTTCGCAGGGCCAGGTCATGCTGGAGCCGCAGCACCTCGAGGGTCACCTCCGGGGTCACGCCGGGGTTGCCATCGCGGTCGCCACCCACCCAGGTCCCGAAGCGCAGGGGCCGGGCTCGGGCCGCCAGGTCGATGCCCAGGCCCGCCAGCAGGGTGGCGAGGTCGTCGAGCAGGTCGGGGGCCACCTCGCTGAACAGCTGGTCGAGGTAGAACAGCGCCGAGCTCGCCTCCTCCTGGGGGGTCGGTCGGGTCCGGCGCAGCTCGTCGGTCTGCCAGATGAGGTCGATCAGCTCGGGGATGCGCCGCTCGGCCCGCCGGGAGTCGTCCTCGGACGCCCGGGGGTCGGAGCGCTCGTCGAGCAGCTCGGCGATGCGCCGGCGCTTGGTGAGAATCGAGCGCCGGACCGACTCGGTGGGGTGGGCGGTGAGCACCGGGCGTAGCTCGACACGGCTGAGCACGGTGTCGAGCTCCTCTCTGGGGATGCCCGCCGCCTCGATCTTCTCGATGGCCGCCCGCAGCCGGCCGCCGGCGCCGACTCGCACCGCCCGCTCGTCGGCCCGGTGCCGTTGCTCGGCGATGTTGGCCAGGTGGAAGTAGGCGGAGAACGCCCGCACCAGCAGGGTGGCGGTGGGCAGGTCGAGGCCGGACAGCAGCCGGTTGAGCTCGGCGCCGGCCGTGGGCGACGCCGACTGGCGGGCCACCTTGGTCAGCCCCCGGACCCGCTCGACCAGCTCCAGCAGCTCGGGGCCCTCTTGACGCAGCAGCGACTCGCCCAGGAGCCGGCCGAGGAAGCGGATGTCGGCCCGGAGGGCGGCGTCAGGCACCAGAAGGTCGGTCCCCGCCCCCGGAACATCAACCGGAAGGCCCTGGTCCATCGCGGCGTGACACTACCGGGTGGCGCCG
>DASZDK010000014.1:0-11192 GCA_035942035.1 Acidimicrobiales bacterium
GCGCCGGCGCCGCGCCGAGGAGGCCCCGCTCCTCGCCCCGCTCCCACCGCGAGGGCCGGGCCCTCCTCCCGTCGCCCCCCGCGTCCGGGCCCGACCCGCCCGCCGCCGAGGCCACCCCGCCGGCGCCGGCGCCGCCAGAGCCTCCTGCGGCGCTTCCACCGTCCCCTGCTGGCCGCCCTCCTGTTGACCGTGTTCGGCCTGGCCGGCGTGGTGCTGATCTTGGCCAAGCTGCCACTGCCGACCGTCGACGTCCCGGTGGAGACCACCTTCCTGCTCGACGCCAACAACAACAAGCTGGCCGAGCTCTCGGCCGGGGAGAACCGCGTCTCGGTACCGCTCTCGCAGGTGTCCCCCGACCTGGTCGACGCCGTCCTCGCCGCCGAGGACCGTGACTTCTTCAACCACCCTGGTGTCGACCTCAGCGCCATCGCCCGGGCCACCTGGGCCGACCTTCGGGGCCGTCCGCTGCAGGGCGGGTCCACCATCACCCAGCAGTACGTGAAGTTGGTCTACACCGACCGCGAGCGGACGCTCACCCGCAAGCTGAAGGAGGCGACGCTTGCGCTCAAGCTCGAGAACCAGCTCGACAAGGAGCAGATCCTCGAGCGCTACCTGAACGTCGTCTACTTCGGCCGGGGCGCCTACGGCGTGCAGGCGGCGTCGCGGTCCTACTTCGGCCGGGACGTCAGCGAGCTGGATGCGCCCCGAGCGGCCTACCTCGCCGGGCTGATCCGCGCCCCCGAGGTGGCTGACGCCTCTCGCGACGCGGCCATGGCCGACCAGCGCCGCAACGTGGTCCTCGGGGCCATGGAGCGGGCCGGCCACCTCACCGCGGAACAGCGCGCGGAGATGGAAGCCGTGCCGGTGGCGGCGATGGAGGGCTTCCGCCCCCGGGAGGACGCCGTCAAGGACCGGATCGTGGGCGGCCACATCGGCACGCAGCACTTCGTGGAGTACGTGCGGGCGCAGCTGCTGGAGCGCTACGGCGAGGACGCCCTCTACGGCGGGGGGTTGCGGGTCCACACCAGCCTCGACCCACAGCTGCAGGAGGCGGCGTTCCGCTCCGTGTACGGGACCCTCGACCGGCCCGACGACCCCGCCGGCGCACTGGTTGCCCTCGATGCCGCCGGCCACGTCAAGGCCATGGTCGGGGGCCGCCAGCTCGTGCCGGACAGCGAGGAGTCGTCCTACGCCGACGTCAACTTCGCGCTGGGCAAGGAGGGCGGCGGCAGCGGGCGCCAGCCTGGCTCGGCATTCAAGCCCTTCGTGCTGGCCGAGGCGGTCAGCGAGGGCTACAGCGTCGAGTCGGCGTTTCCCTCGCCGGCTGAAATCGTCTTCCCCGGCGCCGACGCCGGCGCCGACTACCCCGTGCGCAACTACGACCGCGCCGACTACGGAACGCAGAACCTGATCGACGCGACCCGGGTCTCGTCCAACACCGTCTACGCCCAGCTGGCCCAGACCCTCGGGCTGGAGGAGGTGGCGGAGACGGGCCGGCGCCTGGGCATCCGCGCCGACATCCCCGCCGACCAGCTGTCGGTGGCGCTGGGCGCGGTCGAGGTGTCGGTCCTCGACATGGCCGACGCCTACCTCACCTTCGCCACCCGGGGCGTGCAGGTGGATCCTGTGGGCGTCACCTCGGTCACCGATGGGACCGGGCGGGTGATCGACGAGTTCACCGCCGAGCGCGAACGGGTCCTCGAGCCGGAGGAGGCCGACGTGGTCAACTTCGTGCTGGAGGGCGTGGTCGAGTCCGGTACGGGAACCCGGGCCAAGGTCGGCCGGCCGGTGGCGGGCAAGACGGGGACGACGCAGAAGAACGGCGACGCCTGGTTCATCGGTTATACGCCGGGCTTGTCCGCCGCGGTGTGGATGGGTTACCCCGAGGGGCAGGCGAGGCCGATGAGCTCGGTCCACGGTGTGGAGGTGACCGGGGGGAGCCTCCCGGCGGACATCTTCCGCAAGTTCATGAGCGACGCCCTGAAGATCAACGGCGACTACGGGGGGGACTTCGTCGCCCCCCGCACGCTCGACGGCAAGCTGCTGTCGGGCCTTCGCCAGTCCCACGTCGACCCTGACGCCACCCCCCCGACCACGACCGGTCAGGAACAGACGACCACCACCACCACGGAGCCTCCGCCCACCACGGCGGCACCCACCACGACCGCCGAGCCTCCCCGCCAGACGACCTCCACGCCCGTCTCGACCATCGCGCCACCACCCGGTGCCATCACCTTGCCCCCCAACGACACGACGGCCGAGAACGCCAGTGGCCCGCAGGCGGTGGAGAGTTCGCCCGATTAGCTCGGCGGCCGGATCGGCGCCGGCAGCCGGCGGTATCCTGGCGCCTCGTCGGGACGGTGAAGGAGGGCGCCCCCATGGGAACGCGAACGACCGTGCCCGCCGTCCGGGGCCGCAAGACCGCGGCCGGCAGCCCCCCGCTGGTGATGGTGACCGCCTACGACGCGCCGGGGGCCAGGGTGGTCGACGCCGCCGGCGTCGACATCATCCTCGTCGGCGACTCGCTGGCCATGGTGGTGCTCGGCTACGACGACACGCTGCAGGTCACCGTCGACGACATGGCCCACCACACCGGGGCGGTGGCCCGCACCTCCCCGCGGGCGCTCGTCGTGGCCGACCTGCCGTGGTTGAGCTACCACCTCACCGCGGCCGACACCGTGCGCAACGCCGGTGTCCTGGTGCGGGCGGGGGCGGCGGCGGTCAAGCTCGAGGGTGGACGCCACCGCGTCCCCATGGTCGAGGCCCTGGTGGCGGCCGAGATCCCGGTGGTCGGCCACCTCGGCCTCACCCCCCAGTCGGTGCACGTCATGGGGGGCTTCAAGGTCCAGGCCCGCAAGGCCGAGGCGGCCGCGGCCCTGGTCGACGACGCTCTCGCCCTGGTCGACGCCGGCGTGTTCGCCGTGGTCATCGAGGGGGTGCCGGCGGAGGTGGCGGCTCAGGTCACCGAGGCGGTGCCGGTGCCGACCATCGGCATCGGCGCCGGGCCCCACTGCGACGGCCAGGTGCTCGTGCTCCACGACCTGCTGGGGCTCGACGGTGGGGACGCCCCCCGGTTCGTCCGCCGGTACGCCTCGCTCGCTGACGACGCGGTGCGGGCGGTGGCCGCCTTCGCCGCCGACGTCCGCGCCGGGGCGTTCCCTGACCAGTCCGAGACCTACCACCTCTCCCGGGACCCGGGGTGATCCCCGAGGTCTCCGGCGGCACGTTGGAGTGGTTGCGCCGGGGCGTGTGGCTGGTGCTGGCCCTGGGCGTGCTGGCGTTGTTGGTGCGGGGAGCGGACGGCCCTGCCGACCCCTACCTCGTGCCGGCCGACACCGACGACGCCGGGACCGTGCAAGAGGCGGAGCTGTCGGCGGGAGCGGCAATCGTGCCGGAGGACGAGGGCGCGGGGCCGCCGGCGCCACCGGCGACCGCGACCGCTCCTGGCGCGGTCCCCGAGCCGGCCGTCCCCACGACGACGCCCTCCGGGGCGGGGCCCTCGGCGACCAGCCCCTCGCCGAGCACGACCATCGCTTCCGCCCCTCCGCCTCCGCCTCCGGTGGCGACGTCGGCCCCGGCGCCGGCCCGTCGCCCGCTGCCCGGGTTCGGCGAGACCGACTTCCGCATCACCGCTGGTGGCCGCACCTTCGACGGGGTCGCCCTTCTGGCCGACGACGGGCCGAGCCGCAGCCAGGGCCTGATGGAGCAGACCGACCTCCGGGGCTACGACGCCATGGTCTTCCGCTTCGAGTCGCCCACCAAGGGCGAGTTCTACATGCGCAACACCCGGATCCCGCTGTCCATCGCCTTCTTCGACGGCCAGGGCCGCTTCGTCTCCTCAGCTGACATGGAGCCGTGCCCGGACGACGTCCGCACGTGCCCCACCTATGGCGCCGCCCGGCCCTACGTCCACGCCATCGAGGTGCCGGCTGGTGACCTGGGGCGGATGGGGATCGGGCCCGGGGCGGTGCTGTCGTTCCCGTGACGGTTCCCGACGACGACCTCTACACCGGCGCCGAGCTCGCCGCCATCGACGGGTGGACACCGCCCCCCCCGCCGGCCCCGCCCGGGCCCGAAGGGGTCGCCGGCCTGCGCCGGACCACCGCCGGCGGGGCCCTCGCCGCCGCTGTCCTGCTCGGCCTGCGTGACGTGCTGGAGCCGCCGCCCTCCGACGAGGCGGCCGTGGTGGTCGAGGTGGACGGTGAGGCCGACGACGCTTTCGTGGCGGTGGCGCTCCGTTTCGACGCCGGGTCACCGGCGGCGACTGTGGCCGTCCTCCGCCAGCCTGACGCAGACGCCCGGCCGGGCGGGGAGACGGGCGGCGGGGCACGCCGGTGAGCTGGGAGGGCCCTGGGTTCGTCGACCACCACGCTCACCTCCTGCGGATGGCGGCCGGGCGCCCCCCGGCGTGCGCCGACCCGAGCGATCCGGAAGCGGTGGCCGCCTACCACCGGCGGGTGGAGGAGCGGGGGTCGACCCCCATGGACGAGCGCGAGCGGCCGCTCGACGTCGACGACCAGCTGCGGGGGGCGCTCGAGCGGGGCCTGGCCACGGCCGCCCAGCTGGGCCTGGTCGAGGTCACCGAGGCGGGGATGCACGACTGGGGCTACCTCGAGGCGCTGCTGGCCCTGCGGGCCCGGGGACCGCTGCCGGTGCGGGTCCGTCTGTTCGTGGCCAGCGGGATCGCCGAGCCCCAGCGCATGCAGGCCACCGGCGACCCGTGGCTCGAGGTGGTGGGCGTGAAGTTCTACGCCGACGGCTGGCTGGGCCCGCGGACCTGCGCTGTGCGCGAGCCCTTCGCCGACCGTCCCGGCGACACCGGCATCCTCTTCCTCGACGCCGACACCCTGGCCCGCCGAGCCGACCCCTTCGCCGAGCGGGGCTGGACCATCGCCACCCATGCCATCGGCGACCGCGCCATCCAGACGGTCCTCGACGCCTACGAGGCGGTCTTCGGGGGTGACTGCGCGGCGGCCGCGCCCCGGGTCGAGCACGCCCAGGTGCTCGCCCCCGACCTGGTCCGGCGCATGGCCGACCTCGGGGTGGTGGCCTGCGTCCAGCCCACCTTCGGCGTGGCCGACGCTGACGCCGCCCGGGTGGCGCTCGGGCCCGACCGTGCCGAGCACGCCTACCGTTGGGACACCCTGCTCGACGCCGGCGTGCGCGTCGTCGCCGGCTCGGACTTCCCGGTGGCGCCGCTGCGCCCCCTCGACGGGCTCCAGTGCCTGCTCACCGGCGACCACCTCGACGGGCGCCGGGCCGGCGCCCCCACCCTTGCCCTCGACCGGGCGCTGGCGGTCATGACCGACGCCGGCGCCGGCACCGTGGTGCTGAGCGACGACCCCGCCGGCGTGGCCGAGGACGAGGTGGCCGCCATCGAGGTCGAAGAGGCCCGCCCCGTCGGCTGAGGACCGGTCGGGCACCGACCTGGCAAGCTCTGGGCCGTGATCGTCCACTTGGTCGACGGCACCTACGAGCTGTTCCGCCACTTCTACGGCGTGCCCTCCCACCGCACCCAGGCGGGCGAGGAGGTGGGCGCCGCCCGGGGCGTGCTCCGGTCGGTCCTGACCATGCTGGCCGAGGGCGCCACCCACGTGGGCGTGGCCACTGACCACGTCATCGAGTCGTTCCGCAACGACCTGTGGCACGGCTACAAGGACGGCGGCGGCATCGACCCCTCCCTGTTGTCCCAGTTCCCGCTGGTGGAGGAGGCCCTGGAGGCGCTCGGGGTCACGGTGTGGGCCATGGTCGAGGACGAGGCCGACGACGCCCTCGCCTCGGCGGCGGCGGTGGCGGCGGCCGACGAGCGGGTCGCCGAGGTCCTCATCTGCACGCCCGACAAGGACCTGGCCCAGTGCGTGGGCGGCAAGGTGGTGCAGTTCGACCGGCGCCAGCGCCGGCGCTTCGACGCCGCCGCCGTGCGGGACAAGTTCGGCGTCGATCCGACGTCGATCCCCGACTACCTTGCCCTGGTCGGCGACAGCGCCGACGGTTTCCCCGGGCTGCCGGGATGGGGCGCCAGCTCCAGCGCCCTGGTGCTGGCCCAGTACCGCCACCTCGACGCCGTGCCCGCCGACGCCACCGACTGGGTCGTCTCGGTGCGCAACGCCCGCCGGCTGGCGGCCACGCTCGCTGCCGAGCGGGAACGGGCCCTGCTGTTCCGCACCCTCGCCACCCTGCGCACCGACTGCATGGTGGGGACGGTCGACGGCTGGCGCTGGTCGGGCCCGAAGCCGGCGCTGCCGGCGGTGTGCGAGCGGCTCGACGCTCCCGACGTGGTGACCAGGGCGAGCCGGCTGGCGGAGGCCAAACTAACCTCCCCGGCGTGAGCGACCACTCCCTCAAGCGCCGGCTGGAGGACCTGGCCGAGCGCAAGGAGGCGGCCCTCCACGCCGGGTCGCCCCGGGCAGTCGAGCGCCAGCACGCTCGGGGCAAGATGCTGGCCCGCGAGCGCATCGACTACCTGCTCGACGAGCGCTCGTTCCAGGAGACCGACATGCTCGCCCGCCACCGGGCCGCCCACGACTCCGGGCTGGACGAGCGGCCCTACACCGACGGCGTGGTCACCGGGTGGGGCACGGTCGACGGTCGCAAGGTCTTCGTGTTCTCCCAGGACTTCACCGTGTTCGGCGGGGCCCTCGGCGAGGTGTTCGCCGAGAAGATCCACAAGGTCATGGACCTGGCCGCGTCGGTGGGCGCGCCGGTGATCGGACTGAACGACGGCGCCGGCGCCCGCATCCAGGAGGGCGTGGTGTCGCTGGCCTCCTACGGCGGCATCTTCCGCCGCAACGTGGCCGCCTCCGGGGTCATCCCCCAGATCAGCGTGATCCTCGGCCCCTGCGCCGGCGGGGCGGTCTACAGCCCGGCGCTCACCGACTTCGTGTTCATGGTTCGCGAGACCTCGCACATGTTCATCACCGGCCCCGACGTGGTGAAGACGGTGACCGGCGAGGCGGTGACGCTCGAGGAGCTGGGTGGAGCCATGACCCACGCCTCGAAGTCGGGTGTGGCCTCCTTCGTCGCCCCGGACGAGAAGGCGTGCCTGGACGCCGTGCGCGAGCTGCTCAGCTTCCTCCCCCTCAACAACCTCGAGCTCCCGCCCTGGCACGAGCCCGAGGACGACCCCCGGCGCCGGTGCCACGAGCTGATCGACCTGCTGCCCGAGAGCGGCGAGGCCGCCTACGACATGCACGAGCTAGTCGAGGTGGTGGTCGACGACGGCCACCTCGTCGAGTACCACCCCCACTGGGCCAAGAGTGTGCTCTGCGGCTTCGCCCGGCTCGACGGCCACGTCGTCGGTGTGGTGGCCAACCAGCCCCGGGAGCTGGGCGGCGTGCTCGACATCGAGTCGTCGGAGAAGGCCGCCCGGTTCGTGCGCACCTGCGACGCCTTCAACGTCCCGCTGGTGACCTTCGTCGACGTCCCCGGGTTCCTCCCCGGCGTGCGCCAGGAGCACGGCGGCATCGTCCGCCACGGGGCCAAGCTGCTGTACGCCTACTGCGAGGCCACCGTGCCCCGGATCCAGGTCGTCGTGCGCAAGGCCTACGGCGGGGCCTACGTGGTCATGAGCTCCAAGTCGACTGGCGCCGACCTGGCCTTCGCTTGGCCCTCGGCCGAGCTGGCGGTGATGAGCCCCCCGGGTGCCGTGGCCCTGATCCACCGCCGGGAGATCGCCGCCGCCGCCGACCCGGAGGCGCGCCGGGCGGAGCTGATCCAGGACTACACCGAGCGCCACGCCAACCCGTGGGTCGCCGCCGAGCGGGGCTACGTCGACGACGTGATCGATCCCGCCGACACCCGGGCCAAGCTCATCGCCGGCTTCGCCATGCTGCGCACCAAGCACGAGGAGCGGCCCCCGCGCAAGCACGGCAACGTCCCCCTGTGACCGGCGGCGGCCGCCCGCATCCGAGCCCTCCCGAGTTGGCGGCGATCGTCGCCGCCGTCGAGCTGCTCTGGCCCCGCCCAGCGGCTCCGGACGCCGTCGCCGAGGATCCCACCCCGGCGTGGCGCTTCTCGGGCCGGTGGTGGCGTCGACCGTTCCCCGAGGCACAGCCGGTGGTCGAGTCCACCCGGGCTGGCTCGTGGGCCGGCGCAGGGGGCTGGCCGGATCCCCGGGGTCGCCGGGTCAGCTGAGTAACGGGGGAGCGCGACCAACGACCGGCGTCACGCCGAGCACCAAAGGAAGCCAGTACCGCCTCCGGCACGGTACCCGGGGAGTTGACCATTCCGGCCTTGTGATCTGCTCGACCTGAGGGTGCGGAGCCGCGTAGAGGTGAATTGTAGGTTTTCGGCCGTCCACGAGGTGCCTGTTCACGGATCCTCCTCAACCGACTCCTTCGAATGCGAGCGTCCGGCGCTCGGTTATCCGGAACCCGTGGGCGATGTCGTGCACGCGCCCGTCGGTGGCGGGGCGATCGTCAGCAACACCTGGGCGACGAGGAGCAACTTCCATTTTGATGGCTCTTCGCGTTGCAGTAGGGAGCGGTAGGTAGCAGGGGATCCACCACGCGGGGCAGGGGTCCCGCCATCGTCACGGCTGCTCAAGGCTGAGGCGACAGAAGGGCCCCTGCGATGAACGACGGTACCGGTTTCACGGAGAGGCTGCTGGGACTCGCCGGCTTCCGCGGCTCGAGCGCCACCATCAGCTCCTCCCGACCCGCTGCCCCTCGATGTACCTGGATCAGGTGATCGAGGTAGGGACTCTCCTGGCCGCGGGAGCGCGCCTCGATGACCGACCCATTTTCGCTTAGCTGACTCTCCTCGTCACGGGCGGACCCATTTTAGTCGCACACTGTGGGAGACGTTCTCGCTCTTAGCTCCTCCTCGCCACGTCGGACCTGCACTTCTTCCGTGGGCGATACTGGGTTCGAACCAGTGACCTCTGCCGTGTGAAGGCAGGGTTGGAAAGAAGTCGGCCCAGAGGATTGGCGCATCAAGGGCGCCCACGGTCTCCCTCGTGCCTGCTCAGCCCCTATTTTTGGTTGCGGGCCGCAGCCTTTGGCAGCCCAATCGTCGCAGTCGTTGTCACCGGCTCGACCCATTCCCGACCCATTTTCTACCCATCGTGCACGGCAGGTGTCACCCCTCCAGGTACCCTTGGCACTCGCGCATCGTCGGGAGGAGGCGGGGGCCCATGGGAGCGATCGAGAAGCTCGGCGAAGGCAGTTTCCGGGCGCGCTGGCGTGATCCGGACGGCAGGCGGAAAAGCAAGAGCTTCAAGCGTGAGCGGGACGCGAGAAGATTCCTAGCCGACCAGCAGAACGCCATGCAGCACGGTACCTACATCGACGATGCTGCCGGCAAGATTACGTTCGCCCACTGGGCCGAGCACTACTTCGCCTTGGCCAGCAAGAGATTGGCTCGAACCAGCTACGCCCGTGACGTGACCTACCTCAACTCCTACATCCTCCCGAGGTGGGGCCGAACCCCGCTGACCAAGATCAGCAAGGCAGAAGTCGAGCGCTGGGTGATCGAGCTTGCCGGCGACGGACACGCCATGACGGGCGGCACCCTTGCGCCCGGCACCGTCGAGAAGGTCTACCAGACCTTCCGAAAGGTCATGCGGGCGGCGATGGAGGACGACCGGATCGCCCGACTCCCGTGCCCAGAGCATCCGCCGATCGCCAGAAGGAAGCACAAGGCCGTCCGCTTCATCGTCGAGCGCGAGGTCCACAGCCTCGCCCTTGAGATCGCACCTCGCTACGAGGCCATGATCTACGTCGCCGCCTATGGCGGCTTCCGCATCGGCGAGCTGTGTGCACTCCGACTGGATGACGTCGACTGGGCGCAGGGCTACATCAGGGTCGACGAAGCGCTCACGGACGTCGACGGCCACCTGGAGTTCGAGAGCCCCAAGACGGCGCGAGGCCGGCGTGTGGTCCCTATGGCGGACCTCGCCCTCGAGAAGCTGAAAGAGCACATCGAGAAGTACGTCGGCTGGGACGAACCGACAGCCCTTCTGTTCACCGGCCGCGACGGAGGAGTCATCCGGCCCGGCAACTGGCGCCGACGACACTTCAACCCGGCCTCGGTACGGTCGGGCCTTGCGCCACTGACTCCGCACGACCTCCGCCATACGGCTGCCTCGCTGTTCATCGCCGAAGGAGCCAATCCCTGGATGCTGGCGGAGATCCTCGGCCATCGCGACACCCGCATGATCGACCTCGTCTACGGGCACCTGTTCGAGAAGGATCGCCAGGCACTTCGGACTCGTATGAGCCGACGCGCCATGGAAGCAGGTTCAGAGAACGTTCATCGCATGCTCGCCGTACCGACGCTCGAGGCTGAGTGATCAGCTCAACCGGCAACGAACGTCCCGCCGTTGGTTGCGGACTCGGAGGGCGCCCCTAACGAAGTCCACTCAGCGGCACCAGCCCTGTGCCCTTCCGCATCCACAGCGCCGACGCCAACGTCGGCCGCTCGACAGCGCAGCGTTCGAAGGCCAGCCTGTCGCCGGCCTCGACCTCGGCTACCGGCCGCCGTTCGCCAAGGCCCGTCGCTGCGAGTCGGTCAGGACGAAGCGTCGGGACGACTCCTCTGCAGCACGCTCGAGCCGGTCGGCCCGCTCCGCCGGAGACTCGTCGATGGCGACGATGCTTCCGCCGTCTGTCTTGTGAAGGACCTGCCTGGTCATGGCTCTAGCCTACTTCCGCTCCGTAGACGCTCGTGAGGACGACGCCGATCACGTCAGCAAGCTCGCGGAGCGCCGCCACGCTGCTGTCCTTGTCGAAATGGCCGTCGTCTTCCTTGCTGATGGCACTGAGGACGCCGATGGGTCGATGCCCCTCCCTCCAGATAGGCGTCGCCACCACCACTCTGTAGCCAGCGAAGTGCTGGCGCTGGGCGGGCGTGAGGCCGTAGGTGTCGTCCGAGACAGCGTCCCCCGTGACCAAGATGATCTGGCGCTTCTGGAAGGCGAGGCCCGTGGCCCCGTCACCGATGCGGAAGACCGAGACCTCGTTGCCCGGTCCTGGTGCTGGGAACGTCGCCCGTAGCTCGTCAAGTTCTGGCTCATGCAGGTACACCGTGAACTCGTAGGTGTCCGGGATCTCCTTGGTCCCGGGTCGGAGCAGCGCGGAGAGGATGTCCTCACTGGCTCGAAGCCGGAGCTGCTCACGTTGGCGGGCAGCGGTGTCGACAAGCCGGCCCAGCTTCGCGTCCCTCTTCGCCCCGACGATCACTGAGGTGATCAC
>DASZDK010000015.1:0-33401 GCA_035942035.1 Acidimicrobiales bacterium
CCTCCTCATCGACTTGCGAGGGAAGATCCAGCACCAAGGTCTAGAAAACGTTGAGACGCTCGAAACGGCTTTTTACGAGATGGAGGCTATCGTCCGGGTGCTTATCCGCCGAGAAATGGGGATTACGAACGGGTGGTGGCCCGCACTGGACCCAGGGGCCTTTGTAAATCCATTTGCCGCAGTCGTCGCCGATGCCATGGGCCACATCGAAACGCGATGGCACAATGACGGCCTACCGCCAGTCGACGACCATCCTAAACCCATGCACCTTCCTCGCCAGGTCGCACGGCCGCACCTAGACCCAAGGCTGCGGCTGGACCCGGGCTTCGGCGAAAATCTCAGCCTTATCGCCTCCGTTGTCATTGATGCTATTGAATGGCAGGCACCCGACACAACACTTGATATTCATCTCGGTCTACCACCTAGCGTTCCGGGCGACAATGGCATCTTGTCGAGCGGGGAAGAAATATGGATCCCAGCAGGCGAGCTGGCGGGCTTGGACGACCCTGAACGACCCGGCCTACTTGTAAATTTCGTCTGGAATCTCTTCTACGCGGTCGGTGCTGCGGTCGCACAACAGCGTGGCGTTGCTAGTGAAGGAGACGGCACTCTCGTTGTGGCGGCCTTAGCCAGCCGAGCTCAGTACGTGCGGTTCGTTCTTTACGGTGACTACCCCGCAGGGATGATCACAATGCCAGCGCCAGATACGCCTGAGGCGGTTGGGCGGCTAACTGGCTGGGCTGCTGCCGGGGATGACAGAGCCCGCTCTGTAATCGAAGACCTAGGCGGCGAGCAGGGGGACTTCTGTCGGGAACTTGCCACGGTCGTGAGCACTCTGGAAATGGGTCCCCCGTTCCACCTTCTACCGAACAGCGCTTGAAATCAGGCGAGAGCCCGCCCCTGCCGACGTCCACGACCGCCTGTCGACTAGCGACAATCGCCGCCCGCGCCCCGCTGATCCTCGACCCCAGCGGGCCAGAGAATGGAGTACAACCGGCAGTTAGCCCGTGTTGTAGAGAGAGTGTTGGTGGTTGCTCTCAACCTCGCCGCGCGTGAATTTCACCTGATCTGCCCCCCTCTAGCGGACGGGTTCGTTGTGGTGATCATGCCGCAGCAGCGGCAGGGTTGTGGGCTCTCTTGGAGTCGATGGGGCTGAGCATCTGGATCGAGGAGTGCCGCCTGGATGGGTTGTACCAGCACTCGATCCATCTCCTCTCGCTCCGGGAACGAGAGGTAGCGGCCCGAGACGGCAACGACGAGGTTCGGTCTCACTCTGCCAGCGTGATGGAACCACGCCGATCTCTGCGGCAGCGCCCTCGGTACTCACCCCTCGCTGATTGCGGACATCGCGCTCGGCGGCCAGAAACGCATCGCTGACACCGTGCCGGGGGAGTACGGCCGCGATCGCGTCCGGCACACGGTCGAGCAGCGTCGCGGCTGGCGCCCAGCTCGAGGAACACCGGGAGCAGGGTCCGGTGGTTGACGAGGAGCGCGACCCGGGGCCGCCAGAACAGCGCCGTAGCGAACCAGTCGCCGAGCTCGGTGGTCGACGCGTCGCCATCGACGGCCGGCGCGCCCTTCACCCGATCGCGCAGCTTCTGGTGCCTCGAACCACGAGCACGAGGCCAGTCTCGCGCCGGTGACGGGCTCGCCTTGGGGCTGGGACTTCTACCGGACTTCTACCGGACTTCTACCGGACGGGTTGAAATCGGGTAGGAGCGGTCGGCACCGTCTAGCACGCCGATCGGGGAAACGGCAGGTCAGCGGCACTTTTCAGAATCGACGACCATCGATCGTGACACCTTGGATCGGAGTTCAAGTCCCCCCTCGCCCACGGGTTCTCGCCGGCCAATGGGCGGCGGTACGACCCGGAGAGGTCTGTGCCGTGCGCGCCGGTGTTCGGCGTCCGGTAGATCGACACGGCGGTCGAGAAGCGGTTGTACGGCCCGATGTTGCGTGTAGGAGTAGGCGGGGGGGTGTCGGGGGGGGCGTCGGTCCACTCCGGCGTGCGCTCCAGTCCGGCCTGGCACGGCCAGCCGTAGCTGCCGCCCGGCGGGGCGAGGGCGGCTCACCGACATCTTCTTTGTCTCTGGCGGGGAGTTTGCGGTCTTCTGAGGACGCTGTTCGACGGCCATTCGTCAGACGATCATGTGCCGCCTGAGCCTTGGTCCGGGACGTGATCGGAGGATGAGGAATGCCGATCGACCGACGTCGACGGATGGCGATCGTCCAGGGTCTGATCTTCGGCACGGGGTTCGGGCTCATCCAGGGCCTGCTCCAGCGGTCCTTGTCCTACGGGGTCGTCAGCGGGCTGTTCTTCGGGCCGGTGATGTACCTGGTCTTCCTTCGAGCCGCCGCGGCCAACCCGCACATGGCCGAGCTGACCCTTCGCCAGCGGCGGGAGGTGATCGCCTCCATCCGGCGGGGCCGACCGGTACACGATCCGGCGCTGGCGGCAGCCACGGTCGTGCACGCCCGTCAGGTACAGGACCGGGCACGGGGTGGGAGGTGGGGCCTCGTGCTGGTGTGGATCTTTCTGACCGTGAGCGTGGTCGGTCTCGGGCTGGCCCTGGCCCTGGACAGCGCCTTGGGCGCCATCGGCGCCGGGTTCTCCCTGGCGGTGTGGACCGTCATCCTCCTGGTCGGGCCGGCCCTGGAGCGCCGGACGATGGCCAACGCACGAGCGGCGCAGCAAGCGGCACAGCGCTTGGTGCCGCCGT
This sequence comes from Acidimicrobiales bacterium, assembly GCA_035942035.1. GTDB lineage: Bacteria > Actinomycetota > Acidimicrobiia > Acidimicrobiales > CADCSY01 > JAHWJR01. The sequence continues at coordinate 2,721 of DASZDK010000015.1, forward strand.
CGTAGCCGGCGTATCACCAAGCCCGTGTTGCCCGATTCCGGCCCGCGGGCTCGGCCGTGCTAGGCAAAGGACATCTCTACCTACGGCGTGATCTTCGACGTCGACGGCACGCTCGTCGACACCAACTACCTGCACACGGTGGCGTGGGCCCGAGGGGTGCGCGATGCCGGCGAGGTGGCGCCCATGTACCGCATCCACCGCCTCATCGGGATGGGTAGCGACCAGCTGGTCGAGAAGCTCCTCGGCCACCCCAGCGAGGCGACCTCCGACGGGCACACCCGCCACTTCGAAGAGCTCATGGCCGAGATCCAGGCCTTCCCGAGCTCCAAGGACCTCCTCGAGGAGGTGCACCGACGCGGCGCCAAGGTGGTGCTGGCCACGTCGGCCAGCCAGGATCAGCTCGACGCCATGCTCGAGGAGCTGGCCGTGCCCGACGGGGTCATCGACCACATGACCAACAAAGAAGACGTCGAGGACAGCAAGCCGGCGCCGGACATCTTCCGCGCGGCGCTGGAGGGCGCCGGATTGGAGCCTGAGCAGGCCATCGTCGTGGGTGACACGGTCTGGGACGTGGAGGCGGCGGCGCAGTGCGGGCTCAGCGTGGTCGGCGTGCTCACCGGCGGGAACACCCGCCACGAGCTCGAGGAGGCGGGGGCGGTGGCTGTCTACGACGACCCGGGCGACCTGCTGGCCCACCTCGACGAGAGCCCCATCGGCCAGCTGCTCTCCGGCTAGGTGCCAGCGGCGTCGAGGCGCCGCAGCAGCTCCAGGGTCAGCTCTGCGGGTCGCTCGCCCCACTTCGATCGGTAGGCCTCCAGCAACGTCCAGCCGGCGCGGCGCAGGGCGAGGTGGCGCTGGATGTGGCGGTCGGACCCGTCGAGGTGCACCCGGCACTCCAAGGCGACGTCACGACTGCGGTCCTCCAGGCAGACGTCGAGCACGTGACGCCCGGTGGGGTAGGCGGTGGTGACCGGTACGCCGCCCGAGGACAGCCCGTCGGCCACGGCGCCGGCCCAGGCACCGACGTCCTCGACCGGGGCCGGACGCCCCGCAGGTGCGTCGGCCTGGGCCAGGTAGTCGGCCATCAGGCCGCCGGCCGGCGGATCGGCGGACAGCAGCAACACCAGGCGCCGTCTCGCCCGGGTGACGAAGACGGTGAACAGGTGAGGGTCCTCGACGAACCGCCACGAGGCGGCCCCGTCGTCCGGGCCCAGCCCGAGGGAGGCGAGGACCACGTCCCGCTCGTTGCCCTGGAAGGCGTGGACCGTACCCACCCGCAGGTCGAGGGCCTCGAGGTCGTCGGCGGTGAACGCGTCCAGCACCGCTTCCTCCAGCGCGTCGGCCTGGGCCCGGAAGGGCGTGATGACCCCGACGCTGGCGGCGCCGGCGCGCCGCAGCCGGCGTAGCTGGCGGACCACCTCGGCAACCTCCTCCCGGACCACCTTGGCCCGGTCGCGTCGACCGTCGAGGCGAACGACGTGGACGCAGTCCCTCGACTCGGTGCTGGGGGACCGGGTAGCCACCTGCACCTCGCCGGCGTAGATGCGCCGGGACACGAACTCCACGAGGTGGGGATCGGACCGGAAGTGCTCGTCGAGGGCGAGCACCGGCACCGCGCCGGCGGCGACGTCGAAGGTGCTGTTGCGGCGCACGTCGAGGCGGGCGGCCAGCAGCGGGAAGCGATCGAGGCCGTGGTCGGCGACGACGGCACCGATGGTGTCGTCGGAAAGGAAGGAGACGTGCCGGAGCTGGCGCGGGTCGCCCACGATCACCGCCCGCCTCGAACGGAGCAGCGCCGGCGCTGCCAGGGGCTGCTCGATGGACGACGCCTCGTCGAGCACGGCCAGGTCGAACAGCGAGGGCAGCGGCGGGAGGAGGTCGTCGATGTCGGGCAACGTGCCCACCCACAGCGGCAGCGCCCGGGTGAGGGTGGCGTCGTCCAGGCGACGGAGCTGGCTCCGGCGGGCGGCCCGGCCGCTGCGCAGGGCGGTGGCGAGGGCGGCGACGGCGGCCAGCGTCCGGCGGTTGAGGCGCTCGTCGGAGCGGCTGTCGGCCGCCAGCCACCTGGCGACCGAGCTACGGACTTCGTCGTCGAGGGCGGCCAGGCGCTCCCACTGCCGGCCCAGCTCGAGGCCGCCCTCGGCCACCAGGTCCCCGGCCACCCGCCAGGCCTGGGCCACGCCGAGGGCGGACGACACCTCCGACAGCGGCGTGTCCGGCATCGACCGGGCCAGCTCGTCCAGCGCCCGGCGGGCTGATCGCCGCCGGCGGCGGGCCCACCACCCCGGCCCGCCGGCCGACGCCCGCTCCCCCAGCGTGCCGGCCTCGGCCAGGTCGGTCACGGTGTCGAACAGCGCCGGCGCCACCAGGCGGGCGTGTTCCACCTCCTCGCCGGCGCCGGCCAGCAGCGACTCGGCGTGGAGCTGGCCGGCCATGGCCCGCCAGAGGGTGTCGCGGCGGAAGACGGCGTCGTCCATCCGCCGGCGGGCGGCGCTGACGGTGGCCTCTCCGGCCGGGCGGAGCTGCCCGCCGGCGAGCCGGGCGGCCAGTGCCTGCCGCCGCTCTGAGGAGCCGAACACGACCGGCTCGGGGCCCGGTGCCCGCTCGAAGAGGTCCATCAGGGCGTCGACCGTGGCCTGCGACTTTGCGGCGACGAGCACTCGCTCGCCGCGGGCGAGGGCGTCGAGGGCGACGGCGGCGACGGCGTGGGACTTGCCCGTCCCCGGGGCCCCCGAGACGAGCGTCACGGGATGGTGGCGACTGCGGACCACGGCCTCCCGCTGAACCGGGGTGAGGGGGTAGGGCGACTCCAGGCGGTCGTCGGCCGGATCGTGCGGCGCCGGCGCCGGACCGTCACCCCGGTCGAGGTAGAGCGAGTGGAAGGCCGTCCACTCGTGCAGGGGGCCTCCCGCCCACGAGCGCAGCGAGCCGGCCCGGCCCAAGCCGCCGGTCTCGTGCACGGCGTAGACCCCGACGCCGGCCACGACCACGAGTCCGGACGAGCGGGCCAGCTCGTCGGGCCCCCGGTCGGCGGGGACGACCCGCTTGGTGGGAAGCCCGGCGGCGGATGCCAGGTCGCGAGCGAAGCGCTGCAGCCGGGGGAGGCGGCGGAGCAGGGCGGCGGGCACGGCGACGGCGGCCATCCCGTCGAGGGCCCCGCCCCCCACCTCCAACGACGCCTCCAGATCCTCCCGAGCCTTGCCGTCGCCGACCAGCTCGGTGATCTCCACGTCGCCGGCAGGCGCCAGCCGGGCGTCGCCGAACGCCGGCGGCCGCTCCACGCGCACGGGCATGGTGACCAGCGGGTGGAACACCCGCCGGGTGCCGCCCTCGCCGGTCGCCACGGTCCCGGCGAGGAACAGCCATCCCACCCGAAGGGACCGGCGCTCGGGCCGGACCTGGTCGACCGCGGCCAGCCGCTCGCCGAACTGGCGGTCGACGACGGCCATCCTCACGGCTTCGTGCTGCCACGTCCCGGCGAGGTCCGGGTCGCCGTGCGCGAACAGCATCACCGACCGGAGCGGCAACCACCGGAACCACTCGGTGGGGACGGTCAGCCCCGTCGACCGCAGCTCGGCCGATGGGGTGAGGTCAGCGAGGGCGAGCAGGACCTCCCGAGCCGAAGCCGTCGCCGTGGTTGCCTCGTCCACCGGCCAACCGTACCGACGGCGCCGGCACGCCGGCGGGGCCGGCGGGGTGGCCGATCAGGAACGTGGGAGGGGGCCGAACTGGCCCTCGGTGGGCTCCGCTCAACAGAACCACGGCTCGGTGAGCCGAGGCCTGCCCTCCACCGATCCGGCGGCGATGAGCTCGCCGGTGGCGGGGGGCTCGCCCGCGGCGGCGCGTACCGTCCGGCTCACGGCCAGGTACAGCGAGCCGTTGGGCTCGCCGGCGGCGAGCCCCTGCTCCACCAGCTGGGCCAGCTCGGCCTGCAGCTGGTCGACACGGGGGTCGGCCGCCGTCCACTGGTAGCTCAACCGCTCGGCGTCGTAGTCGCCCAGGTGGGCCGCCATGGCCGGATGGTCGAGCAGCAGGGAGCCCTCCGGCACGAGCAGGCGGATGGTGTAGTGGACCGGGTCGACGTTGGCCACGAGGTCGGAGGCGGCTACGAAGTCGACCAGGCGGACCATGTCGGACAGCGACGTCCACGGGGTGAAGGGCAGGAACGAGGGGCGGACCTCGATGCCCGACCCCCGCAGGACGGACACCGCCTGGGCGGCGTCGGCGGTGGTGTGCCCCTTGTCGAGGATCTCCAGGATCTCGTCGTTGACGCATTCGAGGGCCGACACCACGAACAGGCAGCCGGCGGCGGCCAGCTCGTCCCAGACGTGGCGGTGCCGCAGGATGAGCTCCACCTTGGTGGTGCAGTCGAAGGTGAGGTCCGGGAACCGCTCGTGCATGGCGCGTACCACCCGCAGCGAGTGGTGCACGCCGTTGAGGAAGTCCGGGTCGCCGAAGGTGATGTGGCGGGCGCCCTGGTCGACGAGCTGGTCGATGTCGGCCAGCACCACGTCGGGGCCCACCACCCGGATGCGCCCGTCGTAGACGCTCGGCACCGGGCAGTGCCGGCACCGGGAGGCACAGCCGTGGCTGGCCTCCACGCAGCCCACCAGGCGCTCCTCCCCGTCGACGGCCAGGTGGGCGTAGCGCTCGAGCGGGGGTAGCAGGTCGCGGGCCGGCACCGGGAAGGTGGTGTGGCCCAGCGACACGACGCGCTCCGGCGCATCGGCGCGGCGTCCGCCAGCGCCAGAGGCGGGACCCTGGTCGACCAGACCCTCGACCCACTCGACCAGCGCCGGCTCGTACTCGCCGGCGATGACCCGGTCGGCCACCCGGCGCAGGGTGAGGTCGGAGCTGACGGCGGCGTAGAGCCCGTAGAAGCAGATGGGCAGCTCGGGCCGGGCGCGACGGGCGGCCTCGCCGGCGGCCAGGGCCAGGCGCATGGCGGTGTGCATGGGCACCGAGAAGGCGAGGGCCTCGGCCTCGGACACCGCCTCGGGGTCCCAGCGCTCCACCGACAGGTCGAGGCAGCGGACGTCGTGGCCCCGCTGGCGCAGGGCGGCGGCGGGCGAGGCCACGTGCAACGGCTGGTGACCCAGCTCGTAGGTGGAGACAAGGAGCACGCGCACCTCGGCCCACCCTAGGGGCCGCTACCGACGGTCGGCGCCGTCGTCCGAGTCGGTGACGACCACGCCCAGGCAGGCGAAGGCGGTGCGCAGGGACTCCTCGACGGCCTGCGGTGAGCCGGCGCGGGCGAAGACGAAGCCGAGGTAGCGGTCGCCCTCGGGCAGGGCCTGCACCCGGTGACCCTTCGGGATGGTGATCTCGACGCCTTCCACGCCGGGGACGGCCCGGGCCCGTTCCACCCCCCGCACCTCCTCGAGCACTCCCGACCGGGGGATGGGCACCATCATCACCCCTGCCGCCCGCGCCTCCCGGTCGAGGTGGTCGAGCTCGAGGCCCACGGCGTGGCGCAGGATGACCTCCTCCAGCGAGATCCCGGCGCCGAAGCGCAGCGCCCGGGAGCACAGCCCGCCGATGGAGCGGGCCGCCACCTCGAGCAGGACCGGGCCCTGCGCCCCGAGGCGCACCTCGGCGTGGACGGGCCCCTCGACCAGCCCGAGGACGGCCACGCCGGCAGCGACCACGCCGGCCACCTCGTCCTGCACCGAGGCCGGGAGCCGGGACGGCGTGACGTAGATGGTCTCCTCGAAGTAGGGCCCCTCCAGCGGGTCGGGCTTGTCGAAGATGGCCAGCACCTCCAGCGCACCGCCCCGTAGGAGCCCTTCCACCGCCACCTCGGGACCGGCCACGAAGGCCTCCACGAGGATGGGCGACCCGCGGGTCTCGCCGGCCTCGGCGAGGATGGCCCGGACCCGCTCGCCGGCTGCCACCGCCGCGGCCGGGTCGTCGACGCGGATGACCCCCCGGCTGCCCGAGAGCGACCGCGGCTTGACCACGCAGGGCAGGCCCACCTCGGTGGCCAGGCCGGCCAGGTCGGCGTCCTCGTCGGCCACGCGAAACTGGGGCTGGCGCACGCTCCCGGCGGACAGGGCCCGGCGCAGGGCGGCCTTGTTGCGGGTGGCCGCCACCGCCTCCGGAGGATTGTGGGCCAGGCCCAAGCGCTGGCAGGCCAGGGCGGCGGCGACCACGCCCTGCTCGTCGACGGCCACGACGGCGTCCACCGGCGTGCGCCGGGCCAGCTCGACGATGACGTCGGCGGCGGCCTCCGGACGGTCGAGGGCCACTACCAGGGCGCGGTGCTCCATGGCCCGGGCCATGGCTTGGCGGTGCTCGGACGCCACCACCACCTCGACGCCCAGCGCCGACGCCGCCCGCACGAAGTCGGGGGCGCGGTAGGTCCCGGTGGGCAGCAGCAGGACGACGCGGGGCACCCTCCTATCATGGAGGCATGGCCGACCAACAGCCCGTGCTCACCGTGACCGACCAGGCCCGCAAGAAGGTGCTGACCCTGCGTGAGGGCGAACCCAACGCCGACCAGCTGGCCCTGTGGGTGGAGGTGACCGGGGCGGCGGGAGCGCAGTTCACCTACGACATGTACTTCGACACGCTCGACAAGGCCGGCGACGACGACCTGGTGCAGCGCCACGACGACCTGCCCGTGGTCGTGCCCACCGCCAGCGTCGACCGGCTGCGCGGCGCCACGCTGGGCGTGAGCCGCGACCTGCTCAACCCGGGCATGACCATCACCAACCCCAACACACCCCCGGCTCCGGCCAGCCCGGCCATCAGTGCCCGGCCTCCGGCCGACCTGAGCGGCGACGTGGCCCAGCGGGTGATCCAGGTGCTCGACGCCCAGATCAACCCCAGCATCGCCAGCCACGGCGGGCAGGCCGAGTTGGTGGCGGTGGAGGACACCACCGCCTACCTGCGGCTGTCCGGCGGGTGCCAGGGCTGTGGCATGGCCACCGTCACCCTCAGCCAGGGCATCGAGGTGGCCATCCGGGAGTCGGTCCCCGACATCACCAGCGTGGTCGACGTGACCGATCACGCCAGCGGCGCCAACCCCTACTACGAGCCAGCCAAGAAGTAACCGTTCGTCGCCGGCCGCCACTCCGGCCGGCGCGGGTTTCTAAGACACCGCCATCCGCTGGCCCACCAGCTCCTCGGGCCGCCGGCCCTCGACCTTGCGCTTGATGCGCTGGAGGGCGTTGTCGACCGACTTGGGCCGCCGGCCGACCTCGGCCCCGATCTCCTCGTAGCTCTTGCCCTCGACGAACAACCGCAGCACTTCGACCTCGAGGCCCGAGAGCATGGCCGCCACTGCCCGGCCGGTGGCCTGGGCGTCCTCGCCGCCCACCACGTGCTCGGCAGGGTCGGCAGCGCCGGCGTCGGCGAGGAGCTGCTCGACTGACGGGTCGCCGGGTTCCTCGTCGCGGTCTGCTGAGATGGAGACGTACTGGTTGAGAGGCCGGTGCTTCTGGCGCCGGGCGACCTTGATGGCGGTGAGGAGCTGGCGGGTGATGCACAGCTCGGCGAACGCTCGGAACGACGACGGCCGGTCCGCCCGGTAGTCGCGGACGGCCTTGTACAGGCCGATCAACGCTTCCTGGGTGATGTCGTCGTCGTCACCACCGGCGATGAAGTAGCCCCGACCTTTGGAGCAGGCGAAGCGGCGATAGCGCTGGATCAGCGCCCGTTGGGCCAGGTCGTCACCCTGCTGGGCCAGGACCACCAGGTCGTCGTCGCCGAGTTCGTGGAGGGCAGCCGTTGCAAGACGAGGAGACAATGAGGGCTCCTGAACTGGTGCGATGCGAGATGTTGTCCGTCTATCAACCGGCAACCGGCGACAGGGACCGAGGCTAATTGCGCGGTCCGACAGCTCCATGGCAGGCGTGTGACAAGACCGTGACAATAGTCACGGTTGAAATGACGCCAGGGTCAGCTGAGGCGCCGGCGGGCCACCTCGAAGAACGCCAGGACGCCGGCACTGGCCACGTTGAGTGACGGAAGCGCGCCCCGCAGCGGGATCGAGGCGAGCACGTCGCAGCGATCCCGCACCAGGCGGCTGAGTCCCCGGCCCTCGGCGCCCAGCACCAGGGCCACCGGCTCGCCGGCGAGGGTGAGGTCGAACAGGCTCGTGCTCCCGGCCACGTCCAACCCGACGGCCCACACCCCGTGCTCCCGCGCTCGGCCCAGCGCGGCGGGCAGCCCCGGGACCACGGCAATGGGCAGGTGCTCGACCGCCCCCGCGGCCGCCTTGGCCACCGTCGGGGTCACGTGCGCCGCCCGGTGGCGAGGAAGGACCACGCCCGACACGCCGGCGCACTCGGCTGACCGCAGCAGAGCCCCCAGGTTCTGAGGATCGGTGATGCCGTCCAGGCACGCCACGAAGGGGGGCGCTTCCCCTTTTCCCCGGGTGAGCAGCTCGTCGAGGTCGGCCTCGGGCAGGGCGTCCGCATGGGCGAGCACCCCCTGCGGCGCCTCCGAACGGGCCTCGTCCCGGAGGGCCCCCGCTGGCACCTGCCGGACCCGCACCCGGGCCTCGCCGGCGAGCTCGAGGATGTCGCCGAGGATGGGGGCGTCGCCCACGTCGTCGGCCAGCCACACGTCCCGCACCCGGCGCCGGCCGGCCACCAGCAGCTCCTTGACCGCGTGGCGGCCCTCGACCTGCTCGCCACCGAGGCCCCGAGGGCCTGACGACCTGGCCGGACGCCCGGGCTGGCGGGAGCGACGGTCCGGCGAGTTCCGCCGTCCCCGGGTCCGTGGGGCGGAGCTCCGACCGGGGCCCCGACCGGTGCCGCGAGCCTCTTCCGGGCGCTGCGGGCGCCGGCGGGCGGGGCTCATCGGTCCCGCCGCTGCACCAATGCCACCGCCCAGCAGGCTACGCCCTCGCCTCGGCCCAGGGCCCCGAGGCCCTCGGTCCGGCGGCCCTTCACGGTCACGTCGGCCCCTGCCGCCCGGCTGAGGGCTGCCTCCATCTCCTGGCGCCGGGGCGCCAGCCGGGGGACGTCGAGGACCACGGCGCAGTCCACGTTGACCGGCTCCCATCCCGCCTCGTCCAACCGCTGGCGCACGGTGGCGAGCAGCTTCAGGCTGTCGGCCCCTTCCCAGGCAGGATCCGTGTCGGGGAAGTGGCTGCCCAGGTCGCCGAGCCGGCCGGCACCGAGCAGGGCGTCGGCGGCGGCGTGGGCCACCACGTCGGCGTCGCTGTGCCCGGCGAGGCCACGTTCGCCGGCGAAGGCCACACCACCCAGCACCAGTGAGCGACCCGGGTCGTCGCTGTAGGGGTGGACGTCGAAGCCCAGGCCCACCCGGGTGGTGGCCGGAACGCTCACTGGTCCACCCTCGCCGTCAGCGCCTTCTGGGCGGCGACCAGGTCGGCGGGCCCGGTCACCTTGGCATTGGCCGGCTCGCCGGGGACGACCACCACTCGACCGCCGGCCCGCTCGACCAGGGCGGCGTCGTCGGTGGCCTCGGGGTGCCCGCCATGGGCCTTGCGCAGGGCGGAGGCGGCGAAGGCCTGGGGCGTCTGCACCACCACCAGGCCCGTCCGGTCGAGGGTCTCCACCACCACGCCGTCGCCGTCCACCCGCTTGACCGTGTCGACCACGGGGACGCCGGGAACGGCGGCGGAGGCCCCGGCTCGCACGGCGGCGACCACCGCGGCGAACAGCTCCGGCGTGGCGCAGGGGCGGGCGGCGTCGTGGACCACCACCACGTCGGCGTCCTCGGGGACGGCGGCCAACCCGGCCCGCACCGACGCCGAGCGGGTGGCACCGCCGGCCACCACCCGGTCGGCGAGGGGCTCGCGCTGACCGGTGTGCTCGGCGCTCACCACCGTCACCAGCCCGTCGCTCACCGTCCGGGCCGCCGCCAGCGCCCAGTCGAGCACCCGCCGGCCGGCCACCACCTCGTACTGCTTGGCGCCGCCGAAGCGCGTGCCCCGACCCGCGGCCACGACCACCGTCCACACCTCTGCCACGCCGGTCACACTACGAGCGGGTCAGCCGGCACCAGATCTCGCCGGACGGCGAGGCGGCCCGTCAGTTGTAGCGGTCGAGGATGCTGGTCTCGGCCAGCCGGGACAGGCCCTCCTTGATGCTGCGGGCCCGGGCCTCGCCCACCTCCTTGACGTCGTCGAGGTCGGCGATGGTCGCCCGCATGATCTTCTGCAGGCTGCCGAACCGGTCGACGATGAGCTCGATGACCGGCTGCGGCAGGCGGGGCACCTTGGAGAGAAGCCGAAACCCTCTCGGCGACAGGCTCAGGTCGAGATCGGGGGTGCCGCCGGGCAGGTGCAGCATGGAGGCCACCGTCTTGAGGTCGAGCAGGTCCTCGGTACCCAGGTTGGCCAAACCATCGAGCACCTCGGGCAGGTGCCACCCGGTCTCCTCGTGGAAGTAGTCGCGGATCAGCAGGCGGCGGTCGTCCTCGACCCCTCCCATGAGCTCCTCGAGCTGGAGGCGGACCAGGCGGCCGTCGACACCAAGCTCGATGATGTGACGCTCGATCTCCTCGGCGATGCGGCGCACCATCTCCATGCGCTGGAGCACGGTGACGACGTCGCGCAAGGTGACGAGGTCCTCGATCTCCAACGCCGACAGCGATGCCGACACCGTGTCGAGGCGGTTCTTGTAGCGCTCGAGCGTGGACAGGGCCTGGTTGGCCCGGGCCAGTAGGCGAGGGATGGGTTCGAGGGGGTGCTTCTCGTTGCCCACGTAGACGGCGATGACCGACTGGTCCTCTGACACCGAGATCACCGGGACGGAGATGGAGCGGGCCACCCGCTCGGCGGTGCGGTGACGAGTCCCGGTCTCCGAGGTGGCCACGTTGGGGTTGGGCACGAGATGGACGTTGGCCCGAGCGATGCGGCTGGCGTCGGAGGCGAGGATGATGGCGCCGTCCATCTTGGCCAGCTCGGACAGCCGCTGGGGGCTGAAGGCGGCGTCGAGGAGGAAGCCCCCAGAGCAGATGTTGAGCACCTCCGGCCCGTCGCCCACCACGATCAGGCCGCCCATCTCGGCCTGGAGGATGCGGTCGAGGCCCTCACGAAGCGGCTTCCCGGGCGCCACCGAGGCCAGCGCCTCGAGGAGCATGCAGCTGCGGCGGAGAGCCACGTCGGGAATCCTAGTGGTGAGCCGGTCCCGCATCGTCCGGCCATTGTGCCCGGATCTGGCGTTGGGCATGACCACATTGCTCCCAGTGCTCGGAGACAGGGCCCGTCATCTACCCTCGATGCCGGTGGCGCAGGCGGACGGCGGCTGGGCCACGGCCTTGGGCGCCGCGGCCTTCGAGGTGCGGTGGGCGGCGACGGCGATGAGTGGCGACCCGACGATGGTTGGTGCGACCCAGCCCAACGGCGAGCTCCAGTTGACGACCAGCAGCGCGGTCACCAGCGACACGTAGGAGCCGCACAGGAGCCGCACGTGCCAGGGCAGCCAGCCGGTGGGCCGGCGCCGGGCGAGCCACCACCCGGCCACGGCGGCGGCCTCGGTGGCCACGGCGATCATGGCCAGCGCCCACAGGCGGGCCCACGCCAGTGTGGCCAACGCGACGGCGCTGGCGGCGACCACGGCCACGGCGGCCTGGTAGGCGGTGCCTGCCCGCGTGTGGCGGCCAGGGACCTTGGCGGCGCCCATGGCCAGCGGGCCGAGCACCAGCCCGGCGCCGCCGGCGGCGACGTGTACGGCGAGCACCGCGGTGCGCAGCATGGCGACTACCTTCCACTATGGAATGACCTAACGAAGGGTAACCATATGCCACTGTGGAATGTCAAGGGGTGTGGGTGCCCGACCGACCGCTGAACGCCACGGCGGCGTCGCTGCTGGGGTTCCTGCACGCCGGCCCCATGACCGGCTGGGACCTGATGACGACCGCCGAGGTGGTGATCGGCGACTTCTGGAGCCTCACCCGCAGCCAGGTCTACCGGGAGCTGGCGGCCATGGACCGGGACGGGTTGGTCGCGGCGGGGGAGACGGGGCCACGGGACCGGCGTCCCTACTCGCTCACCGAGTCGGGACGGGCGGCGTTCCGGGAGTGGATCGAGCGAGAGCCCGGCCCCGAGCAGATCCGCTACCCGTTGTTGCTCGCCATCGCCTTCGGCCGGCACCTGGCCCCGGCACGCCTGGCCGCCTTCGTCGCCTCCCATCGCCAGGTGCACGCCAGCCGCCTGGAGGAGTACCAAGCGCTGCGAGCCGATGTCGGGGATGCCCTCGAGCCGTTTGCCGCGGCCACGCTCGACTTCGGGATCCGCTACGAGCAGGCGGTCCTCGAGTGGTTCGCCGGTCTGCCCGACCTGCTGCCGCTCGACGAGGACTGACCGCCCTCCGAGCTCGAGGGGCCACCCCGACCCCTCGGGAGCGGCGACCGCCGGCCCGCCCCTCCCGGGACGGTGGAGAGGCGGCGGCGGGCAGGACCGTCACGACGGCATCGCACGGTGCTCCGGCGGCTGCCCGGGCACCATGTTAGGCATGCCTACCGTTTAGTGTCGAGCAGTGCGAGCTGAATCGCCTCGGCGAGCGTGGAGACACGCAGGAGGCGGATGCCGGGCGGCGGGTCCGGAGCTGAGGCCGGGACCACGGCCAGGCGGAAGCCCAGGCGGGCCGCCTCGGACAGCCGGCGCCCGGTCTGGGCCACCTGGCGCACCTCGCCGCCGAGCCCCACCTCGCCGCAGGCGACCATGTCGTCAGGGGCCGGTCGGTCGCGCAGCGAGGACACCAGGGCCAGGGCCAGGGCGAGGTCGGCCGCCGGCTCGACCACCCGCACGCCACCGACGGCCGAGGCGTGCACGTCGGATTGCCCGAGCGGTAGCTGAACCCGACGCTCGAGCACCGCCAGCAGCAGGGACAACCGGCCGGCGTCGAGGCCCTGTGCCGACCGCCGGGGCTGCGGGAGCTTGGTGGGCGACACCAGGGCCTGCACCTCCACCAGCAGCGGCCGGTGCCCCTCGACGGTGGGCACCACCACCGAGCCGGCCACCCCGGCGGCCCGGTCGGAGAGGAACAACCCGCTGGGGTCGGGAACGCCGAGCAGTCCCTGGTCGGTCATCTCGAACAGCCCGAGCTCCTGGGTGGACCCGAAGCGGTGCTTCACCGCCCGGAGGAGGCGCAGGGCATGGTGGCGATCACCCTCGAAGCTGAGGACGGTGTCGACCACGTGCTCGAGGGCACGGGGGCCGGCCAGCGCGCCGTCCTTGGTGACGTGGCCCACCAGGACCACGCTGATCCCGTGCTCCTTGGCTGCGGCGACCAAACGGGAGGCACATTCTCGGACCTGGGTGACCGAGCCGGGAGGTGACCCCAGCTGGGGGTCGAAGATGGTCTGGATGGAGTCGACCACGACGATCTCCGGCCTGAGCTCGACCATGTGGGCGACGATCGACGGAACCGCGGGGTCGGCCACAAGGTGGAGCCCGGGAGCGAGGGCGCCGAGGCGCTCGGCCCGGAGCCGAACCTGCTGGGGCGACTCCTCGGCGGTGATGAGCAGCGACCGCGTGCCGGCGGTGGTGGCGCCCAGCGCCTGCAGCAACAGGCTCGACTTGCCGATCCCAGGCTCGCCTCCGAGGAGGGTGACCGAGCCGGGGACCAGGCCGCCACCGAGGACCCGGTCGAGCTCCCCGATCCCCGTGGGGCGCGCCCGCCACTGGTCGAGGTCGACCTCGCCGATGGGTACCGCGGGAGCCGGTCGTGCGCCACCCGGCGCGCCCCACGGCCGGGGCAGCTCCTCGGACACCTCCTCGACCAGGGTGTTCCAGGCCCCGCAGCCGGGGCAGCGCCCCAGCCACGTGGGGCTGGAGCCGCCACAGTCGGCGCAGCGGTGGAGGAGCTTCGCCTTGGCCATGCCGGCGATGTTACGAAGGCTCTATGACACCGCCGGCGATAATCCGCCGGCGCCCGTTTGCACGGAGCTGGACCAGCGGCCGTTGCTGCTCCGCCTGGCGGACTCCGCAGCGTCACTCCCGCCGGGCGAGGGCTCGGCGGGCGACGATCGCCAGCAGGGCGAGGGCGGAGACCGCCGCCACCGAGAACCAGCCGACACGCTCTCCGTGGAGCTGGCGGGAGGTCGCCTGCACGACGGTGCGCTCGCCCACCGGCGCCTCGAACTCGGCGCCGCCGCCGGGCAGATCCGCGGTCACCTGGACGTCGAAGAGCTGTTCCAGGGGAGTGCCCGCCTCCCGCTCCAGCGACTCGCGGTCGAGGCCGAAGCCGCTGCCCTGCAGGCGTTGGCGCAGGTCCTCGTCGCCGAACCCCTCCACGCCGGCGGTGAGGTCGACCTCCCCCTTCAGGGTGTAGGTGGTGGCGAGGATGCCGGTCTGTCGCTCGACGGTGAAGTTGCGGAACGGGCCGCCGGCGCCTCCGAGCTCCTCCACGACCAGAGCGAGTTCGGCGGTGGTGGCGAAGGGCTTCTCGGCGGCCACCACGGTTGTGCCGTCGGGCTGCTCGACGGGTTGCTCGACGATCCATCCCGCCGCCTCCAGGTCGTCGACGACGAGCTGTTCCGACAGGTCGTCGATCCGCCGGAGCGACTCTTCGTCGAAGGCCACCGCCACCCGCACCGAGCCCGAGCCGTCGTCGTCGACGTCCACGCCGACGTCCACCTGGATCCGGCACCCTCCCGCCACCAGCACGACCACGGCGAGGAGCACGGCGAGAAGTCCGCTCCGTCGGCGTGCGCTCACCGCGGCGGAGGCTACCGGCGGCCGGAGGCCCGGTCGGACCGGGCCCGGCCGCGGCGAGCGCCGACGATCAGCGCAGCACGATCTCGCCGTCCTCGAGGTCGACCTTGACCACGGTGTGCTGCTCGCCGTAGCGGCCCTCGAGCAGGGCTAGGGCCAGCCGGTCGCCGATCTCCCGCTGGATGAGGCGCTTGAGCGGGCGGGCCCCGTAGGCTTCGTCGTAGCCGGTGTTGGCCAACCACGCCTTGGCCTCGTCGGTCACCTCCAGGCTGAGCCGCCGCTCGGCCAGGCGCTGTTCGAGGTGACGCAGCTGGATGTCGACGATGGCGGCCATGTCGTCGCGGGTGAGGGCCCGGAACCGGATGATCTCGTCGATGCGGTTCATGAACTCGGGCTTGAAGAACTCCCGGGGATCGCCGGGCAGGTTCGAGGTCATGATGAGCACGGCGTTGGTGAAGTTGACCGTGCGCCCTTGGCCGTCGGTGAGCCGGCCGTCGTCGAGCACCTGGAGCAGGATGTTGAACACGTCGGGGTGGGCCTTTTCGATCTCGTCGAGCAGCACCACCGAGTAGGGACGGCGCCGCACCGTCTCGGTGAGCTGGCCGCCCTCCTCGTAGCCGACGTAGCCCGGAGGTGCGCCCACCAGGCGCGACACCGAGTACTTCTCCATGTACTCGCTCATGTCGATGCGCACCATGGCCCGGGGGTCGTCGAAGAGGAACTCGGCCAGGGTCCGGGCCAGCTCGGTCTTGCCCACCCCGGTGGGGCCGAGGAACAAGAACGAGCCGATGGGGCGGTTGGGATCGGACAGCCCCGAGCGGCTGCGGCGGATGGCGTTGGCCACGGCGGTGACCGCCTCGTCCTGGCCCACCACCCGCTCGTGCAGGGCGTCTTCCATGCGGACGAGCTTTTGCACCTCGCCTTCCATGAGCCTCGACACCGGCACGCCGGTCCAGCGGCTGACCACCTCGGCCACGTCCTCCTCGTCGACCTCCTCCTTGAGCATCTTCTGCTCGCCCTGGAGCTGGTCGAGCCGGGCGCTGGCCTGCTCGACGTGGCGCTGCAGCTCGGGCACCTTGCCGTAGCGGATCTCCGCCGCCCGGGCCAGGTCGCCGTCGCGCTCGAAGCGCTCGGCCTCGCTGCGGGCCGCCTCCAGCTGCTCCTTGAGGGCCCGGATCTCGGCGATGGCCTCCTTCTCGGACTGCCAGTGGGCCTTCATCCCCGCCGAGCGCTCGCCGAGGTCGGCCAGCTCACGGTCCAGCGCCTCCAGGCGCTCCTTGGAGGCGGTGTCGGTCTCCTTGGCCAGGGCCACCCGCTCGATCTCCAGCTGGCGGATGCGCCGCTCCACCACGTCGATCTCGGTGGGCATGGAGTCGATCTCGATGCGCAGCCGGCTGGCGGCCTCGTCGACCAGGTCGATGGCCTTGTCGGGCAGGAAGCGCCCGGTCACGTAGCGGTCCGACAGCACGGCGGCGGCCACCAGGGCGGAGTCTTGGATGCGCACGCCGTGGTGGACCTCGTAGCGCTCCTTGAGCCCCCGCAGGATGGCGATGGTGGCCTCCACCGAGGGCTGGCCCACCACCACCTGCTGGAACCGGCGCTCCAGGGCGGCGTCTTTCTCCACGTGCTTGCGGTACTCGTCGAGGGTGGTGGCGCCGATCATGCGCAGCTGGCCCCGGGCCAGCAGCGGCTTGATCATGTTCCCGGCGTCCATGGCCCCCTCGGCCCCGCCGGCACCCACGATGGTGTGCAGCTCGTCGACGAAGGTGATGACCTCGCCGTGGGCGTCGGTGATCTCCTTGAGCACGGCCTTGAGCCGCTCCTCGAACTCGCCCCGGTACTTCGAGCCGGCGACCATGGAGCCGATGTCGAGGGCCACCACCCGCTTGTTCTTGAGGCCCTCGGGGACGTCGCCGGCCACGATGCGCTGGGCCAGGCCCTCGACGATGGCGGTCTTGCCGACCCCGGGCTCGCCGATGAGCACGGGGTTGTTCTTGGTCCGCCGGGACAGGACCTGGATCACGCGGCGGATCTCCTCGTCACGGCCGATGACGGGGTCGAGCTCCCCGGAGCGGGCCGCCTCGGTGAGGTCGCGCCCGTACTTCTCCAGCGCCTGGTAGGAGCCCTCGGGGTCCTGGCTGGTCACCCGGTGGCTGCCCCGGACCTGCTGGAGGGCGGCCAGGAGCTGCTCACGGTCGGCACCGACGCGATCGGCCAGGGCCAACAGGAGGTGCTCGGTGGACAGGTACTCGTCGCCCAGCTCGGCCCGGGCCGCATCGGCCGCCTCCAGCGCCTGGCGCAGGGCGCGCGACAGCTGGGGCTCGGCGCCTCCGTAGGCCTTGGGCAGCTTGGCCAAGGCATCCGCCACCCGGTTGCGCACCGACAGCGGCGCCAGCCCCGCCCGCTCCAGCACCGGCAGCACCACCCCCTCGGGCTGGGACAGCAGGGCCGCCAGCAGGTGCTCGGGGGTGACCTCGGGGTGGTCGTGGTCGCGAGCCTGCGCCGCCGCCGCCTGGAAGGCCTCCTGGGTCTTGATCGTCCAGCGGTTGGGATCGAAGGGGGTTGCCATTCGTTCAGACCTCCTCGTACGAGCATGTCGTGTTGTCGCACGCCAGGTCGATCACGGGGACACCGGCGTTTCGATCGGGTTGCACGTCAGGCCTCCAGGTGCGTCCGGGGCGAGCCGTCCATGGCTTGGGCCAACGCTTCCACGGCGGCGCGCTGCTGGCTGGTCAGCCGTTGCGGTACGGCGACCTCGATGGAGACCAGCAGGTCGCCGCGGTGGCCGCCGGGGTGGGGGACACCGCGGCCCCGCACCCGCAGGGTCCGCCCCGTTGGTGTGCCGGGCGGGATCCTCACCGTCACCGGCTCGCCGTCGAGGGTCGGCACCTTCACCTCGGCGCCCAGGGCCGCCTCTGGATAGGTGACGGGCAGGGTCAGGGTCAGGTCTCGGCCCGAGCGCCCGAACACGGCATGCGGCGCGACCCGGACGGTGACGTAGAGGTCGCCGGGCGGGCCGCCGTCGAGCCCGGGTCCACCCAGCCCGGTCACGCGGATCCGCTGACCGTCCTCCACGCCGGCGGGCACCCGGACCCGCACGGATCGGCTCGAGCCGGCCGTGTCCCTCGCCTGGACCTCGGTCGTCACGCCGGAGACGGCGTCTTCGAACGACAGGTCGAGTGGGGCCTCGAGGTCGTGGCCCGGGCGGGCCGAAGCAGGGCGACGCCCGCCGAAGAGGTTACCGAGCAGGTCGCCGAGGTCGCCGAGGCCACCGAGGTCACCGAGGTCGTCGACGGTGACCCGGAACGTGCCGGCGCCGGGGTCGAACCCACCCGCTGCGTATCCGCTGCGGCGGACCTGGTCGTACTCGCGCCGCTTCACCGGGTCGCCGAGCACCTCGTAGGCGGCCGAGCTCTCCTTGAACCGCTCCTCGGCGCCGGCGTCGCCCGGGTTGGCGTCAGGATGATGGCGACGGGCCAGGCGGCGGTACGCCCGTTGGATGTCCTCGTGGCTGGCCTCCTCGGCCACGCCCAGCACCTCGTAGTGGTCCTTTCCGAGCACGCCGCCGTGGACTGCCATGCGTCACCTCCTCATGACGTACGTGTGGGGCGCAGCGCCCTGGTGAGCCGGAACAACCTTGAGTCTGAGGGTGTTAACTTCTCTGCGTCGGGGAACATTCCCCGGCGCCGAGGTATCGACACCCGTTCCGAGCACGAGCTCGACAGGAGGTGATGATCATGTTGGTGCGGTTCGACCCGTTCCGTGACCTCGATCGTCTCACGCAGTCGTGGGCGGGCAACCGGTCGTCGGTCATGCCGATCGACGCCTACCGCCGAGGTGACCGTTTCATCGTCCACTTCGACGTACCCGGCATCGACCCCGACTCGCTGGAGCTCACGGTCGAGAAGAACGTCCTGAGCGTACGCGCCGAGCGAAGCTGGCAGCCCGAGGAGGGCGACCAGGTGCTGGTCTCCGAGCGGCCGCAGGGCAGCTTCACCCGCCAGCTGTTCCTGGGGGAGGGCCTCGACGCCGAGCACATCGAGGCCGGCTACGACAACGGCGTGCTGAGCGTGGTCGTGCCGGTCGCCGAGCAGGCGAAGCCCCGCAAGGTGGCCATCTCCAGCGGTGGCGGCCGGGGTGACGCCATCGAGGCCTCCAGCACCGAGGCCTGACGACCAGGGAGGAGGCGATGGACCTCGTTGTGCTTGCTCTGACGAGGCCGTGGACGTACTGGTTGGCGCCCGTCCTCGCGGCGACGGGCGCCCTCGCCGTCGTGGCCATAACGTGGGCCTACTACCGCCGGGTGCTCGACCCGTGGTACCGGATGCGCGACGAGCGTGCCGGTATCGCGCCGGCCACCACCGCCGACGTGGTCAGCCTGGCCGACGCCCGCGGCTCCCGTGAGGGGTCGGCACTGGGACGGCTGGCTGCCTAAGGCCGCTGTGTCAGGTGGCCACGCCTCGGCGACGTCCCGCCAGGGCGTGGCTCACCGCTTGGAGGGCGGTGGGCGTGTCCACCCCCAGGGTGCCCACCTGGTCGGCGAAGGCGGCGGCGGCGGCGTGGAGCCGGGGGCCCGGATCGGGCCGCACGTTGGCGCATGACGCCCGTACGAAGGTCCCCCTCCGTCCCCGCGTCACGACGATGCCTTCCTGCTCGAGCTCACGGTAGGCCCGGGCGACGGTGTTTGCCGCCAGACCGAGGTCGGCGGCCAGCTGGCGAACGGGTGGGAGGCGGAAGCCCTCGGCGAGCTCGCCCTCGGCCACCAGGGCGACCACCCGGTCGCGAACCTGGCGGTAAGGGGGCACGTGCGAGTCGAGGTCGATCTCGACGATCATGCCGCCGCCCGCTGGGAGTGCCGCCGCCCGAACCACCAGGGCCCCGGGTGGAACACCGAAACCAGGCTGGCCACGATCAGCGCCAGGATCCCCAGCCCGGCCACGAGGATGAGCCAACGCACGGGCCAGGCGCGTGTCGCCAGCAAGATGCTCGACAGCACGTGCGACAGCGCCAGGAGGGCGCTGATGAGGCCCGCGCCGGCCGCCGTGGCGGCGGAGGAGGCGCGCAGGGCGTCGTCGGCAGCCACCAGGTCGGGTGCCGAGAGGGGCTGCGGGCGGTTCACCAACCGTCGTTGGGCCCACGTGGCCACCGCCACCACCGTGGCGGCAACGAGCACGCCCGGCAGCACTTCGATCGCCGGTCGCCCGCCGTCGCTGACCCGGTCGAGCGCGGCGTAGACGCCGAGCAGAGTGACGGCGAGCGCCACCGCCGCCCACGACACTCGCCGCACCCAGGGCGCCACGTAGTCGTCCATCTCCCTGGGGAAAAGGCTTGCTCGCCGGGGAGTGGGCCCGGCGCCCCGGCGGCTGAAGCGGAGCTCGGCCAGCGCCGCACCTCCGAAGAAACCGGCCAACGCCAGGGGCAAGCCGCCGATGTCCAAGGGCAGCGGCTGACCGATGAGCAGCGGGAGCCCGCCGATGAACCAACCGCCGGCGCCACCGACGGCACGGAAGCGGCGCGTCGTGCGCAGGTAGCCGATGACGACGGGGCGGTTGTCGTCGGTCAGCGCCAGTCCGTACGTGCGCGCCCACTCGGCGAGCGCTCCTTGGCGAGGGAAGCGGAAAGCCCTGAGGACCACCACCGCACCGGGCACAACGAAAATGAGAGCGAACCCCACGATGGCATTGACGCTGGTCTCCACGGGAGCCTCCGTACGCCTCGGCCGGTAATTGTGCCAAGTGTACTGCTACAAAGTTGGCATGCACAAGGGGTGACGGTCATGTCGGTAGGGTCAGCCCGAAACGCGGCCTCGGGCCGGCAGGGCCGCGACAATGACCTCGTGCTGATCCACCTCATCGCCGACTATGGCCACGGAGACTTGGCGTTCGCCGAGGTCCGCCAGCGGCTGGCCCGCCTCGTCCCTGAGGCCGAGGTCTTCGTCACCCCGGTCCCCCCCTTCGACACGGTGAGTGCGGGGTTCTGCGCCGCCCAACTGGCGCTGACCGACGGGCCGGAGGGCCGCCTCGTGTACACCAACGTCGCCCCCCGAGGCGACCAGCCCGACCCCCGCCCCGGCAACCAGGGCGAGCGGTTGATCGCCGCTCTGCCCGACACCGGCGCGGTGGTCGTCGGGGTCAACGCCCAACACTGCTTCTCGTTCCTGCGACAGGAGGACGGTGAGCTCCGTGAGGTAGCGGTCCCCGACGCCGGCTCCCAGTTTCGCTCCCGGGACCTGTTCCCTGCGGTGGTCGCCGCCCTGGCCAGGGGCGACCGCCAGTGCCTGGGCGACCGGGTGCGCCCGGAGCTCGTCCCCCCGCCACCGGAGCGGGCCGTGGCCTACGTCGACGGGTACGGGAACCTCAAGACCACCTGGTCCGAGGCACCGTGCGCGGTAGGCCAGCCGGTGCAGGTGTGCGTGGGTGGCTCGCGCGCCGTCGCCACGGTCACCGACGGCACCTTCGCCGTGCACCACGGCGACATGTCGTTCGCACCGGGCAGCAGCGGCTGGCGACGGTCCGAGGGGGGCGAGCTGCGCTTCTACGAGCTCCTTCTCCGGGGAGGAAGTGCCGCTCGACGGCTGGGCAATCCAGAGGCGGGAGCGCCCGTCGATATCCGTCCCATCACTGTGACGGGATAGCCGAGGCAGGCCGCCAGTACCTGGCTCGCTCAGACGTGCTGGGGGCGGCGAGCGTCCCGGAGATCCGCCACCTCGAGCTGGTGGGCCACGTCGGTGGGCGAGACGATACCGACCAGGCGCTCGCCGTCGAGCACCAGGGCTCGCCCGTCGGAGCCGTCGGCCAGGCGGGGGAGCAGGTCGGCCAGCGACTCGTCGGGTCGGGCGACGGCGACCTCGTCGAGCGGGCAGGCGATGTCGGCCACGGTGGTGGTGGACCGCCGGTCGGCCGGCAGCTGCTTCACCCGGTTGAGGGTGACCAAGCCGGCAGGCCTGCCGGTGCGGTCGACCAGCGGGAAGCTCGAATAGCGGCTGGAGAAGACGTGGTCGTCGATGAGCCGGGAGACGGGAAGGTCGGATGGCACCACCACGGGTTCGGAGGTCATGACCTGGTCGACCCGGACGTCACCGACGGCGTGCCGAACCTGGGCGTGGTGCTCTTCGGCGCCGGCGGCGTTGGTGAGGAACCAGCCGATCAGCACCAGCCACAGTCCGCCCCCGCCCGCGCCGCCCACGAAGTCGATCAAGCCCAGGACCACTAGGAGCCAGCCGAAGGCCCGCCCGGCGCGGGCGGCGGTGAGCGAGGCGCCGAGGCGGTCACCGCGGCGCTTCCACAGCAACCCCCGCAGGATCCGCCCCCCGTCGAGCGGCGCCGCCGGCACGAGGTTGAACATGGCCAGCACGACGTTGATGACGGCGAGCCAGCCGAACACGCCCACGGTGATGCCCGGAGCCCCGAGCCTCTCGAGCATCACGGCGATGGCGCCGAAGGCGGCGCCGAGCACCACGCTGACCAGCGGTCCCACGCCCGCCACGCGGATCTCGGCGCCGGGGTCGCCGGGCTCGCCCCGGAGCCGGGCCACACCGCCGAAGAGCCACAGCACGATCCCGTCGACCTCCACGCCGTTGCGCTGGGCCACCACGGCATGGGACACCTCGTGGGCCAGGATCGAGGCCAGGAAGACCACCCCGGCGGCCACGCCGGCGATCACGTAGGCGGTGGGCTCGAGGCCCGGATGCTGCTGCGGAAAGCGCCCGGCGGCGAGGCCGAAGGTGATGAGCACGAAGATCAGGAACACGGTCCAGTTCACGCCGACGTCGACCCCGGCGATGCGACCCAGCCGTACGGATTCGTTCACGCCCTGCCTCCCCGCGCCGCCACGGGAGCCCCTCTACCCCCGCGCCCGCTTCGCTTCACGCCGTGCCGATGAGCCGGGCGCGGGCGCGGGAACAAGTCGAGGTGGCGAGGCGTTGGACACGGGGTAGTTGCATATGCAACGATGTCCATGACGGAGGCCCCCCATGCCCGCTGTGACCGCTGACACCCTGCAGTTGCCGCGCCTGGCCCGGCCCGGCGCCGACGACCTCGACCGGCCCGTCCGCTCGGTGACCACCGCGCCCCGCGGCTACGAGGGGGAGGGCTTCCCCGTGCGTCGCGCCTTCGCCGGTGTCGACCGGGCCGATCTCGACCCGTTCGTCCACATGGATCAGATGGGCGAGGTCGACTACGGGCCCCATGAGCCCCGGGGGACCTCGTGGCACCCGCACCGCGGCTTCGAGACGGTGACCTACATGATCGACGGGACCTTCCAGCACCAGGACTCCCACGGTGGCGGCGGGATCATCACCGACGGCGCCACCCAGTGGATGACGGCGGGGCGGGGCATCCTTCACATCGAGACACCGCCCGAGGCGCTGGTGGTCAGTGGCGGCAAGTTCCACGGCATCCAGCTGTGGGTCAACCTTCCGGCCAAGGACAAGATGGTCCCGCCCCGCTACCAGAACCTCGAGGGCGACCAGGTCACGCTGCTGGCTTCGGACGACGGTGGCGCCCTGGTCCGGGTCATCGCCGGCGACGTCGGCGGCCACGCCGGGCCGGGCTCCACCCACACCCCGATCACGCTGGTGCACGCCACCGTGTCCCCGGGCGGCCGTTTGGTCCTGCCGTGGCGGCGCGACTTCAACGCGTTGGTCTACGTCCTGCGTGGCTCGGGCCGGGTGGGGGCCGAGGGCCGGCCGGTGAGCTCGGGGCAACTCACCGTGTTCGGTCGTGGCGACCATCTCACCGTCGACGCCGATGTCCGCCAGGACAGCCGTCACCCCGACCTCGAGGTCCTGGTGCTGGGCGGACGGCCCCTGCGCGAGCCCGTGGCCACCTACGGGCCCTTCGTGATGAACACCCGCGCCGAGCTGGCCCAGGCGGTGGAGGACTTCCAGGCCGGCCGGCTTGGCGTCGTGCCCCCCGGCGCCCTCATGCCGTACCGCGGCTAGAAGCCGGCGACAGGTGTCCCGCCGGCGCGCCGGCGGGGGCGATTCGAGCAGGCAGTATGCACCCAAGGGGGTAAGGAGCCTTCATGTGGCGCATCGTCGGAGTCCTGCTCGCCGTCATCGTCGCCCTGAGCGTCGCCGGGCTGGTCCTGCGGGCGGTGCGGTGGCTGCTCATCGTCGCCCTCGTGCTCGCCGTGGTTGGGGCCGTGGCGGCCAGCTCGACCCGGAAGCGCTGACCCCCCGCCGGCGCCCATGGTGGTGAGCCCGCCAGGCGGTGGCTGATGGTGCGTTTTTCCGGCCGGCACGGCGAGACTGTGGCATGACCATCGCCGGGGAGACGCAGGACCCTACGCAGGAAGGTCGCGACCGCACCGAGGATCGCCAGGAACGCACCGAGGTGGCCGCCGAGGCCGCCGAGCAGCGCCACGACGTGGTCGCCCGGATCACCGACCGGAGCCTCCACGTCGCCGAGGACGTGATCTACGCCATCACCGGCCTCCTCCTGGTGGGCGGGGCCCTGGTCGTGGCGGTGCACGCCGCCTACAAGTTCGCCACCAGCGTTTCCGACGGCGTCATCTCCGCAGTCGAGTCCTCGGTCAGCTCGCTGCTCATCGTGTTCATCCTCGTCGAGCTGCTCAGCGCCGTCCGCACCATCATCACCGAGCGCCAGCTCGTCGCCGAGCCCTTCCTCGTCGTGGGCATCCTGGCCGCCATCAAGGAGATGGTGTCGCTGTCGACCTTCCGCCTCCACGATCAGTCGGTCACCGACGCCATGGTGACCGTGGGCAGCTTGGCAGGCGTGGTCATCGGTCTGACCCTCGCCATCCTCGTCCTCCGCCGCAGCCGGCTGGCCGAGGAAGCGTCCGAGGAGACGCCGACCCCCGAGTGATCCACGGGCCGCCGCCCCCGGCGCCGGCCACCCACGTGTTGATGGAGCCGCACTGCGTGGGGTACGGAGGCGGGAACCCCGAGTCGAGGAGGACCGTGACGCTGTCGAGGCTGGCCGCCGACGTGGGCAAGGGGCTGTTCGCCGGAGCGGCGGGGACCGCCGCCATGACGGCCTCGAGCACGGTCGAGGCCCGGCTCCGGGGCCGGGCCGACAGCTCGGCCCCGGCGACCGCCGCCGGCGCCCTCCTCGGGGTCGAGCCGGTGGACGACGATGGCCGGAAGCGGTTCAACAACCTCGTGCACTGGGGGTACGGCACCGTGTGGGGAGCCGCACGCGGGGCGATCTCGGCAACCGGACTTCGGGCCGTGCCCGCCACCCTGGTCCATCTGGGGGCGGTGTGGGGCTCCGAGCAGGTGGTGCTCCCGGCGACGGGCGCCGCCCCGCCCGCCACCCAGTGGGGGGCCAAGGAGATCGCCATCGACGTGTTCCACCACGCGGTGTACGTCGTGGCGACGGCGCTGGCCTACGCCTGGCTCGACCGGGACTGACCCGGGTCAGGCCAGTCCGCCGGGACCCTTGCCGCCCTGGGCGTAGCCCTCCTCCTCCTTGTCCTTCTCCTCCTCGGCCAACTCCTCGGTGATGCCGACCTCGTGGGTACCGGTCCCGCCTTCGGTGGGCGGGCGGTCGGGCCCCGCGTCGGGCCCGGTCGAGTCCTCTGGTTCGGTCATGGCACAGCTCCTTGTCTCGCGGCCGTGTAGTCCGTTCCCCTCACCGCCGCCCTCCATGCCGGCGGCGGGACGCGGGAGTGCGTGGCTCAGCGGGGGCGCACCACCAACAGCCCCTGCTCGATCCCGTTCACCACCACCGCGCCGGAGTCGAAGAAGGCTTCTCCTGGACCTGGCTTGCCCCGCCGGGCGTCCGTGGTGTCGTCCGCCGGCCCCGCCCCTCTAGCGGGCCAGGGCGACGATCACGTCGGCCAGCACCAGCGACACCAGTGCGACCAGCAGGACGATGACGATCGTCCGACGCCACCGGTACATGGCGACAGGTTAGGTCTGCGGGACCCGGCGCCGAGGGCGGGGGCTCACGGGCGGGCCAGGTCGCACACGGCTCCCCTGGTGACCCGTACCAGCTCGGGCGGGGCGATGGCGAAGTTCACGTTCGGCGTGCCGGCCGCGGCCCACACCTCGCCGTGGAGCACGGTGAAGCCGAGCTCGGCTCCGGCCGCCACCACCCGGCGCACATTGGGATGGAGCCCCTCGGTCACGCCCAGCAGCACCCCTGAGCCGGCGTCACCCCGGGCTCCGGTCCGTCTCCTCGGCGACGGGCACGGCCCGGTAGATCGAGCCGTTGGCCGAGGCGAAGACCAGCTCGCCGTCGGCGTCCTCGCCGATGTGGGTGAGCTGGGGCACCTTGGCCACCTCCGGGCGCACGTCGGTGGCGCCTCCCTCGGGGGTGCCCCGCAAGGACCACAGGGTGCCGGCGCAGAAGTCGCCGTAGAGGTAGCGTCGCACCAGCTCGGGGAACTGCGTCCCGCCGTAGACGGGGCCGCCGATGACGGAGCACCCCTCGTCGTGGCCGTAGGTGGCCACGGGGGCCACCAGCTCGCCGGTCGGGTCGAGCTCATGGTCGCTGATCCGGGTGGTGCCCTCGTAGGCGCTCCACCCCAGGTTCTTCGGCGGCTCGTCCGGCTCCAGGCGGACGCGGTTCACCTCCTCCACCTCGTCCTGGCCGACGTCGGCCACCCACAGCTCGTCGAGGGCGGGATCGAGCCAGAACCGCCACGGGTTGCGGAGGCCGACGACCACCGGCTCCCACACGAGCGCCTCGGCGTCGACGTCGGCGGCCAGGATCTTGCCCAGGTGCTGGGCGGTGTCCTGGGCGGTGCGGTTGGAGTCGAAGGCGCCCCCGCCGTCACCCAGGCCGAGGTGAAGCCTGCCGTCGGGGCCGAAGGCGAGCTGCCCGCCGTTGTGGTTGGCCTCGGGCTGGTCCACGAACAACAGCTCCCGAACCGGCTCGGCGCGGATCGACCGCCGGTCGGGCTCCGCCGCGAACTCGGCCACCCGGGTGTCGCCGGCGAGGTCGGACCAGTGCAGGAACAGGCGCCCGTTGGTGGTGAAGCCGGGATGGAAGGCGATGCCGAGGAGGCCCGTCTCGGTGCCGGCGCCGACCTCATCCGAGAGGTCCAGAGCGAGGGCCTGGTCGTCGTCCTCGATGCGCACGACCCGCCCAGACTGCTCGAGCACCCACAGCGCATCGGGATCTCCCGGTGCGGCGCCGACGTAGGTGGGGCGGTCCAGGCCGCTGGTGAACCGCACGACGTCGAAGTGGTGCGCCGGCTGGACGACCGGAGCGCTCTCGGGCACGGTGGAGGTGACGAGCTGCGACCGACCGCAGCCCACGAGGGTCACTGCCGCCAATATGCCCAGCACGGGCGCCAGCAGCAAGGCTTCCGAACGACGCACAGTAGGGCACCCTAATACGGGTTGGTAGCATCGTGGGATCGTGCGCCTGCCGCTGACCGTCTGCCTCGCCCTGGCCGGAACGTCGATGCTCCTGGTGCTGCCGGCGCCCTCCTACGACGCGTGGGCGTGGCTGCTGTGGGGCGCCGAGGTGGTGTCCGGCGACCTGTCGACGCTGGAGGGCCCGGCGTTGAAGCCCCTGCCCGTGGCCGTGTCCACCGTCCTGGCCGGGCTCGGCTCTGCGGGCCCATGGGTGTGGGTGTTCCTTGCCCGGGCCGCCGCCGGGGTGGCGGCGTGGCTGGCGTTTCGGCTGGCCCGCCGCCTGGCCGGCGGTTCGGTGATCGCCGGAGGGCTCGCCGCTGCCGGCGTCGTGCTGTGCGGCGGGTACCTGGCGTACGCCTCGGAAGGAGCGGCCGAAGGGATGCTGCTGGCCCTGGCTCTCGCCGCCGTCGAGGCGTGGCGGGCGGGTCGGCCTCGCTGGGCCCTGGCCGCCGCGGTGGCCTGTGCCCTGCTGCGGGCCGAGACGTGGCCCTTCCTCGCCGTGGCCGCGGTCGTGACCTGGCGGCGGTGGCCCCAGGACCGCTGGCTGCTCGCCACGGTCGCCCTCCTCGTGCCCGCCGCCTGGTTCGTGCCGGAGCTGATCGGGTCGGGCGAGATCCTGCGCTCAGCGGGGCGGGCCCGGGTGCCCAATCCCGGCCAGCCGGCCCTCGCCGACGTCCCCGTGCTGGCGTCGTTGCGGGCCGGCGTGGGCCTCGTGTTGTGGCCCCTGTGGGCGGGGGTGGGCGTGCTGGCGTGGGCGGCGTCGATGCGCCGGGACGAGGCGGCACGGATCGCCCTGGTCCCCGCCGCCGTCGGCGTGGTGTGGATCGCCCTGGTCGCCGCCATGGCCCAGGCCGGGTTCTCGGGTGAGCCCCGCTACGCCCTTCCCGGTGCCGCCCTAGTGGCGTCGAGCGGCGCCGTCGGACTGGTCGTCGCCGGCCGACGACTGCCGCCGCACCGCGGCACCGCTCTCGCCACCATGACCCTCCTCGTGGCGACCGCGGCGGTACCGCGCGTCGCCGGTCTCGGCGACCTGCGGCGGGCGCAGGCCCACCAGTGGGCGCTCCAGGGCGACCTGGCGCGGGCGCTCGACGAGGCCGGCGGGGCCGAGCTGGTGCTCGGTTGCGGCGTTCCCTACGTGGGACCGCTGCGTGGTCCGGTCGCCGCCTACCGCCTGGGCGTCCCCAAGCACGTGGTGGAGCCCGACCGAGCGCCCCAGGCTCCCGGGGTCGTCTTGCGCTCCCGGCTGACGCCGGAGGAGCGGCCGGCGCCGGCGGTCCCCGCCGGCTTCCGCCAGGTCGCCGACGCCGGCGCCTGGCAGGTGTTCAGCTCCTGCTGACGCCGTCGTCGGCGCCCCGGCATCTCCCTGCGGCGGCAACGACGGCGTCGAAACGACACGCGACGTGCACACGGTCGCAACAGGAAGGTCACGCGCCCAGCGGCCCCATGGGCGATGATGGTGGCACTCGGTCGACACCGCGCTACTGCGCCACGGTGCTCGTTTCTCGGGGCGACACGCCATCCTCACTCAAGTTCGGAACGCAAAGAGCCGATGAGTGATGGCCCGCACACCTGAGGCCCGGTTCACGCGTCGACACGGAAGGCACATTATGAGCAACCTCGGACGAATGGCGGCTGCCCTTGCCGTCATGATGATCAGCACGGTGCTGGCCATCTCCCCTTCGACCGCCCAGACCGTCGGCGTGCCGACGCTGGTGTCGACCACACCGGCGGACGGCTCCAGCGTCCAGGCCGCGCCCACGATCAGTGCCACGTACAACGTGAGCCTCAGCCAAACCTCCACCATCGTGGTCAGGGACGGCGCCAACGACGTGATCAGCGGGTCCAAGACCGTGAACGGCGCGACCATCACCTTCACCCCCAGCCCGCCCATCAGCGAGGCGGGCAGTCCCTACACGGCCACCGCGACCGTGCGGGACGCCGCCACCGGACTCCTGCAGACGACCTCCCGGTGGACCTTCGCCGTTGACACCACTGCACCGGCAGGGCCCACCATCGCGTCGGTTGCCGGGGACACCACCTCCCCTGCCGCTGGCAACGACGCCACCCCGGCCATCGTGGTCGCCGGCGTGGTGGCCGGCGACACCGTCGCCATCTCCGAGGGCTCCGCCGTTCTCGGCTCCAAGGTCGTCCCCCTCGGCGCCGACACCGTGACCTTCAACGCCGGCGCCAGCGATGTCGATGTGAAGCTCACCGGCGACGGGGACCATGCCCTCAGCGCCACGGCCACCGACCGGGCCGGCAACAGCTCGGCGAGCTCAGCCGGGTTCGTCTACGCCCTGGACGCCACCCCGCCCGCCGCTCCGAGCATCGACTCGGTGAGCGGGGACACCACCTCGCCGGCAACGGGCAGCGACGCCACCCCGGCCATCGTGGTCTCCGGCGTGGTCGCCGGCGACACCGTCGCCATCTCCGAGGGCAGCGCCGTCCTCGGCTCCAAGGTCGTCCCGGTCGGCGCCGGCACCGTGACCTTCAACGCCGGCGAGACCGACGTCGAGGTGAACCTCGTCGGTGACCGCGAGCACACGCTCAGCGCCACGGCCACCGACCCGGTTGGCAACACCTCCGCCGCCTCCGCCGCCTTCCGCTACGTCCTCGACACCGGCGAGCCGGGCGCCGACCTGGTCTCCCGCTCGCCGGACGGCTCTTCGTCGCAGACGCCGGCGTCGGTGTCGGCCACCTACAACCAAGCGCTGGACACGGCGACGTCGACACTCACGGTCCGCAACCGCTCGGGGAACGGCGTGGCCGGGACCACGAGCTTCAGCGACGAGAACAGGACGATCACCTTCACGCCGTCGTCTCCCTTCACCGAAGCTGGCAGCCCGTACGCAGTGACGGCCCAGGTCCGGGACGCCAGTGGCAACGTGACCACGAACACGTGGTCCTTCGCCGTTGACACCACTGCACCGTCAGCGCCCACCATCGCGTCGGTCGCCGGCGACACCACCTCCCCTGCCGCTGGTAAGGACGCCACCCCGGCCATCGTTGTCTCCGGCGTGGTGGCCGGCGACACCGTCGCCATCTCCGAGGGCTCCACTGTTCTCGCCTCCAAGGTCGTGCCCGCCGGGGCCGACACCGTTGCGTTCAACGCCGGTGACGCCGATGCCGATGTGACCCTGGCCGGCGAGGGCGATCACACGCTGACCGCCACCGCAACCGATCCGGCGGGCAACGCCTCGGCAGCGTCGGCGGCATTCGTCTACGAGCTGGTTTCCTTCGACGGCACCTTCCACCCCCTGTCGCCGGCCCGCATCCTCGACACCCGTGAGGGCAACGGCGCCCCCACGGGCAAGGTCGGCCCCGGCCGCACCCTGTCCCTGCAGGCCACCGGCCGGGGCGGCGTGCCCGCCAGCGGCGTGTCCGCCGTGGTCATGAACGTCACCGTCACCGAGCCCACGGCGCCGAGCTTCCTCACCGTGTGGCCCGCCGGAGAGACCCGGCCGACCGCCTCCAACCTCAACTACGTGGCCAACCAGACGGTGCCCAACCTGGTGGTGGTCAAGGTCGGCGCCGGCGGCAAGGTGAACCTGTTCAACTTGTCCGGCAGCACCCACGTGGTGGCCGACGTGGTCGGCTGGTACTCCGACGCCACCGTCGCAACCTCGGGAGCCCGCTACCACGCCCTGTCGCCGGCCCGCACCCTCGACACCCGTGAGGGCAACGGCGCCCCCACGGGCAAGGTCGGCCCCGG
>DASZDK010000016.1:0-25279 GCA_035942035.1 Acidimicrobiales bacterium
GAGAAGCGCGAGCCGTGGCAGGGGCAGTCCCAGCTGCGCTCACCGTCGTTCCACTCGACGTCACAGCCCATGTGGGTGCACACCGCTGACAAGGCGTGCAGGACACCCTGGTCGTCACGGTAGGCGGCGCTCTTCTCCCCGGCGACCTCGACGATGCCGGCGTCGCCGGGCTCGAGATCGTCGGCGGTCCCCTTGGGCCGGCCGAGCCGGTCCTTGAGCCACGTCGTCCCGACGTGGACGTTGTGCTTGACGAACTCCCGCCCCGGGATGGTGGATTCGGCCCGCCGGGCGTCGAACACGCCCACCCACGGGTTGTCCTGGCCGAGGATCAGGTCCCGCAGCATCAGCGCGGAGGCGGTGCCGTTGGTCATGCCCCAGCTGTTGAAGCCAGCCGCGGTGAGGATGCGCTCGGAGCCTGGTGCGATGAAGCCGACGAACGGGGTCTTGTCGAGGGTGCTCGTCTCCTCCGCCGACCAGTGGTAGCGGAACTCCGAAACGCCGAAGCGCTCGGTTGCCCACTCCCGCAGGCGCCGCCACCGCTGGGTGGTGTCGCTGACGTGGCCCACCTGGTGGCCCTCGCCGACGACGATCAGCAACTCATCGTCGCCCAGCTTCGCCGTCCTGGTGGAATGGGTGGGCGAGCCGACGTTGATCGCCATCCCAGCCGACGTGCCCGCCGGCAGGACGCCGGCGACGCCATAGGAGCGGCTGGCCTCCAACCAGGCGAAGTGCCCACCTCTGTCGAGGAACGGGTACTGGGTGGCGACGACGACATAGGGAGCCGAGACCGTCCCCGCGGTGGTCTGGATGTGGCAGGCGTCGCTGTCCTCGTCGACACCGAGGGCACGCACCCCCCGCACCACCGCACCGCCGTCGCGGACCAAGGCCTCCGCCAGGCCGGAGAGATAGCGGGCGGGGTGGAACTGCGCCTGGCTGTGGAAGTGCAGTGCCGCGGCGACGTCGAAGGGGACGGGAGCCTCCTGGCTCATCGACGCGGGGAGGCCGATGCGGCCAACGATGTCGGCCTCGTGCTCGACCTTGTGGCGCTCCTCGGGCTTCTCGGCGTACACCACGTGGGGATCCCCGTGCTCGAGCATGCACTCGATGTCGAGGGTGTTCACCAGCTCCAGGATCTGCTCGAAGCCGGCGACGTTGGCCTCCGCGTAGATCCTCGCCGCCTCGAACCCCCGCTTCTCCTCGATCTCCGAGTAGAGCGTGCCGTGTCCGACCGTCACCTTCACAGTGGAGTGGGCCGTGACCGAGTGGGAGAGGTCCCTTGCCTCCACCACGCACGCCCGCCTCCCGGCCCGCTGCAGGAGCAGGGCAGTGGTGATGCCCACGATCCCGCCGCCGATCACCACAACGTCGGACGTGACGTCGTGCAACTGCGTCGCGGGCAGCTGCGGCGGCGACGCCGTGTCGACCCAGGGTGAGACATGGCGTGAACTGCCGGCGTCGGCCATTGTGATGCTCCCTCATGGGTCGGATCAGCCACTTGCGGCGCGACGACTCAGCCGCTTGCCGAGGGGCCTGCCCGGTACAGGACCCCGTGAAACGGCCGGACGGCATGAAGGGGCACGACGCCGGCCTGCGCAGGATCGGGGTCGAGGCCGACGGGGCACACTGAGGGCATGCCCGATCTCGAACGACCGCCTGACCAGCGCCCGCCCGACGCCGTCCCCGGTGACCGGGCCCAGCCGTCGAACCAACCCATCGACCAGAGCACCCAGAGCGAGCCGCTCGACTTGGACGAGGGGGACGACGTGGTGGTCGAGCAGGAGAACGTGGGTCGCCGGAACATGGAGGGTGGCGGCGAGTGGCCCGACCCCGACGCCCTCCCGGTCGACGCCGCCCCCGGCTCCTCGGGGTTGACCCCCGAACGGCGGCGGGGCCGCACCCAGTTCAAGGATGCCTACGACGCCGCCGACGACGCCGCCGACGAAGCTCAGGACGGCAACGCGTTCGGCACGCCGCAGCCCTTCACCGGTCCCGACCGCCCCGGGTGAGGGCCAACACGTCGAGGGCGGCGTCGAGCTCGTCATCGGCCAGCCACTGGCGCTCGCGCACCACCTCACGCACCGACCGCCCGGTCCTCGACGCTTCCTTGACCGCCTCCGCCGCCCGCTCGTAGCCCAGCACCGGGTTGAGCGCGGTGACGATGGCCGGCGACGCCTCGGCGTAGGCCCGGCAACGCTCCTCGTCGGCCTCAATGCCCGCGATGCAGGCGTCGGCGAACAATCGCGACACGGCCGCCAGCAGCCGGATCGACTCGAGAAGGTTGCGGCCCAGCACCGGCAGCATGACGTTGAGCTCGAAGGTCCCCGCCGAGCCGGCGAAGGCCACGGCAGCGTCGTTGCCCATCACCTGGGCCACCACCTGGCACACCGCCTCGGGCACCACCGGGTTGACCTTGCCGGGCATGATCGACGAGCCCGGCTGGAGGTCGGGCAGGCGGATCTCGGCCAGGCCGGTGCGAGGGCCACTGGCCATCCAGCGGACGTCGTTGGCCACCTTGTAGAGGGAGACGGCGACGGTGCGGAGCACGCCTGAGCACTCCACCAGGGCATCCCGCCCGCCCTGGGCCTCGAAGTGGTCCCGGGCCTCGGTCAGGGGCAGGTCGAGCGCCCGGGACAGGTCGCCGACCACGGTGGCGGCGAAGCCCGGCGGAGCGTTGATGCCGGTGCCCACGGCCGTGCCCCCGAGGGGCAACTCGGCCACCCGGGGCAGGGCGGCGTGCAGGCGCTCGACGCCGTTCTCCACCGCCTGGGCGTAACCTCCCATCTCCTGCCCCAACGTCACCGGGGTGGCGTCCATCAGGTGGGTGCGGCCAGCCTTGACCACCTGGGCAAAGCGCTCCGACTGCCGGCGCAGCGTCTCGGCGAGGTGGGCGAGCGCCGGGATCAGGGCCCCGGTGATCTCCCGGGTGGCAGCCAGGTGGATGGCGGACGGGAAGACGTCGTTGCTCGACTGGCTGGCGTTGACGTGGTCGTTGGGGTGGACCTTGGCGCCCAGCCGCTCGCCGGCCAGGGTGGCGAGGACCTCGTTGACGTTCATGTTCGACGAGGTCCCCGAACCGGTCTGGAAGATGTCAACGGGGAACTGGTCGTCCCACCGGCCGGCGGCCACTTCGGCGGCGGCGGCGGCCACGGCCCCGGCCACGTCGGGGGCCACGACGCCCAGCGCAGCGTTGGCTCGGGCCGCCGCGCCCTTGATCTCGGCCAGGGCCCGCACGAGCAACGGATCGAGTCGCAGGCCCGAGACGGGGAAGTTCTCCACCGCCCGCTGGGTCTGCGCCCCCCACTTGGCGCCGGCAGGGACCTCGACCGCGCCCATGGTGTCGTGCTCGACCCGGACGGCCTCACCGTGCCCGCTCACCTCCGGGACGCTACCGGTGCCGACGACGATGCCCCTACCGCCGGCAGGGCGGGGTGGAGCCGGGCCGGGGTGCGGCCGGACGCGAAGATGTCCCCGTGACCTACGTCGCCGTGATCGGCCCGGGAGACGCTGACGAGGGTTCCGAAGCCGTCGTCCGGTCCGAGGTCGTCGGCCGCGAGCTGGCCCGGGCTGGCGCCGTGGTGGTGTGCGGCGGACGTGGCGGGGTCATGGCGGCGGCCTGCCGGGGCTGCGCCGCCGGCGGTGGCACCAGCCTCGGGCTGCTCCCCGGGGACGACCGCTCCGAGGCCAACCCGTGGGTGACCATCGCCGTGCCCACCGGCCTGGGCGAGGCCCGCAACGCCCTGGTGGTGCGGGCCGCCGACGCCGTGGTGGCCGTCGGCGGCGGCTACGGGACCCTGGCCGAGATCGCCCTGGCGCTGCGGGCGGGCACGCCCGTGGTGGGACTGCGGACCTGGGAGCCAGTCATCGCCGGCCGCCGGGACCATGGCATCGTCCTCGCCGGCGGCCCGGAGGAGGCGGTGGCGCTGGCCCTGCGGCTCGGCCGGGAGCGACCCGGGAAG
This sequence comes from Acidimicrobiales bacterium, assembly GCA_035942035.1. Taxonomy (GTDB): domain Bacteria; phylum Actinomycetota; class Acidimicrobiia; order Acidimicrobiales; family CADCSY01; genus JAHWJR01. Next base: position 3,957 of record DASZDK010000016.1, read on the forward strand.
ACGGGCTGAAGGGGGCAGCGGGTCAGCCGCAGGCGGTAACGGTGACGGTGTCGGCGGTGGTGTCCACCGTCGCGTCGCCGTGGGCTCGCGCCCACTGCCGCCAGGCGTCGTCGAGCTCACGCAGGTCGTTCGGGGTGTCCATGGCGAAGGCCATGCGGACGCAGGTCCGGGAGGGCCCTTCGTCCCAGGCGACGTAGCTGTCACCCCCCCATCCGTCAGCGGCCTGGCTGGCGGCGTCCCCGTCGAGCACGTCGGCAAGCGTGAGGTAGAGAACCCACTGCCCGTAGGTGCCGTCCTCGATGATGGCGCCCCCGGCCGGGGGCGGTGGGACCGAGATGGGGTCGTCGCCGGCCAGGTAGATCTCCGGGTAGAGGATCTGCTCGGTCGTGGTGGGCGGGTCGCGCAAGGCGGCGTCGACCTCGGCGTCACCGCCGTGGCGCACCAGGGCGGACACGAACGGCGGCCCGCCGAGGTACGGGAACTGCACGAGTGAGGTGACGATGGGGGGCACCGACGCGTAGTCGACCCGGCCACCGAACTCCGCCGCCTCCTGCTGGGACTCGGCCTGCTCGTCGGCGCTGAGGCCCTGCTGGTAGCTGCTCTCGACGGTCACGCCCACCCCCTCGACCAGGGCGGAGAAGGCGAAGGCCGCCTCGTCGTCACCTTCCTCGAGCTCGGGGCGGTGCAGCTCGAAGTGCTGGTCGTCGAGGGCGTGGGTCAGCTCGTGGACCAGGGTGGAGCGCACGTACGGGTTCAGGTCGCCGCCGCGCACGACCAGCTCGTCCGTCTCGGGATCGTAGAAGCCGAGCACGGCGCCGCCGTAGAAGGACACGTAGGTCTCGAACAGGTCGACGCCGGGCTCCAGCAGGCCGAGGGCCCGCAGCACCTTCTCGCTCTGGTCGACCGCCTCCCGCTCCTCCTCGACGTCCCGGAGCAGGCGGGCCTCGAAAGGCCCGTCGGCCAGCAGCTCGACCTGCACCGGCCGGAGGAACTCGAGGCCCCGCTCCCGGGCGACGAACGCCGACAGCTCGACCACCGCCCGCTCGAGCGGGGTGCGGGGCTCGGTGGTGGGCGGCGGCGGCTCGGCCGTGGTCGGAGGGGGCGTGGTGGGAGGCGCCTCGGCGGTGGTGGAGGGCGCCTTGTCGGCGGCCAGGTCGGTGCCGGGCCCGTCGTCGCCGGTCAGGACCAACGCCGCCACGCCGGCGGCCAGCACCACCACGACGGCGATGGCGATGGCCACCACCGGGGGCGAACGCCGGGGCGGAGGTGGCGGCTCTTCGGGACGGCTGGCCGGCCACGGGGACGGCGGCGGGGGTGCGGTCGGCGGCCCGGTGGGCACACCGGGCGGGACCGGGCTCACTCCTGCGACCCTACCGGTCCCGTCCCGGGGACCGGCGTCAGTCGACGGGGTTGGCGGTGGCGACCGTGGTCGTCGTGGCCTGCGCCGGCCCCCGTGCCGGTGCCGGTGTCGTCGGGGTGGTCGGCAGCGTCATGGTGGGCGAGGTGGTGGCCGGCGGCGGAACCGTGGGCGCCGGCTGCTCGACCGCGTCCGCCGTGGTGGCCGGATCGTCCGGCGGCGGCCCGGGGTCGGGAGGCGGGGGCGGGGCCGGCGTCACCGGCGTCTTGCCGTCGAGCACGTACACCGCGTCACCCTTCTGCACCAGGCTGGGGAAGTACTCGGCGATGTGCATGGGGATGCGCACGCACCCGTGGGACGCCGGGTGCGTGGGCACCGACGTGGCGCCGTGGATGGCGATGCCACTGCCGGTGAAGTAGACGGGGTTGTAGAGCTTGCCCAACCGCGAGGTCCGCCAGCCCGGGTACCGCCACATGAAGCGGAACGACCCCGGGGGGGTGATGGCCGTGCCGCAACCGCCGGGGGCGCAGTAGCGCTTGCCGTTGCCGCTGGAGATGTGGCTGATCAGGCGCAGGTCTCCCCCCTTGTAGAGGAAGAGCAGCTGCCGGGGCAGGTCGACCTCGACCCTGTCCGCGCCACCGTCGGGCACCAACGGAGCCGGCGACTGCGGAGCGGCGAGGGCAGCCCCCACGTCCGCGGTCACCACCCCGGTGGGCTCCATGCCGTGGAGCTTCTGGAAGGCCTGGACGGCGTACATCGTCCCCACGCCGAACGACCCGTCGGCGGGGCCGGGGTCGAAGCGCAACTCGGTGAGCCGGCGTTGAACCGCCGCCACCTCCTCACCCTTGGCGCCCCGGGTCAGGCCCTCGACCGCCGGAGCCGGCGCCGTCGTGGTGGTGGTCGTGGTCGTGGTCGTCTCGGGCACCGTGGTGGTGGTCGGGGGCCGCGTGGTCGTGGGTCGCTCGGTGGTGCTGGTGGTGGCCTCCGAGACGGCGGCGGCGCGGTCGACGCCTCCTCCCGGCCCAGAGAGGCCGTAGGCCACGCCGGCCAGAGTCACCAGCACTGCGACGGCACCGACGGCTACCCAGCGGGTTCTGTTCATGGGTCCCACCACTTTCCCTCACTGCCCCTTCGACGCCTGGCCCGCCCACGGCGTTGCACCGGCGCTCGAGCATGGCAACGTTACGCCGCCGTGCACACCACCGCACAAGGACGCGAAACCCGGGCGCCGGCAGGGCGGACCTTTGTACGGTTTCCGCCCTCGTGGGTGGGGGTACCGCGAACGTCGAGCCGGGCGCGACGGCGGAGCGCCCGGCTCCATTCGGCATTCGACCTGGCCGAATTGGCCGACCGGGACGACATGCAGCATCGAGGTGTCCGGAGCGGGTGGGGTCGTGCCGGCGGCGGGACTCGAACCCGCATGCCCGATGGGCAGTCCCTTTTAAGGGGACCGTGTCTGCCGTTCCACCACGCCGGCGCAGCACACCCTAGGCCCGGGGCCGGGCCGACGGGCGCTCGGGAAAATCCCTTTTGCGCGTGTTGCCGCCCGCGGAGGGGGGTACACCGGCTGCGGGTCCGAGGCGCCGTCTCCCACCGGCGCCACACCCGAAGCGACGAAGACCGGTCTCGCCATGCCCCCGACGAGGCCGGTCTTCGTCGTGCTCGACGGCAGTCGCAGCCGAGGCTCAGCCGCCGGCAGGGTCGAGGTCGAGCGCCGCCGAGTTGATGCAGTAGCGCAACCCGGTGGGCTGGGGACCGTCGTCGAAGACGTGCCCCAGGTGGGACTGGCAACGGGCGCAGCGCACCTCCACCCGAGCCATGCCCAGGCTCCGGTCGGTCACCCGGGTGACCCGGTCGTCGTCGATGGCCGCCCAGAAGCTGGGCCAGCCCGTGCCCGACTCGTACTTCTCGTCGGAGCGGAACAGCTCGGCCCCACACGCCACGCACCGGTACACCCCCGGCTCCTTCGAGTCCCAGTAGGCGCCGGTGAAGGCCCGTTCGGTGCCGCCCTGGCGGGCGACGCGGTACTGCTCCGGCGTGAGCCGGGAGCGCAACTCGTCGTCGTCGGGGAGCGACGGGGCGCCCTCCGCCGGCGCGGTGTCCTGCGATGGCTCGGTCATGGTCCCGAGCCTACGGAGCGGGCACTCAGCCGCGGCCCTCACGCCCGTCGTCGCGGGCCGGGCCGACCCAGTCCCGCAGCAGCTCCCTGCGGCGCTGCCGCCACTCCTCGGCGGTGATGGCGAAGCGGAGGTGGTCCTCCCACACGCCGTTGATCTCCAGGTAGCGCTCAGCCGTGCCCTCGCAGCGCAGCCCCAGCTTCTCGACCACCCGCCGGCTGGCCGTGTTCCTCGGGATGATGGCCACCTGCAGGCGGTGGAGGCGCACGTCCTCGAAGGCGAAGCGGGCCAGCACCACCAGCGCCTCGGGAACGTACCCGTTGCCGGCGCACCTCTTGTCGATCCAGTAGCCGACGTAGGCGTTCTGGAACGGGCCCCGTTGCACACTGTTGAGGTTGATCTCCCCGCACAGGCGGCGCCCGACGAAGATGCCGAAGCCGTAGCCGCTGCCCAGCTGACGCTCGCGCTCACGTGCCCGGCACCGGGCGGAGAACGCCGCCCCGCTGCGGACCACGTCGGGCGAGCCGGGCGGGCGGCTCGGTTCCCACGGGACGAGCCAGTCCCGGCTGCGGAGGCGCACGTCCTGCCAGGCGGAGAAGTCGGAGGGCACGAGCGGGCGGAGGTGCACCCGCCGGCCGTGCAGGACCGGCGTGTCCTCCCTGGTCGCGGTCGACACCGCCGGCATGGTACCCAGCCCTCGCCCGGCGATCCCCCCCCGGCCCGGGCGCTCAGCCGGCGCCGGGCACGGGAGGGTCGAGCAGGCTGCGGGCCAGGCCGTCGAGGATGTCGGACTCCGACACCAGGCACCCGGGCAGGTCGAAGTAGCGCAGCACGGCCACCAGCACGCAACAGCCCCCGACGATCACGTCGGCCCGGGCCTCCTCCAGCCCCGGGTTGTGGACCCGGTCACGGCGGGCTTCGGTGGCCAGCGTGCGGAACACGTCCTCCGCCGCCGCCCGGGAGAGGTGGAAGTGGTGGATGCGGTCAGGGTCGTAGGACGCCAGGCCCTGCTCGACGGCGGCCACGGTGGTGACGGTCCCGGCCAGGCCCACCATGAGGGCGGCCTCCCGGGTGGCGGGGAGCTCGCGCACCACGTCGTCGAGATGGGCCTCGGCCACCGACAAGGCGGCGCTGAGCTCCTCGGGAGCCGGCGGGTCGCCGTGCAGGTACTGCTCGGTGAGCCGGACGCACCCGAGGTCGACCGAGATCACCCCTTCGGGCTCACCGGTCCGGCCCACGGCGAACTCGGTCGACCCGCCGCCGATGTCGACCACGAGGAACGGGCCGTCGGCCGCGTCGAGCTGGGCGGTGGCTCCCAGGAACGACAGGCGAGCCTCCTCGTCGGCGGGGAGCAGCTCGGGGCGGGCACCGAGGGTGGCTTCGGCGGCGTCGAAGAGCTCGTCGCGGTTGGTGGCGTCGCGGGCGGCAGACGTGGCCGTGACCCGCACCCGCTCGACGCCGTGGCCGTCGAGCACCCGGCGGTAGCGGCGCAGGGTCTCCACGGTGCGCTCCACCGCCGCCGGCGCCAGGCGGCGGCTGGCGTCCACGCCGGCGCCCAGACGGGTCACCGTGGCCAGCCGCTCGACGGTCTCCAGCTGTCCCTCGCCGGCGGGACGAGCCACGAGCAGGCGGGTGGAGTTGGTCCCGCAGTCGACGGCGGCGACGACCGTCATCGGCGCTCGGCCACCCAGCGCCCCACCGGGTCGTCCCCACCGGCCAGGTACCAGGCGTAGTGGGCGTGAAGGCACTTGACCCCCCGGCGGGTCCCCCCCACGCCGGCCGAGGGCCGGGGACCGGAGTGCCCGGCGGGAAGGGCGGCGTCGCGCTCGGCGCCGTACCGGCGGTGGGCAGCGGCGAGCGCCTCGGCGTCGACGGCCTCCTCGGCCGCCCGCACCCCGCCGCAGGACTCGAGACGGCTCACCGCCTCGCGCTCGGCCCGCCCCACCAACCAGTACCGGGTCGGCATGGGCGTGCCGTCGTACAGCAACGGGGCGTTGCGGATCACCACCGGGTCGCCGTCGGGGCCACGCACCACCACCTCGAATGCACCCTGGGGCTTGCGCCCCAGAAGGCTGGCCACGGCGACGGCGTCTCCCGCCGCCACCGCCTCGGTGCCCGGCCCCGCACCGGCGGCAGCGGCCCGGCGATCGCCGGTCAGCTCCATCGCCGGAGGTCCTCGAGGGTGTCGACGTCGACCGGCATCCCCGGGCACGCTACCTCGGCCACCTCGACCGTCCCCGATGCGACCAGCCGGCTCGCCCCCTCGTCACCCTCGGTGGGGAGCAGCGGCCACACCTGCGCACCGAGGCGCACCGGATGACGCCGCTGCCCGCCGTAGGTGGCCACCGCCACGGGCACGTCGTCCCGGGCCCCCACCGCCGCCCACGCCTGGGCCGACAGCAGCGGCTGGTCGCCGAGACCCACCACCACCGCCGGGTGGCCGCCGGCGCGCGCGGCCTCGACGGCCACTTGGAGCGACGTCGCCTGACCCTCGGCCCAGCGGGGGTTGGCCACCGCCCGTGCCCCCAGCGCTTCCGCCAGCCCGGACAGCTCGACGGTCCCGTGGACCACGAGCGTGGGCAGGCCGCTGGCCACCGCCGAACGCACCGCCCAGCTCACCAGCGGCCGGCCCCGGAACGGCGCCAGCAGCTTGTGGCCGGGGCCAGCGAAGCGGGTGGCCCCGCCGGCGGCCAGGACGACCGCCAGTGCGGGCACCGGTGAGGGTCACCCGGCTCGGGAGGAGACGTCCGGCCGGGACCGCTCAGGTCTGGAGGACCGAGTTGGTCTCGCCGTACTCGTTGACGTCGTGGGTGCTGGCCTCCGGCTCGTTGAACCAGGTGCCGCCGTCGCTCAGGTACTTGAAGGCATAGCGTTGCCCCGGCTCGAGCTCGACGGTGGTGCTGCGGGTGCCGTTCTTTCGCTTCTTCATGGGATGGGCCAACGGGTCCCAGTCGTTGAAGTCGCCGAGCACCGACACGGGTTCGGGCGTCTCCGACACGGGCAGGACGAAGCTGGCCTTGATGGTGCCGTTGCCTCGGGATGCGGTGAGCTTGATCATGATGTGGCTCCTTCAGGTGGCCGTAGAGCCCAGGTTAGGCGGCTCAGCCAGGGACTCCAGTGTTCGGCGCACCAGGACCCGGGCCAGGTGGCGCCGGTAGCCGGCGCCGGCGAGCACATCGGAGCGGGGCGCCGTGCCCTCGTCGGCGGCCGCCGCGGCGCCGGCCACCGGCTCGCCCGCCGCCAGCGCCTGCTCGACCGCCGACGCCCGCAGCGGCACCGGTCCCATGCCCGCCAGGGCCACGGTGACCTGCTCCGAGCCGCTCATGGCCCCCACTGCCGCCACCGCCACCGTGGCCCAGTCCTGGGCCCGCCGACTCACCCGCTGGTACGCCCACGGCACACCCGCCGCCTTGGGCAGGCGTACCTCGGTGAGCATCTCGTCGCCGGCGAGGGCACTGCGGTGGCGGTCGACGAAGAAGTCGGCGGCGGCGATCTCCCGATCACCGGCAGGGCCCCGGGCCACCAGCGTGGCGCCGAGGGCCACCACCGCCACCGCCAGGTCGGCGGCCGGGTCGGCGTGGGCCAGCGACCCGCCGAGCGTCCCCCGGTTGCGCACCTGGGGGTCGCCCACCAGACCCGCGGCGTGGCCCACCAGCGGCGCCTGGGCGGCGACCGCGGCCGAGCGCTCGAGGTCGCAGTGGCGGATGAGGGCGCCGACCGCCAGGTGGTCGCCCCGGTCACGGACGTACGCCAGCTCGCTCAGGCGACCCACGTCGACGAGCACCGCCGGCGCCACCTGCCGCAGCCGCAGGGCCGGCAGCAACGAGTGGCCACCGGCCAGCAGGCGGGCGTCGTCGCCGTGCTCGGCGAGCAGGCGCACCGCCTCGTCGACCGAGCCCGCCCGGCGGTACTCGAACGGGGCCGGGATCACCGGTCTCCCAGGCGGCCGGCGGCCACCACCGCCTCGACGATGTTGTGGTAGCCGGTGCAGCGGCACAGGTTGCCCTTGAGGGCCCGGCGCACCTCGTCGGGCTCCGGCTGCGGGTGGCGCTCGAGCAGGGCCACCGCCGCCATCACCATGCCGGGCGTGCAGAAGCCGCACTGGAGGCCGTGGTGGCGATGGAAGGCCTCCTGCACCGGGTGGAGGTCGCCGCCGGCCGACAGCCCCTCGATGGTGGTGACCCGGCCGCCGGCGGCCTGGACCGCCAGCACGGTGCACGACTTCACCGCGTCGCCGTCCAGGTGCACGGTGCACGACCCGCACGACGAGGTGTCGCACCCGACGTTGGTGCCGGTGAGACCGAGCACATCGCGCAGGTACTGGACCAGCAGCAACCGGGGCTCGACCTGGTGGCGGTGCGGCCGCCCGTTGACCGAGACGGTGATGGGGACGGGGACGGCAGCGGTCGGGCTCACCGGTCCCACACCTCGGGGTTGGCCAGGTGCACCGGTCGCCGCCCGGCGAGGAGGCGGGCCACGTCGTCGGCGATCATGGCGCTGTGGCGGGTGACCACGTCGTCGGCGGCGCCGGCCAGGTGGGGCGTGAGGGTCACGTTGTCCAGGCCCAGAAGGGGATGGTCGGGCGGCAGGGGCTCGGTCCAGAACACGTCGAGGGCGGCGCCGGCGATGCGCCCCTCGGCCAGTGCCGCCACCAGGGCAGCCTCGTCCACCACCGCGGCGCGAGCGGTGTTGACCAGCACCGCCTCGGGGCGGAGCAGCGCCAGCTGGCGCTCGGCGATCATCCCCGTGGTCTCGGGGGTCAGCGGGCAGTGCAGGCTGACCACGTCGCTCTCGGCCAGGAGCCGCTCGAGCGCCACGGCCTCGGCCGGCAGCTCGGGCTCGGCCACGTAGGGATCGTTGACCAGCACCCGCATGCCGAAGCCGCCGGCGGCCCGGCGGGCGACCTCCCGGCCCACGGCCCCGTAGCCGACCAGGCCCATGGTGCGCCCGGCCAGCTCCGGGCCCCTGAAGTGGAGGTAGGGCAGCTCGCCGTCGACCAGCCAGCCCCGCCGGCGCAGGTGGTCCTGGCCCCGGGCCAGCGAGCGGCACTGGGCCAGGACCAGGCCGATGGTGAAGTCGGCCACCGACGCCGCGTTGCGGGCCGGCGTGTGCAGCACCGGCACGCCCCGGGCGGTGGCGGCGGCCAGGTCGACGTTGCTGGGAACGCCCCGGGCGGAGGCGACGATGCGCACCTCGGGAAGCGCCTGCAGCACGCCGGCGTCGACGCGTTCCACCTCGACCACCAGCAGGGTGGCGCCCTCGCCGGCGGCCACCAGGCCGTCGCCGTCGAGGGTGCGCCGGGTGGCGCCCCAGCCGGCGCAGGCCACGTCGTAGCCCAGCTGCTCGAGGCGCTCCCGGCCGGCGGCGGACAGCTCGGCGGTGACCAGGGCCCGGGAGCGGTCGCTCATCCACCCGCTTCCGGGAGGTGGGCCCGCAGGGCGGCGTGGGCCTGGACGTACCGCTCGTAGGGCTCGGCGTAGGGGGCGGGGTCGCCGGCGGGCACCAGCCGGGCCGGCGGCCCCGGCAGCTCACCGCCGCCGCCGGCGCCGCACGCCCCGGCCACCAGAGCGGCGCCGGCCAGGGCGGCCGGCTGGGCCACCTCGGGGACGGTGACGTGGCGCCCGAGCACGTCGGCCAGCAGCCGGGGCAGGCCGGCGTGGCGGGCTCCCCCGCCGGTGACCACCACCGTGGTGGCCGGACCGCCCAGCACCCGCTCGAGGTCGGCCAGGTTGGCCCGAACGGCGAAGGCGTGGGCCTCCACGAAGGCCCGGGCCAGGTCGTCACCGGTGGTGGCCGGGCTGAGGCCGAGCACCGCCTGCGGTGCCTTGGTGGCCCAGGCGGCCTCGCTCCACTCGGGGGCGGCGACCACGGCGGTCACCCCGGCCGCCCCCGGCCGGCTGCGGTTGGCGCACGCCCACAGCTCACCCACGTCCGAGCCCCCCAGCCCGGCCAGCCACGCCGCCATGGTGCCCGGGTAGCCGGCGTTGGTCTCCACCGCCCACCGCTGCGGTGCCAGGTGGGTCGAGACCCACGGGTGGCGCAGGGGGTCGTCCGGCGGGGCGGCCACCGCCGCCTGCACCGGCGTGCTCGACCCGGCCACCACCGTCACCACCCCGTCGGCCAGCCCTCCCGCCCCCATGGCCGCCAGCTGGGTGTCGCCCCCGCCGGCGATCACCGGCAGCCCGGGCGGCAGGCCCAGCTCGGCGTCCCGGAGCTGCCCCACCACCGTCCCCGCCTCGACCAGCGGCGCCAGCCGGTCGGTGCCCAGCCCCACGGCGTCGAGCAGGTCGCCGGCCCAGCGCCGCCCGCCCACGTCGGCGAGCTGGCCGGCGCTAGCGTAGGACGCCTCGGTGGCCTCCTCGCCGCTCAGGCGCCACAGCGCCCAGTCGTGCAGGAACAGCACCCGCCGGGTGGCCGCCCAGCGCTGCGGCTCGGCGGCGGCCACGTGGAGCAGCTTGGGCAGCGTGAGCTCCGGGGCCGGCCAGTGCCCGGTGGTGCGGTACAGGGCCTCGGATCCGACGTCGGCGCGGAGCCGGTCGAGCTGGCTGGCTCCCCGCCGGTCGCTGTTGAGCACGCCGGGGCCCAGCTCGGTCGACCCGTCGGTGAGCACGAAGCCCTGGCGCAGGGATGACGCGGTCACGCCGGCGTAGTCGCCCGGCGGCCGGCGGGCCTCGCCGACGGCGGCGGCCAGCGCCTCGCGCGACGCCGCCCACCACGACCCCGGGTCGAGCTCGGCGGCGTGGTGTGCCGGCCGGGAGGTGACGAGGGGCCGGGTGGACTGGGCCAGCACGGTGCCGCCCAGCTCGGCCACCCACGCCTTGACCGACGAACCCCCGATGTCGAGACCGGCGGCCAGCACCGGCTAGACCGGCGCCTCGCCGGCGCCGGCCTCCAGCCGGCGGACCCGCTCGAGGTACTCGGGCGGGCAGACCGTGGTGGTGTCGCCCAGCAGCAGGGCCCGGTAGGTGGCCACCGCCGCCTCCTCCAGGTTGGCCACCCGCTTGTGGGCCGCCTCGACGGTCTCGCCCACCACCGAGCACCCGTGGTGCCCGAGGATGACCGCATCGGCGTCGGCCAGGGCCTCGGCGCCGGCCCGGGCCAGCTCGTCGGTCCCCGAGGCGATGTAGGGGACCGTGGCCACCCGGCGCACGTAGTAGGCGTGGTCGATGGTGAAGAGCCGGATCTGGTGGCCCAGGGCGTCGAGCAGGACCGACAGCTGCGGGTGCAGGTGGATCACGGCGTTGACGTCGGGGCGGGCGAGGTAGCTGTGCAAGTGGAGCTGCACCTCGCTGGACGGCTTCGGATGGCCGCCCCGGTGGCTTCCGTCGAGGCCCACCACGCTGAAGTGGTCGGGCGTCAGCTCGTCGAGCCACGTGCCGCTGGCCGTCACCACGCACTCGTCGGCGCCAGGCAAGCGGGCCGAGAGGTTGCCGCCCGAGCCGAGCACCAGGCCCCGCGCCACCGCCTTGGCGCCCACGGCGACCAGCTGGTCGACCAGGCCGGCGTGGTCAGCCATGGGGTACCAGCAGCGCCTTGACCCGCTGGCGGCTCGGGGACTCCCCCACGGCGGCGTGGACGCCGTCGAGCGGGTGGCGGTCAGTGACGATGAGGCCGGCGTCGACCGCCCCGGTGCGCAGCAGCTCGATGGCCTCGGGAAAGGCCCCCGGCGCCAGGTGCCCGCCCCGTACTTCGAGCTCCTTGTGCTCGCCCACCAGGTTCAGATCGACGGTGGCGGGGCGCCGGTACACGCCGTAGAGGACGAGGCGGCCCCCGGGCACCAGGGCGGCCAAGCCCAGCTCGACGGCCTCGGGCGACCCGGAGCAGTCGATGAAGACGTCGACCCCGTCGCCGCCGGCCAAGTCGGTGAGCAGCTCCGCGGCGGTACCGGTGCCCGGAGCGCCGGCCAGCAACGACGTGTCGAGCGCCTCGTCGGCTCCCAGGGCCAGGGCCAGCTCGGCCCGGGCGGGCGAGGTGACCACGGCCAGCAGCCGCCGGCACCGGCCGGCGGCGGCGCCCAGGGCGGCGGCACCGATGGCCCCGATGCCGGCCACGGCCACCGCGTCGTCGGCGACGATGCCGGCCCGACGCACGGCGTGCACGGCGCAGGCGGTGGGCTCGATGATGGCGCCGGCGTCCGTGCCGAGCTCGGAGGGCACCCGGTGGACCACGGCGCCGGCCGGCAGGGCCATGCGCTCGGCGAAGGCGCCCGGCAACCCGCTCCCCAGATGCGTCCCGCCCCGGCACAGGTTGGCCCGCCCCGCCCGGCACCACCGGCACCGGCCACACGGCACCAGGACCTCGGCGGTCACCCGGTCGCCGGTCGAAACCCCCCAGCGCTCAGCGCTCGCCTCGTCGACCCACGCCACCCGGCCGAGGATCTCGTGGCCCGGAGTGAAGGGGAAGTCGAGCACCCAGGGCCCGTCGCCCCGCCAGATCATCCGGTCGGCGGCGCACACCCCGGCGGCCTCCACGTCCAGCACGGCGCCGGCCTCGGGCCGCGGCGGCGGAACGTCCTCCAGCCGGAAATCGCCGGGCCCGTGAGCCACCACCGCCTTCATGGGCCGGTCACGACCGGGTGGCCAGCAGGTGGGACCGGCTCTCGACCGCCGCGTCCACCCCGGTGATCAGGCCGGCGCTGACCGCCCCGTACAGGTCGAGAGAGGCGGCGCCGCCATAGCTGGCGGCGTCGAGGGCGGCGGTGACGGGACCGAAGTCGTGCAGCCGGCCCACCGGCAGGTCGTCGTCGGCCGCCCCCGGGGCGGCGTCGCCCAGGTGGACGTGCCACAGGCGGTCGCCGAGCCGGCCCACCACCTCGGCGGGGTCCTCGCCGGCGGCGAAGGCGTGCCCGGTGTCGAGCAGCACGCCGAGGGCGGGAACGGCGTCGCACAGGCACAGCGCGGCGCCGGCAGTGCCCAACGCGGTGCCCGGCTTGTACTCCATGGCCACCCGCACCCCGGTCGGCGCCACCGCGTCGGCGACGAGCTCCGCTCCCTTCACCACGTCCTCCCAGCGGGCGGAGGCGGGGTCGGCGCCGGGCCACACGCCGATGGTGGCCAGCCCGAGGTCGGCGGCCACCTCCGCCGTGGCCCGAGCCTCGGTGGCCACGCGGGAGGCGGCGGCCGGCGACGACAGGGCGCCGGCAGGCCAGCGCGAAGCAGGCAGCGACAGCAGCAGCATGGCCACCGGGAGGGCGTGGTGCCGGGCCAGGCGCCGGCGCTCCTCCACCCGCTCGGGCGCCAGCTCGTCGGCCGCCCGGTAGACGCCCACCTCCACCCCCTCGAAGCCGGCCCGGGCCGCCGCCGCCCACACGGCGGCGTCGTGGAGCCCGTCGGGCCAGTGATTCCAGTCGGCGTCGCACAGGCGCCAGGTCACGGCCCCACCTCGCCCAGCCGGGCCAGCGTGGCTCGGCGCACCGGGGCGGTCTGGGCCTGCACCAGGTGGAACAGGGCCTCCCGCGCCAGCCGCTGCGGGGCCGACGAGCGGGCCATGCCGGCGCCGCCGGCAGCGGCCACCAACGCAGTGGCGGCCCGCACCCCGAGCTCGAGGGCGTGGGCCCGCAGGGCCAGGCGCTCGTCGATGGCCTCGGCCGCCGGCACCTGGTCGAGCAGGTGGTAGGCGGCGGCGCGCACCTCGGCTGCCTCTGCGCCCAGCGCCCGGGCCAGGGCCACCCCACCGGGCTCGTCCCGGCGCCGCGACGCCTCTTCCAGCCGGGCCACCACGGTGGCGGTCAGCCCGAACACCGCCGGGGTGACGTTGGCCGTCTTGTCGGCGTCGGCGCGGCGCCAGTCGCCCAGGGACACGACCTCGACCACGTCGCCGGGAGCCACCACGTAGCCGTCGAACTCCAGGCGCACCGTCACCGTCGCCTCCATGGCCGCCAATGCCAGCGGTGCCGACGGGCGGACACCAGGAGCGGCCCGTGCCGGGACCAGGGCCAGCACCGCCTGGTCGTCGGGCGTGACCGCGCCCACGAGGAGCACGTCGGCCAGGCCCCAGCTGGTGACCCAAACGGCGGTGCCGTCGAGGACCCACCCGCCGGCTTGGTCCGCACCGTCGCACGCCGGCCGGGCTCGCACCGTCGCACCTCCCGAGCGCCGCAGGTGGGCGACCGCCACCCCGCCGAGGGTGTCGCTGCACAGCGGCGCCAGCCACCGCTCCCGCAGTCCGGTGTTGGCCGACCCGGCCAGCGCTCCCAGCGGCGAGGCGTGCTGGGTCCACACGAACCAGGTGGCGCCGCAGGCTCCGGAGAGGATCTCGGTGACCCGGCGCACCACGGGCGGTTCGGCATCGGCCCCGCCCGCCTCCACCGGCCCCCGCACACCGAGCAGGCCGGCGCCGGCCAGCGCCGCCACGTGGGCAGCCGGCACGCCCTCCACGTCGACCCGCTCGGCCTCCGGCACCAGCAGGCCGGCGGCCAGGTCACCGGCGGCTCGCACCAGGGGGTGGTCGTCGACGCCCGCGAGGTCGTCGAGCCCCAGGGCGGCGTCGGCCATGGCCGGCCACCCTAGTGAGCGCGACCGCGGGGAGTTGCATCCCCGTTGGCGTCTGTTCAAACCGCCGTTGTACTGTCCCCCGATGCGCTTGGGCGTCTGCGGTGGGCCCTACTCCAACCCCTACGCTCTGCGGGCCTTCGTCGAGGACGCCCGCCGCCGCGGTTGCGAGCGCCTGTTCTGCCTGGGCGACCTGGGCGGGTTCGGTGGCGAACCCGACGCCATCTGGCCGCTGCTGGTGGACAACGGCGTCGAGTGCATCGCCGGGAACTACGACGTAGCGATCGGACGGGGCGACGAAGATTGCGGCTGCGGCTACCGCGACCCGCGCGACAACGAGTTTGCGCAGATGATCTACGACTTCACCAAGGCGCACACCAGCGACGCGTTCGCCGCCTGGATGCGCACCCTGCCCACCGAGCACCGCGAGACCATGGCGGGCGTCGACGTGCACCTCGTCCACGGCTCACCGCTGGTGCTCAACGACTTCTTCTGGGAGTCGCTCGACGACGACGAGGTCCGGCTGCGGGTCCGGGCCAGCGGTGCCGACGTCCTGTGCTGCACCCACACCGGCCTGCCGTGGCAGAAGCGGGTCGACGACTGCCTGGTGGTCAACGTCGGGGTCCTGGGCAAGCCGGCCAACGACGGCCGGACCGAGGTCTGGTACGCCGTGATCGACGTGGAGGACGGCCACGCCGAGGCCGAACTGGTGCCCCTGGCCTACGACTGGCGGGCGCAGGCTGCGTCCATGCGAGCCGCCGGGTTGCCCGAGCCGTTCGTGGAGACGGTGGAGACGGGGTGGTGGACGACCTGCCTGGAGGTCGTCCCACCGGTCGAGCGCTCCCGGGGGCGCTACCAGCTCTACCGCAGCGCGGTTCCCAGCGGGTTCGCCGACCACGACGTGGGCTGGGCCGACCCGCCGGAGGTGGTCGACGACGGGCTCCCGGTGGTGCCGCTGTTCGGCTCGCCCCTGTTCCCTCCCCGGCTGTGGGTCTACACCAACTTCCACTGCAACCTGCGGTGCAGCTACTGCTCGGTGGCGTCCTCGCCCACCGCCCGCCGGCGCTCCATGCCCTTCGAGCGCTTCCGTGCCCTGGTCGACGAGGCCGTGGCCGAGGGGTTCACTGAGATCTACCTCACCGGCGGTGAACCGTTCCTCGAGCCCGACATCGTCGAGATGATCCTCTACGCCAGCGACCGCCTGGCCACGGTGGTGCTCACCAACGCCATGCTCTTCCGGGGCCGCCAGCTCGACGAGCTGAAGCGGCTGGCCGGCCGGGACGGCCTGGTGCTGCAGACCTCCATCGACGGCGCCCGCCCCGAGACCCACGACCGCAACCGCGGCCACGGGTCGTGGGCCCGGGCCATGGAGGGGCTGGCCCTCGGAACGGAGCTGGGGCTGCCCATGCGGGTGGGCCTGACCGAGACACCGCAGAACACCGCCGAGGTCGACCAGCTCGGTGCCCTGCTGGCGGAGCTGGGCGTCACCGGCCGTGACTTCGCCGTGCGCCCCCTCATCCGGCGGGGGTTCTCCGACGAGGGCATCTCCGTCGACGACACCAACACCGTCCCCGAGCTGTCGGTCACCGTCGACGGCGTGCACTGGCACCCGGCCGGAGCCGACATCGAGTCGAGCCCCGACATGCTCCTGGCCACCGGCGAGGTCCCCCTGGCCGAGGCCAAGCGCCTCGTGGTCGAGCGCTTCCTCACCCTGCGCCAGGCCGACGGCAGCCTTCCCCACATCTACAACTGCGCCGTCTGACGGCCGACGAGAGGAACGCTCCTGTGCCCCTGCGGCGAACCCTCATGGCCGTACTGGCCGTCACCCTGCTCGGCGCCTGTGGCCAAGGCGGCGAGCGGACCGCCGCCGGCGCTGGCGAAGGCGCCCGCCCCGAGAAGCTCACCTTCGGGATCGGGCCCTACCTGCCTACCGCCGACGACACCAAGGCCGGCTTCGAACCCTTCTTCGCCCACGTGGCCGAGCAGCTCGGGGTGGACTACGAGCTGCAGGTCGCCAGCGACTTCGCCGGGATCGCCGTGGCCCTGGCCAATGGGAAGGTCGACGTGGCCTGGCTGGGTCCCTACGGCTTCGTCCTGGCCAACAACGACTCCGATGCCCGGGCCATCGCCACGGTGGAGTACGACGGCAAGCCCACCTACCACGCCATCGTCGTGGCCGCCCCCGACTCACCGGTGACCAACTGGCCCGACGACGCCCAGGGGCGTTCGATGTCGTTCGCCGAGGTGGCGTCGACGTCGGGGTGGCTCATCCCCACGCACTTCCTCGCCCAGCGGGGCATCGACCCGAAGACCTACTTCCAGTACTCCGAGGGGGCCGCCCATCCCGCCAACGAGGTGGCAGTAGCCACCGGGCGGGTCGAGCTGGCCACCGACTACGACCGCAACCGCAACGCCATGATCGAAAGTGGGGCCCTCGACGAGGGCGCCACCAAGGTGGTCTGGCAGTCCGAGCCGCTGCCCAACGACGCCATCGCCGTACGACCCGGGTTCGATCCGGAGCTCGCTCGGCGCATCCAGGAGATCCTCGACGCCATGCCCGCCGACCAGGCCGAGAGCCTGCTTCCCGAGCACTACACCGGCTTCACGCCGGCGACCGACGACAGTTACCGCTCCATCCGCGATGCTGCCGTCAGCTTGGGACAGCTGGACCGATGACCGTCCCCGGTGACTGACACCGCCGCCGAGACCAGGGACGACCCCGCGGTCGGGGCGAGCGCGCCCGGCGGCCTGGCCGACACCGGCGAGCCATCGACCGGGCCCCGGCTGCCTCGTGCCCGCCAGGCCACCGTGGCGCTGGTTCTCGTGGTCGGCTTCGCCCTGTGCGTACGCCTGGCGCAGGTCGACCTCAGGGCGCTCCTCGAAGGGCTGCCCGAGATGGCGGGTTGGATCGGCCGGTCGTGGCCTCCTTCCACCCAGGGCCTCGACCTCCTGGCGCTCCGGGCGGCGGAGACGGTCGCCATCGCCGTGGTCGGCACCACCCTGGCCATGGTGGCGGCGCTGGTCGCCTGCGTCCCCGCGGCGCGGAACCTGACGCCGGCCCGCCTGCTGCGGGTCCCGGTGCGGTGGTTGCTCAACGCCTGCCGGGGGATCGACTCGTTCGTGTTCGCCCTGCTGTTCGTCGCTGCCGTGGGCCTGGGCCCCTTCGCCGGCGTGCTCGGCGTGGCCTTCCACACGTTCGGCAGCATGGGGAAGCTGTTCGCCGAGACCATCGAGGGCATGCCTCGCGGACCACTCGAGGCCGCCGAGCTGACCGGCGCCGGCCGGGTGCGGGTGGTCACCTGGGCGCTGCTGCCGGACGCCGCTCCCGGCCTGGTCTCGGTCGCCCTCTACATGCTGGAGTTCAACATCCGAGCCTCGGTCGTGCTGGGGGTGGTGGGCGCCGGCGGCATCGGCCAGCAACTCAAGAACGCCATCGACCTCCTGCACTTCCCCCGGCTGCTCACCATCATCGTGATCATCCTGGCCATGGTCACCGCCGTCGACCAGCTGTCGGCACGATTGCGGGCCCGGCTGGCATGACGCCGTCGAGCTCCTCGGTGCTGCAGGTCGAGGGCCTCGGCCACCGCTACGGCACCAGCACCGTGCTGCGCGACGTGTCGTTCGCGGTGGCTCCCGGCGAGGTCGTCGCCGTGGTGGGGCCCAGCGGGGCAGGGAAGACGACGTTGTTCCGCTGCATCACCCGCCTGATCGAAGCCGACCACGGCTCGGTACGGGTAGGCGGTCGCGACCTCGCCGCCCTTCGCGGCCGGGAGCTGCGTCTCGCCCGCCGGGACGTGGGTCTCATCTTCCAGCAGTACAACCTGGTGCGGCGGCGCAGTGCCCTCGGGAACGTGCTTCTGGGCCGACTGGCCCACCTGCCCGCCTGGCGAGCTCTGCTCCAGCGCCCGGGCCCGGACGAGTCGGCACTGGCCCGGTCGTGCCTCGACCAGGTGGGCCTGGGCCGGTACGCCGGCGCCCGGGCCGATCGGCTCTCGGGTGGCCAGCAGCAACGGGTGGCCATCGCCCGGGCGCTGGCCCAGCGCAGCCGGCTGGTGCTCGCCGACGAACCGGTGGCGAGTCTCGACCCGGCGTCGGCGGCCGGCGTGCTCCAGGCCCTCGGGACGGTGGCCCGGGACCACGGCATCGCCGTGGTCTGCAGCCTGCACCAGGTGGAGCTGATCGCCGGCTTCGCCGACCGCGTCATCGGCTTGCGCGCCGGTGAGGTGGTACGGGACGGGCCCGCCTCCACCTTCGGCCCCGGCGACCGCACTGCGGTCTACGGCCCGGCTCCTGCCACCATCCGCACGCCGGCATGACCCGATGACCGCCGGCGCCGGCGCCGGCGGGTTGCCGAACCGCACACAGGGGTAGCTCCGCTGCGACACCGAGCCAGGCTCGTGTGGCGGACCGCCGGGATCAGGAGCCGAGCCGTGAGCGACGACATCACAACGGAGCCGCGCCGAGAGGCGCCATCTGGGAACGGTGGGCCCCAGCCCCCTGGGCCAGGCGCCCCCGTGCCGCCGAGGCGGGGAATGCCCACCAAGGAGGAACGCTCGGAGTCCGACGAAGAGCTGGAAGGCGCCTTCCGCAAGACCGTCGACGAGGCCCGCCGCCGGCTCAACCGCAGCTGGCCCTCACTCTTCGCCACCGGCACCGTCGGCGGCATCGACGTCGGCCTGGGGGTCATGGCCCTGCTCCTGGTCAGGGAGTCGACCGGCCAAGAGCTCCTGGGTGCGCTGGCGTTCTCCATCGGGTTCCTCGCCCTCACCCTTGGTCGCAGCGAGCTGTTCACCGAGAACTTCTTGGTGCCGGTCGCGGCGGTGGTGACCGGCAAGTCCAGCGTGGGGGCCATGTTCCGGCTGTGGGGCGGCACGGCGGTGACCAACCTGGCCGGTGGTTGGGCCTTCATGGCCCTGGTCACGCTCGGCCTCCCACAGTTGCACGAGACGGCGGTGGAGGTCGGCAGCCACTACCCGGAGATGGGCATCGGGACCACCGCGTTCGCCTCCGCCGTCATCGGCGGCGCCGCCATCACCCTGATGACGTGGATGCAGCGAGGGACCGACTCGGTGCCGGCGAAGATGGTGGCGGCGATAGCCATCGCCTTCCTCCTGGCCGGCGGGCGACTCAACCACGCCATCGTGGTGTCGCTGGAGATGTTCGCCGCCCTCCAGGCCGGCGCCCCGTTCGGCTACGCCGACTGGCTGGGGATGGCGTCGTGGGCGGCCCTGGGCAACCTGGTCGGCGGCATGGCCCTGGTCACGGTGCTGCGCCTGGTGCAGATCGGCCGGACGGCGGTGGAGGCCGAGCGCCGGCGCCCGGACGTACCCCGCCAGCCAGGGGAGGATTCGCCCGGCACCCCGGCGTAGGCGGATGCGCTCAGCGCCCTACGCCGGCACCGGCTCCTCGTCCAGCAGCCCGAACACGTCGCTCACCTGCTCCCAGCCGATGCGCAACAGGAACTGGCTGTTGCGGCCGTAGGACTTGGAGCCGAGCAGGAAGAAGTTGGGCTCCGGGTTGCGCAGCACCTCGGGACCGTGCCCGACCTGGGCCAGGCAGTCGCCACCGGCGGCCCCGAGCAACGCCGCCGAGAGGTTCATGGGCGCGGCGGTGGCGTAGCACTCGTGCACCTGGAGCTGGCGGTAGAGCCCGTGGTCGCCCACCGAGCCGGTCAGGGCCAGGACCCGGTCGGCCACCACCTCCTCGGCTCCCCGCCCGTTGCGCAGGGTCACTGCCACCCGGCCCTCCCGGCGGGCCAGCGACTCGACCACCACGCCGGTGCGCACCCGCACCCCGGGGTGGTCGCCCCGGGCCAGGCGGGCGGCCTCGGCCACCAGCGCGGCGCGCTCGGGGAGCGGGTCGTCGTCGACCGCGCCCCATGCCGGCGCCGGGTCACGCACCGCCCACACCACCTCGGTGCCGGGCGAGCGCGCCGCCAGGGAGGCGAGGCTGCGCGCCGCGGTCTGGGCGGAGTGGCCGGCGCCCACCAGCAGGACGGTGCAGCCGGCCCACTGGGCGGCCTCGGCGTCGAGATCGGGGAGCCGGCGGCACACCGCACCGTCGAGGGACCGCTCCCCGGGGGCGGGGATGCCGCCGTCGCCCAGGGGGTTGGGAGTGCCGTAGCTGCCGGTGCAGTCGAGCACCACGTCGGCGTGGTCGACCACCTCGCCGGCGTCGGTCTCGACCAGCAGGCGGAACGGGCGCCGGCCCCGCTCCGGCGTGGCGATCTGCTCGTGCTTGAGCAGGCCCTGGCGGCCCACGGCCACCACCCGGGCGCCGAGGCGGACGTGAGGAGCCACCTCGGGCAGGGCGGCCAGTGGCGCCAGCAGGCGGTCGGCCAGCTCGGCGCCGGTCGGGCAGCGGTCGCCGGCGGGGACGTCGACGCCGGCAGCCGCCAGGTGGCGGGCCATGCGGGGCGAGACGTTCATGTCCCACGGGGTGAACAGGCCCACGTGGCCCCACGAACGCACGTTGGCCGCCACCTTCGGCGCCGCCTCGTAGACGGTGAACGGGCGGCCGGTGTCGACGGCGGCCAGCGCCGCCTCCAACCCGGTGGGGCCGGCGCCGAGGACGGCGACGTGCTGGCGGGAGACGTTCATGGGGTCCTCGTTTCAACGCCGACTAAAACGACGGGCGTGACGTTGTACCACGGCCGGTCCCGATGACGCACCGTGACTGGGCGTCCGCACTCGGGCTCGTCGAGGACGAGGTGCCCGGCCTGCTCGTGCTCGAAGGATCGTGGTGGCGCCGGGAGCGCAACGCCCAGCGCCTCGCCCTGCTCGACGGCGTCCGGGAGCTGGCCTTCCCCGAGTTCCACCTCGGCCGCCACCGCGGGAGGCCGGTGGCCTACTCCTGCGCCTACGGCGCCCCCCGGGCGGTGGAGCCGGTGCACGTCTTCGGCGAGCTCGGCACGCCCGTGGTGGTCCAGATCGGCTCCTGCGGGGCCCTCCAGCCTGGCATGGCCACCGGCGACATCGTGCTGCCCGAGCGGGCGGCCATCGGCGAGGGAGCGTCGCAGTACTACGGCGGCTCCGGCTGGTCGGAGGCCTCGCCCGACCTGGTCGACGCCGCCGCCGAGGCCTTCGCCCGCCGGAGCTTCCGGATCCACCGCGGCTCGCACGTGACCACCTCGGCCCTGCTGGCCCAGCCGCCCGAGCTGCTCGACGTGTGGCACCGGGCCGGACACCTGGCCGTGGACATGGAGACCTCGGCGGTGTTCAGCGCAGCCCGCTGGTTGGGCATGCGGGCGGTCTCGCTGCTGTTCGTCTGGGACGACCTGCTGGGCGGGCGGAGCTGGCTCGACCCGTTCCCCCCGGAGGAGACGGCGGCCCAGGACCGGGCCAACGCCGCGCTCATGGA
>DASZDK010000017.1:0-13856 GCA_035942035.1 Acidimicrobiales bacterium
GGGACTGTCGGTGGTCTACGTGCCCGAGGCAGTGGTGATGCACCGCTACGAGTTCTCCCGCAACCCCCGCAAGCTGTTCCTGGCCGAGCGGAACCGCCTGTGCATGGTGCTGACCCTGTACGAGGCTCGCACGCTGTGGCTCCTGAGCCCGGCCCTGATCGGCCTCGAGGTGGCGGTGGTGGCCCTGGCCGTGTCCCAGGGCTGGTGGAAGCAGAAGCTCGCGAGCTGGGCATGGCTCCTTCGCCGCCGTTGTTGGCTACGGGAGCGGCGGAGGGCGGTGCAGACGTCCCGGCGGGTCAGCGACCGTGCGCTCGCTGACCGGTTCGCCACCAGCCTGGCACCAGGCAACCTGTCCCTTCCGGCGTGGTTGGCGCCCCTCGACCGCCTGCTGGCCCGTTACTGGCGGCTCGTACGTCGCTTTCTGTGACGGGTTGTGGGGCATCATCCAGGCGAGCGAGCTGCCGTGGCCGGCATGCCCCGTAGCGATGCTGCAAGGAAGACGCCCATGCATGCGGCGGCGACGGCGGAGCCGGCGACCACACCGAGCTCCGTGCGCAACAGGAGGTCATTGCCGAGGGCGGTCACCACGGCGAAGGCGATCGTGCCCGCCAACCACGCCATCGCCATTCGTGCCGGACACGACAGGGCGATGAGCGCCTGGGACAGGGCCATGGCCACCATGTAGGCGGCGCTGGCTGCCGCCAGCAGGACGAGATCGACCCGTCCCAGTGCCAGCTCTGCTCCGAAGAACAGCGTCACCACCGACGGCCCGATGGCGAAGGCCCCCACGGTACCCACCGCGCCGGCGCCGGCGACCACGGCGAGCAGGCGCCACAGTCCGCGGCGGAAGTCGTCGAGGCGACCGTTCGCCACCGTCGCGGCGAGCGCGGGGAGCAGTGCGGCCTGCACCGCGGCGAAGAGGAACAGCGGTACCCGGGCCACGATGAGCGCGGCCAGGAACCTTCCTGCCTCGGCCGTCTCCGCCTCGGTGGCCAGCAGCTTGACCGCCACCGGACCGGCGTTGACGAGGACCTGGGCCAGGACCGAGCCCGCCAGTAGCCAGCCCAGCACGCTGGACAGCTCCGTCCACGCGGCCTCGGGGCCGGGACGGGCAAGCTCGCGCTGTCCTCGAAGAGCGAGGGCGACGGCGCCGAAGGGAGCCAGTCCGAGCACGAGCCCGTACGCGCCCGCACCGCTGACGCCGGCGACTGCCAGCGCCAGGCAGGCCCCGAGCCGGAGGAGGCCCTCGCCCGCCAGCGACGTCGAGTACGCCTTGAACCGGCCGTTGCCGGAGAGCGCCCCGCGCGTCAGATGGAGGGCGAAGTAGCCACCGAGCGAGAGCAGGAACCCGGCGAACAGTGCCACGTCGCCGTCCAGCAGGCGATCGAGCAGCGGCCCGTTGAAGATCATCGCCGTCACCACGAGCAGGGCGACGAAGCCCGCCCCGAGCATCGCTGCCCGCCGGAGCGCCGGACCTCCGCCGAGCCCCCGAGCCCGCCGGCTGGCGACGGCCCGTGCCGCCTCCTGCTCGAGCGGCAGGAAGAATCCGGGGCCGACGAGGAGGGCCAGCGCCCACAGCACCGAGAGCCGGGCGTACTCGATGGTGTCGATGGCACGGGCGGCCACTGCGAGGAAGCCGTAGGCGCTGGCGCCGGTGATCAGCAGCCCGACGCCGACCGCCAGGGTTCCGGGGGGGAGGGGGTTGCTCTGGATGGTGCGGTGGAACAGCTGGCGAATGCGCACGAGGCCGGCAGTCAGCGTCGGCGAGGTGCGTCGGGGCGGCACCTTGCCACTGGCGTCAGCCTTCCCGGAGCTGGCCGACCAGTCGGTCGAGCGGCTCTCGGTGGTGAGGTAGCAGCGCGACCCCGCTCAGGCGCAGGGCGGCGTTGTCGAGCACGGAGTTGGCCGGTCGAGGGGCGGGGCGAGGCGGTGCCAGCTCGGCGGTGGAGATGGGGCTTACCCGTCCCGGGTCGAGGCCGGCCGAGGCCAGCACCTCCTGGGCGAACTCGAACCAGCTCACCGGGCCCTGGTTGGTCACGTGGAACAGACCCGGCCGCCGGTCGACCACCAGCTCCAGCATCTTGGCCCCCAGGTCGGCGGCGAACGTGGGGCAGCCGCGCTGGTCGTCGACGAAGGTGAGCTCGTCACGCTCGCCGGCCAGGCGCAGGATGGTCTTGACCATGTTGGCCCCGTGCCGTCCGCACACCCATGACGTGCGCACCAGCGTCGCCTCGGGACCGAGCTCCAGCTCGCCGGCCAGCTTCGATCGCCCGTAGACCGACTGCGGGTTGGGCGCGTCCCACTCGAGGTAAGGGTCGGCCTTGGTGCCGTCGAAGACGTAGTCGGTGGAGACGTGGCAGAGATGGGCACCGAAGCGCCGTGACGCCTCGGCGACGTGGCGCACGGCGAGGGCGTTGACTCGGAAAGCCAGATCCAGGTCGGTCTCGCAGGCGTCCACCGCGGTCCAGGCGGCGGCGTTGATCACGGCGTCGGGACGGAGGCCGGCGACGGCCTGGAGCACCGCCCCGCGGTCGGTGACGTCGAGGGTTGCTTGATCGGTGCCCACGACGTCGTGGCCGCCGCCGTGCAGCAAGCGGAGAAGCTCCCGGCCCAGCTGACCGTCGGCCCCGGTGACGAGGACCTTCATCAACCGGCCTGCTTCAGTGGCTCCCACCACCACCGGTTGTCGCGGTACCAGGCCACCGTCGCCTCCAGACCAGCGTCGAGGTCCCACCTCGGCCGCCACCCCAGTGCGGTGATCTTGGAGGCGTCGATCGAGTAGCGGCGATCGTGGCCCAGCCGGTCGGTGACGTACTCGATCATCGACTGGTCGCGCCCGCACAGGGCCAGGATTCGTTCGGTCAGGTCCTGGTTGGTGATCTCATTGCCCGCCCCGATGTTGTAGATCTCGCCGGTGACGCCCAGGCGCAGCACCACGTCGATGGCGATGCAGTTGTCCTCGACGTGGCACCAGTCGCGGATGTTCCCACCGTCCCCGTACAGCGGCACCCGCCGGCCGTCGAGCAGGTTGGTGACGAACAGCGGGATCACCTTCTCCGGGAACTGGTAGGGCCCGAAGTTGTTGGACGAGCGGGTCACCACCACCGGCAGCCCGTAGGTGTGACCGTACGAGAGGGCGAGGAGGTCGGAGCCCGCCTTGGAGGCGGAGTAGGGGGACCGGGGCACCAGGGCGTCGGTCTCGCTGAAGGAGCCCTCGGCGATGGAGCCGTAGACCTCGTCGGTGGAGACGTGCACCAGCCGCTGTACCCCGAGGCGCCGGGCGACGTCGCACACGACGTTGGTCCCGCCGCAGTTGGTGCGGACGAAGTCGTCGGGGCTGACGATCGAGCGGTCGACGTGGGTCTCGGCGGCGAAGTGCACCACGACGTCGTGGCCGGCCATGGCCGAGTGCACGGCCTTGCGGTCGGTCACGTCACCTCGCACGAACCGGAAGCGGGGCTCGTCATCGAGGGCGGCCAAGTTGGCGAGGTTGCCGGCGTAGGTCAAGGCGTCGTAGACGGTGACCTCGTCGTCGGTGGTGGCGAGCAGGTGACGGACGTAGTTGGAGCCGATGAAGCCGGCACCGCCGGTGACGAACGCCCTCATGAACGTGGCGGTGACACGCCGGCGACCCGGTCGGCATTCAGGAAGGGCACCCCGACATTCTTAGTGGACGCCGGCCGGCCTGCCCACCGGTGGCCGCGGCGCCGCTCGTCGGCACCGTCGGAGGCGACCACTAGAGTCCGCGCCGTGCAGGGCACGCGTGACTGAGGCCGCTCCCGCCGCCGCCGGCCCCCACGACGCCTGCGTCGCTCGGGCTCGCGCCCTGGCCGAGCGCCAGGCCGTGAAGGTGCTTTCGCTCGACGTGTTCGACACCCTGCTGTGGCGGGTGGTCCCCGAGCCGGTCGATGCCTTCGTGCTGGTGGGGCGGGCGCTGGCGGCCCGGGGCCACCTGCGGGTCTCGCCCGAGGCCTTCGCCCGCTTGCGGGAAGCGGCCGAGATCGAGGCCCGAGAGACGAGCCGGCAGGAGCGGGCCACCCCCGAGGTGTCGCTTTCGGACATCTACGCCTGCCTGCGAGGGGCGGTGACGGGCGGCGTTCCGCCCGCCCGCCTGGCCGACGTGGAGGTGGAGGTGGAGCGGTCCCTCACCTTTCCCGACCTGGCCGTGGTCGACCTCGCTCGTTCGCTGCGGGCGTCGCTCGGCGTGCGGGTGGTGGCCGTCTCCGACACCTACTTCTCGGCGGCCCAGCTGGACCGCCTGCTCGACCGTGCGCCGTTCAACGAGATGGGCATCGAGGCGGTGTTCACCTCGTCGGACAACCGGCGCAACAAGGGCTCAGGCCTCTATGACCTGGTGCTGGAGTCGTTGGGGGTGGCGCCCGCCCAGGTGCTGCACCTGGGTGACCACCCAGAGGCCGACGTGGCCTGCGCGGCCAGGAAAGGTATCCACAGCGTCCAGCTCGACCGGCGCCCGGAGCCCCTGCCCGAGGTCCTGGAGCGGGAGGGGTTGAGCCGCGGGGACGCCGTTCAGCGGCCCCGTGCCCCGCTGGCGGCCGGCGCTGGCGACCTCGGCATCACCGCCGTTCGGGCCAAGACGCTGCGCCGGTCCGACGGGACGTCCCTGCCTTCGGGACTGCGCCCGTGGTGGGCCACCGGCGCCACTGTCTTCGGCCCGGTGTTGACCGGCTTCGCCGAGTGGGTGCACGAGCGGGCCGCCGCTGCCGGCGCCGACGAGGTGTTCTGCGTCATGCGCGAGGGCGCCTTCCTGGCTCCGCTGGTGGAGGCGGCACGGGATCAGCGTGGTGCCGGCGCCCGGGCCTCGACGCTGTGGGTCTCCCGGCACGTCTGCAGCCAGGCTGCCGTGGTCGACGCCTCGACCGGCGAGCTCGAGTCCTTCCTGCACCGGCGCCAGGCTCCGACCCTTGCCCTGGCCTGCGAGGGTCTCGGTCTGGTGGCTGGTGAGTTGCCCGACCTGGCTGACCGGGCGGGTGACCGCCTCGATGACGAGGCCCTACGCCGGCAGTTCCTGCGGGCGGTCGCCGCCAGCGACGATGTCCGGGCCAAGGTGGTGGCGCACTGCTCGACCGTCCGCCGGCGACTGGTCGACCACGTGGTGGGCGCGGTGGGCCGTCGCTCGGGCCAGGTTGTGCTGGTCGACCTGGGTTGGGGAGCCACCATCCAGGCGGCGCTCGACGTGGCGCTGCGGGCCGAGGGCGTCGAGCTGCACACGCTCGGTCTCTACCTCATCACCAACGAGGCCGCCGTTGGTCGCATGCTCGACGGCGTGGCCGCCGAGGGTTTCCTCGGCACCGTCGGGCTACCGGACCCCGCCATCCGCTGGATCATGCGCAGCCCCGAGGTGCTCGAGCAGGTGTGCATGCCCGAGGTGGGTTCGTTGCGGGGGTTCGACGACCAGGGAGCGCCGGTGACCATGGCGGCGCCTGCGGGCCGGCCGGGTCAGCGCGAGCAGCGCCAGGCCGTCCAGCACGGGGTCCTGGCCTTCCAGCAGGAGTGGGGGCGGTATCGCGACGTGGTGCCGGCCGAGCACCACGCCCTCTCCGACTCCGCTCGTCCCCTGCTGCGGACGATGCTGCTGCGCTTCGTGGTGGAGCCGACTGCCGATGAGGCGAGCATGTTCGGCTCCTGGGCGCACGACGAGAACTGGGGATCGGACGCGTCCGAGGCTGTGCTCAGCGTGGCGCTGGCCGAGAGCCTGGCGTACATGACGCCGCGCCAGCTCCTCGACCTGCCGATGGACCGGCTCTACTGGCCCTTCGGTCTGGCTGCCCTGCACAATCCGCCCCTGGCCCGGGCCGCGGCCGCGGTGGCCTTCGGCGAGCTGCCGGCGGATCTCTTCACCTCCGGCCAGGACAGCCACGTCACGCTCTACATCGACTACGGGGCGGGGCTCCTGCCCCGGCGGCAGGCGCCGGTCTCGCTCAACAGCCGCGGCCTGGGCTACCTGCGCCAGAAGGTCGATGCCCATCCGCTGCGGGCCGTGGGCATCGGGTTCCCCTCCGGCCCTGGCCTCGTCCGCCTCGACTGGATGCGGCTGCGCTTCGGGCTGCGGGGGAGGAGCGAGCCGGTCGTGGTCGAGATCCGTTGGCCCGAGGGGTCCGACGCCCTCCGCTACCACGACGCCGTGGTGCTTTCCCCGAATCTGCTCTACGGCCCCCGTCGGGCCCCTCGCCTGTCGTACGAGTGCCCGCAGGAGTGGGGCATCGACGTCTACCGCGCCGAGGTCGAGCTGGGCTTCGGCTGGCTGGCGAGCGAGCCCGGCGCCGCCCCCCGACGGGACCGGGCGGCGCTGGCGCTGGGCCTGGCCCGGCGCGCCCGGCCCCGAGCCCGCAAGGTGCTGCAGCTCGGCGCGGCCCTGACCCGCCGGCTCCGCCGGCCCTGACAGCCGGCTCAGCGGGGATTGACCACGGCCTCGCGGGGGGTCGCCTAGGGACGAAGGCGGGCGTGGGGACGGCGGTCGGGAGGAAGGTCGGCCCGGCGGGGGTTGGCCCGGTCGCGGTCCGACAGCACGGGAGGCTCGCCCAGGCCCCAGTCGGCCTCGATCACCGGATCGTCCCAGGCGATCCCGAGCTCGTCGGCCGGGTTGTAGTAGCGATCGACCAGGTAGGTCATGGTGACGTCGCTCAGCGCGGCGAAGCCGTGGGCCACGCCGGGGGGCACGAGCACGCCCCGCTGCACGGTGTCGTCGGTGAGGCCGTCCGGACCAGGGCCCAGGTCGAGCAAGAGCGTGGCCCCGTCGGTGGGCGAGCCCGCCCGCAGGTCGTGGAGCACGACCCGGGCCAGGCCGGCGGGCACATACCAGTAGTCGGCCTGGTGCAGGTGGTAGTGGAGGCCCACCAGCGATCCCTGCCGGCGGTCGCTGCGGTTGGCCTGGACCATCTCCAGGCCGCCGGGGAACCAGTCCCGCCGGTAGGTCTCCACGAAGCTGCCCCGGGCGTCGGGGTGGGGGGTGAGGTCGACCACGTACACCCCGTCGATGCGATCGGACGCGGTAACGGTGGTCATCAGCGCCGGCCCTCGGCCTTGCGCTGTTCGACGTCCAGGTCGTGGGCCACCATGGTGGTGACCAATTCGGGGAAGCTCATCGTGGGCTCCCAACCGAGGACCTTGTGGGCCTTGGAAGCGTCGCCTACCAGCAGGTCGACCTCCGACGGGCGGAGGAAGCGCTCGTCGAGCCGGACAAAGCGCTGCCAGTCGTCGATGCCCGCCGCCTGGAAGGCGAGCTCGACGAACTCCCGGACCGAGTGGGTCTGGCCGGTGGCCACCACGTAGTCGTCGGGCTCGTCCTGCTGGAGCATCAGCCACATGGCCTTCACGTAGTCGCCGGCGAAGCCCCAGTCGCGCCGAGGCTCCAGGCTCCCGAGCGCCAGCTGGTGCTGGAGCCCCAGCTTGATGCGGGCGACGGCGTTGGTGACCTTGCGGGTCACGAACTCGAGGCCCCGCCGGGGGCTCTCGTGGTTGAACAGCAAGCCGCTACAGGCGTACAGGCCGTAGGAGTCGCGGTAGTTGATGGTGATGTCGTGGCCGAAGACCTTGGCCACGCCGTAGGGGCTCCGGGGGTAGAACGGGGTCTGCTCGTTCTGCGGGTTCTCCCGCACCTTGCCGAACATCTCGCTCGAGGAGGCCTGGTAGAAGCGGGTCGGGTTGTCCCGCCCGCCCACCATCCGGATGGCCTCGAGCATGCGCAGCACGCCCAGCCCCGTCACGTTGGCCGTGAGCTCGGCCTGGCGGAACGACAGGGCGACGAAGGAGATGGCGCCCAGGTTGTACACCTCGTCGGGTTGGGCGTACTCCAGGGCGGCGACGAGCGAGGGGAGGTCCTGCAGGTCGCCGCTCACCACGTCGACGAACGGGAACTCCTCTTGCAGGAGGACTCCCCGGGGGTTGTTCTGACCCTTCACCAGTCCGAAGACCTCGTAGCCGCGGTCGTGCAGGAACTGGGCCAGGTACTGGCCGTCCTGTCCGGTGACGCCGGTGATCAGAGCTCGAGGCAAGGGGCCAGTGTGGTCCCACCGCCGAGGTCGCGTCGATTTCGTCGCCCCGTCGCCGAGGCGTCCGACCGGCGGCCGTCAGGGAGCGGAATCACCCCAGAGCACGGCGCGGGCCGCGGCCAGCAGGGTGCCGATCGCCTCGGGGAGCCGTCCCTCGAGGTCGTCACCGTGCTCGTCGACGACATCTCCCAGCTCCGCCAGCTGGCGCTCGAGCTCCCGCCGGCGGACCTGGGCCTGCTGGAAGGCGAGGACGGCGAAGCCCACGGTCACGTAGGCGGCGTCCTCCACTCGCTCGGGGATGGTCGCCACGCCGACCAGCGTAGAACCCGTGCCGCTGCCAGGCACCCGGGCGCCGTGCGGCGCCGGCGGTCGCCGGCGCCCGGCTACCCTCGCCCCAGGTGGCTGTGCACGACCAGCGGACCTCCGCTCCGGACCGGTCGCGGTCGGTCCCCCCCGATTCTCCCGAGCCGTCCGAGACCCTCGACCCGTCACTCGGGTCCCTCATCGGCGACCCGGCCCACGCCCCGCCGGTGGTGGCCGTCGTGGTCACCCGCGACGCCGGTCCCTGGTTCGAGGACTGCCTGTCGTCCCTCGGCGCCCAGGACTACCCCAACCTCTCCGTCCTGGTCATCGACGCCGGAAGCGACGAGGACCCGCTCCCCCGGGTGGCCGCCGTCCTGGAGGACGCCTACGTTCGCCACCTCGGCCACAACCCCGGGTTCGGCGCCGCTGCCAACGAGGTGCTCGAGGTCGTCGAGGGTGCGTCGTTCTACGCCTTCTGCCACGACGACGTCCTGCTCGACCGCAGCGCCATCCGGGCCCTAGTGGCGGAGGCCTACCGCTCCAACGCGGGGATCGTCGGGCCCAAGCTGGTCTCCTGGGGCAATCCCCGCGCCCTGCTGCAGGTGGGCTTGTCCGCCGACAAGACCGGGGTGCTCACGCCCCTTGTCGAGCGGGGTGAGCTGGACCAGGAGCAACACGACGCCGTGCGGGACGTGTTCACCATTCCCGGGGCCTGCACGCTGGTACGTGCCGACCTGTTCGCCACCCTCGGTGGCTTCGACCCGGCCATCACCTTCCTCGGAGAGGACCTGGACCTGTGCTGGCGAGCGCAGGTGGCCGGGGCCAGGGTCGTGGTGGTGCCCGCGGCGCGGGCGCAGCACCGGGAGGAGCTGATGAGCCGCCGGGCGGTCGACGACCGGCGCCGCCTGCTGGCCCGTCACCGGTTGCGGACCATGCTCGTGTGCTACGGCCCCTTCCACCTGCTGCGGGTGCTGCCCCAGGCCGCGGTGCTGGCGGTGGTCGAGGCGATCTACGCCGTGGCCGCGGGCAGGGTGTCCCAGGCCGCCGACGTGCTCGGTGCCTGGGCCTGGAACGGCCGGCGCCTGGGGGAGGTCCGCCGGCGCCGCCGGGCGCTGCGGGCGGTGCGGGGGCTGCGGGACGGCGAGGTGCGCCGGCTGCAGCACGGAGGCAGCACGCGGATTACCGGCTTCCTTCGGGGGGAGCTGGGCCGGGGCGATCGGGTGCGAGCCTCCTTGACCGATCTCCGTCGGGGCGTCGGCGGTTCGCTGTCGGCTGGTCCCCGCCGCTTCGCCATCGGCACCGCCGTGGTGGTGGCCCTGGTGGTGCTGGTCGGGTCTCGCGACCTGATCGGAGAGTCCCTCCCCGCCTTCGCCAGCCTGCCCGGCTTCGACCAGCGCCCACTGTCACTTCTCGGTGAGTACCTCAGCGGGTGGCGATCCGCCGGGCTGGGATCGGAGGCACCGGCCCCGACGGCGTTCGCCCTCATCGGCCTGAGCGGCCTGGGCCTGTTGGGCGGCATGGGCCTGCTCCAGCAGCTGCTGGTGCTCGGCACCCTGCCCGTCGGGCTGGTCGGGGCCTGGCGGCTGTGCGCGCCGCTGGGCTCGGCGCGCACGCAAGCCGTCGGGCTGATCGTCTACGCGGTGGTCCCCCTGCCCTACGACGCTCTCAGCCGTGGGCGCTGGGACGGTCTGCTGCTCTACGCCGCCGCGCCCTGGATCCTGGCCCGCCTCCTGGCCGCCACGGGCGAGGAGCCCTTCGCCCCTCCCGCGGAGCCGATCGAGGGTGAGGACGTCCTTCGACGCCCGTCCCGACCGGTGTGGCACCCCATGCTCGCCCTCGGGCTCCTGCTCGCCCTCGTGGGGGCGTTCGTGCCGCTGGCGGTCGTGCTCGTGCCGGTGCTGGCGCTGGCCCTGGTGGCCGGCTCATTGCTTGCCGGCCGCCCCCGTGGAGCGTGGCGCGCCGTGCCCGTGGCCACCGGTGCGGCCGTGGTCGCCGCCGTGCTCCACCTGCCGTGGGCGCTCGACTTCGTGCCGGTCGCCGGCGGCAGCGGGTGGTCGGCCATGGCCGGCATCTCCCCGCTGGGCACCGACGATCTCGGTGTGGGGGAGCTGCTCCGGCTCGAGACGGGCAAAGTGGGGCTCTCGGCGTTCGGGTGGGCCGTGCCGCTGGCCGCCGCGCTGGCGCTGTTCGTCGGCCGGGGCTGGCGATTCACCTGGGCGGCGCGGGCGTGGACGGTGGCGTTGGTCTGCTGGGCTCTGGTCTGGGCCGGTGGCCGGGACCTCACCGGCGTGCCGCTGCCGCCGGCCGAGGTGCTCCTGGCCCCGGCCGCTGCCGCGCTGGCCCTGGCCGCTGCCGCGGGCCTGGCCGCCTTCGAGCACGATCTGCCCGGGTACCGGTTCGGGTGGCGCCAGGTGGCCTCCCTGGTGGCCGCCGGTGGCGTCGCCGTCGCCACCGTGCCGGTCCTGATGGGTGCCGTCGACGGCGAGTGGGGCACTCCCGGCAGCGACTTCGACCGGACCCTGGCCTTCATGGAGAGCGACGAGGTCGCCGAGGCCGGCGCCTTCCGGGTGCTGTGGCTGGGAGACCCCGAGGTGCTGCCGGTGGCCGGCTCCCGGTTGGACGAAGGGCTGGCTTACGGCCTGTCCCGAAACGGTGCTTCGAGCCTGACCGCCCGCTGGGCCGGGGGGTTGGGCTCGTCCGGCCACCTGGTGGGGGACGCCCTGCGCCTCGCCGCCGAGGGGCGTACCGAGCGGCTGGGGCGCCTCCTCGGTCCGCTCGGGGTCCGGTACCTCGTGTTGGCCGAGCAGGCGGCGCCGGCGCGGGACGAGACCCTCCACCGTCCGCTTCCTCCCGGCCTGGTGGCGACCGTGGGCCAGCAACTGGACCTGCGTCGCATCGACGTCGACCCGGCCCTGGTCATCTACGAGAACGCGGCGTGGCTGCCCGTGCGTGCCGCCCTGGGCCAGGATGCTGCCGTCGACGCTCCCGAGCTCTTCCCCGCCGCCGTCCGCCAGGACCTGTCGGCGTCGGCGCCCGTGCTCGGCCAGGGCTCCCACGCCCGTTTCCGGGGCGAGGTCCCGGCCGGACGCCTCTACGTGGCCGAGACGTCGTCCCCCCGTTGGCAGTTGCGGACCGACGGCCAGGGAGCCGAGCGCGAGGAGGCGCTGGGCTGGGCCAACGTCTTCACCGTCGACGAGGCCGGCCCGGCCACGCTGCGTTACCGCACCTCGCCGCTGCGGTGGCTGGCCGTCGCCGGGCAGGCGGCGCTGTGGTTCCTGGTCCTGCGGTTGGCCCTTCGGGGCCCCCAGTCGGTGCGGCGCCGATGACCGTCCGGCGTGCCCCGGTGCTGGTGGTCCTGGTCGCCGTCCTGGGCGCCATGGCAGCGGCCGAAGTCGGTGACATCGGCAAGGACGACGGTTCCCCCTTCGGGACCGCCGCCTCGTTCGCCATGCCGGTGAGCGATCCCGTCGGGTCCCTCTCGTCCACCTGGTTCTGCCCGGCAACGGGCGTCGACGGCAACCACGCTGTCCTGGTCACCAACCACGGGGACCAGCCTCGCACCGGCTCACTGACGTGGACGACGGGTGACGGAGCGCCGGTGTCCGAGCCGGTGGACGTCGGAGCCCACGAGGGAGTCTCGCTCGGCGTGGCCGACGGAGTGGAGGGCGCCGCCGCGTCGGTCGTGGTGGAGATGGACGGCGGCGGCCTGGCGGTGGAGCGGGCATTGCGCTCCAGCGACGGAAGTGGGGTGACGTCGTGCTCCTCGGCCGCCTCCGACCGCTGGTACCTGGCCAACGGGGCCACGTCGCGGGACGCCACCCAGCTGCTGACCCTGTTCAACCCCTTCGCCGACGACGCCATCATCGACGTGAGCTTCGCCACCGATCAGGGCCGCGACGAGCCCGAGGCGCTGCGCGGGTTGCCGATCAGGGCCCACTCGACGACGGTCGTGAACCTGGGGGACGTCGTCCGCCGCCGAGAGGTCACCGCCACGGAGGTCACCACCCGCCGCGGCCGCCTCGTCGTCCAGCGCATGCAGCGCTTCGACGGCAGCGCAGGGCGCAGCGGCCTCTCGCTGGCACTGGCCGCGCCGGCGCCGGCCGACGTGTGGACCTTCCCGGCGGGGGTGCACGGCGACGGCCAGGGCGAGCGGTGGCACGTGTACAACCCCGGCGAGCGGGACGCGGTGGTCAGCCTGGAGGTGGTGCCCGACGACGGCGACTTCCCCGTACCGGTGGAGCGGACCGTGGCCGCCCGCTCCCAGTTGGTGATCGACGCTGCCGAGATCGAGGCGGTGGCTGCCGGCGTGGGCCACTCCTCGTCGGTGCGCTCGGTCAACGACGTCGCGGTCGTGGTCGAACGCGAGCTGACGGCCGGCCCTCCCTCCTCGCGCCGGGGCTGGTCGTCGACGCCCGGCGCTCCCTTGGCAGCGCCGGCGTGGCTGCTGGCCGGCGGCGACCTGCCCTATCCCTCGGGCGACCGCCTGTTCGTCCACAACCCCGGCGCCGAGCCGGTGCGCGTCTCCGTGGCTGTCCTCGATGGTGGGCAGACGACGCCCCTGGAGGGCCTGCAGGACGTGGAGCTCGCCGCCGCCGGACGCCAGCGAGTGGACGTCACCGAGTACGTGAGCGGCGCACCGCTGCCGCTGCTGGTGCAGGCGGACGGACCGGTGGTGGTGGAGCGGGACCTCTCGCCCACCGACGACACCGGCATCTCCACCGTCTTCGGAGCACCCCTTCCCTAGCAGGCTGGCATGGAACGTCTCCTCGTCGCCGCCGTCCTCATGGTCGTTGCCGTTGCCGTGGCCGTGCTCCTCCAGCGCCGCCGCCCCGACCCTCCTACGGCACCCCGGTGGGCCGTGCCGGCCCAGCTCGACCGGGCCGACTTCGCCGGCAGCGACGTCCCGTGGCTGGTGGCCGTGTTCACCTCCGCCACCTGCGCCACCTGTGCCGGGGTGCTGACCCGGGCGGCCCCTCTGGCCAGCCCCGAGGTGGTGGTGGAGGAGGTGGAGGTGGGCACCCGGCCTGATCTCCACCGCCGCTACGGCATCGACGCCGTTCCCTGCCTGGTGGTGGCCGACGCCGACGGCGAGGTCAGGGCGTCGTTCGTGGGCCAGCCCACCGCCGCCGAGCTGTGGACCACCCTCGCCGACCTACGGGATCAGTGATCGCCCTCGTTCGCTCGCTGCGCTCACTCCACTCGGGCGAGCCGATCGTGCTCCGTGCGCCGGCGAAGCCGTCGCCCTCCGCGCTGTCCTTCTGCTGGCCGCCATCCAGAAGGGCCGCCTTCGGCGGCGAGCGTGGCCGGCGGCATGGGCGCCGTCGCTCGCTGCGTTCGCTCGCGTTCCAACGCTGCGGAGTCCGCCAGGCGGAGCAGCAAACGCAGCCTTCGCGGCTCCGTGCGAACGGGCGCCGGCGGATTATCGCCGGCGAAAAAGTCACTGCCGGCGCAGTGTTATTGCGGGCGGAATGAAGTCGCCGCCTCCGGCTCGGCGGCCTCCCCGAGCCGCCCGTGGGTAGACGTTGCCGGCTGGCGCCCGTCGGC